>JAPLLC010000164.1 GCA_026387775.1 Candidatus Methylomirabilota bacterium | reverse complement strand
GGGCCCTGGAGAGCGCCATCCTGCGCAAGTCCGCCATCGTAGACCCCTCCCATTCCGAAGGCGAGCGCGCGGCCCTGACGGACCCCCAGCGGCCCGCGGCATCCGGCGAGGGTGAGCGGCAAGGCTCCCTTCCGAACGGGTCGGTCGGGAAGGATTTCGGCACCCGGCTGAACGCCCTGGGGATCGTCCGGAAGGACAAGCGAACGATTGCCCAGATCCCGCCCCGCGAACTGCTGGCGCCCGCGGTCGTGGTGAACCTGACCGCGAAGGTCGCCGAGGCGCCGGAGTACCGGGCCACGGTGGAGGATCTGCTGGCCTGGGAGCGCCAGTACGGTCGCATCCCGAAGCAGAGCGCCGTCCTGCTGTACACCGGCTGGGCGCGACGATGGGCCGATGCCGCGCGGTACGCCAACCTGGATGCGCAGGGCGTGTCCCGCGCCCCCGGCTTTTCGGCGGCCGCCCTGGCCTTCCTTGTGAACGAGCGGCAGGTGCAGGGCGTGGGGCTGGATGCGTTTACGCCCGACGCGCCGTCCGTCGCGGGCGGAGACGCGCCCGCGCCGATCGTGCCGCCGGGCGCGTGGCTGATCGAGAATCTGGCCAATCTCGATCGGCTTCCGATCAAGGGCGCCAAGCTGATCGTGGCGCCGCTCCGACTGGAGGCGGCGTCCGCGTCCGCGCGCGTGATTGCCATTCTCCCGTGATGGCTGGCGGCCGGACTCGTCGCCCGGCCGCCGTTGACCCTCTGGACCCGACGGTCTGAGCAGCTCTACCGTGCGTGATCCGTTGCGTCGTGTCGCTCGTATCCCGACCGCCATTCTGTCGGATGCGCTGGGTCGGCTGGGAACGATGGCGTCCGCCATCAAGCCGATGACTCGGACCGCCCGCCTGGTCGGGATCGCCCGGACCGTTCGGTGTTTTCCCGGCGACTACTTGACGCTGCTCACGGCCTTGGCCGAGGCCCGCGAGGGCGAGGTGTTGGTCGTGGATGGCGGGGGGATGGTCGAGGCGGCGCTCCTGGGCAAGCTGATGGCCATCGAGGCGCGGCGCAAGGGACTCCACGGCTTCGTCATCGACGGGGCCGTGCGGGACCTTGCAGGGCTGGAGGACGTGGGCCTGCCGGTCTTCGCCCGGGCCGCGACTCCCCGAATCGGCACGGCGGAGCACTTGTTCGAGAGCCAGGTCCCCATCATCTGCGGGGGCGCCCCCGTGCAGCCCGGCGATATCGTGCACGGAGACGAGGACGGGGTTGTCGTTTTCGCCGCCCAGCGCTTGCACGAGGTGGTCTCCCGCGCGCTGGAGGTGAAACGGCACGAGGCGAAGGTAGAGCGGCGGCTCCGCCGCGGCCGCCCGCTGGCGGAAGTCAGCCGGTTGTTCGATCGGCTGATCGAGCTTCGAAGAGGAAGGGGTGGTGTGAGATGAACGAGTTCGCCGTCGCCTCGCTGGTGGTCCTGGCCGTGGTGAGCGTGCTCTGGACCATCAGGATGGTCATGGTCACGTCGGAGCTGCGCCGGGCCTCCTGGCGGTTGCAGGAGTTCATCCGCTCCCTGGAGCTGGAGTTGAAGCCGACCATCCAGGAGGCGCGGGAGGCGATCCGCAACCTGAACCGGGCGGCCCAGGGGGCGGCGGAAGGGACGGAGCGGGTCCGGGGCACCCTTGCAAAGCTCGAGGAGGCCGGGGACAACATCCGGGCCACGACCGGCGTGGTGCGTTCGCTATTCGGCTCGCGGTTCATCCCGGCGGCCAGCCTCTTGGTGGGCGTCCGGGCCGGGGCCAAAGTGCTGTGGAAGCTGTACACACGAAGGAGGGAGGCGTCATGAGCGAGGAACGCGGCTATTCTGGTTCGGCGATCGCGTTGGGATTCATCCTGGGTGGGGCCCTCGGCGCCAGCCTGGCGATGCTCTTTGCGCCGGAGTCGGGGCGTCGGACCCGCGAGCGGCTTCGGGATCTGGCTGCCGACGCGCGCGACAAGACCATCGACGTCTCGGATGAGCTCCGGGACAAGGCCGAGGAGGTCCTGGAGCGCGGCCGCGAGGTGCTCGAGGAGAAGAAGTCCATCCTCTCGGCGGCGGTCCAGGCGGGCAAGGAGGCCATCCAGCGCGAGCGCGACCGTCTCTCGTCGCACTAGCCGACCATGAAGACGATCGTGCTGGAGAAGCCGGGCAGCTTTCAACTGATCGAGCGGCCGGCTGCCGGGGAGCCCGGCCCGGGCGAGGCGCTCGTCCGCATCCACCGCGTGGGGGTGTGCGGCAGCGACATTCACGCCTTCAAGGGGGACCAGCCCTTCTTCACCTATCCCCGCGTCGTCGGGCACGAGCTCGGGGTAGAGATCGTGGCCGTCGGGCCGAACGACAAGGGCCTGGCCGTTGGCGACCGCTGTGCGGTGGAGCCGTATCTCAACTGCGGGCGCTGCATCGCTTGCCGCCGCGGGAAGACAAACTGCTGCGTCTCCTTGCAGGTGCTGGGGGTCCACGCCGACGGCGGGATGCGCGAACACATGACGGTCCCCATCGCCAAGCTGCATCGGTCGCGGACGCTGTCCCTGGATCAGTTGGCCCTGGTGGAGATGCTGACCATCGGGGCGCACGCCGTCCGGCGGGCCCAACTGGAGCCGGGCGAGAACGTTCTGGTGATCGGGGCGGGTCCGATCGGCCTGGCGACGACAACCTTCGCGCAGCTGGTCGGCGCCCGGGTCACCGTCCTGGAGATCAGCGCCTGGCGGCGCGAGTTCTGTCAGCGGAATCTCAAGGTGGCGCGCTGTCTGGACGGGGCGGGGGACACGGGCAAGCGGCTCGAGGAGCTGCTGAACGGAGACCTGCCCACGGCCGTCTTCGACGCCACCGGCAGCCCCAAGTCCATGATGCAGGCGGTGCAGTACACGGCCAACGGGGGCAAGCTGGTCTATGTCTCCTTGGTGCAGGCGGACATCACCTTCCGCGACAGCGAGCTCCATCGGCGCGAGCTCACCCTGATCCGCAGCCGGAACGCCATGGCCGCCGACTTTCTCTGGGCGATGCAGATGGTGGAGGACGGCCGGATCGATCTGGCGCCGTGGATCACGCACCGGGCCCCCGCCGACCGGATGGTGGCAGAGTTTCCGGGATGGCTGGACCCGGAGCGGGGCGTCGTCAAGGCGGTCGTGGAGTTCTAACAGGCTGCTCAAAAAGGCCCATCTGCCGCGTTGGCGCGCTCGCGCGGCGCTGCGGCGTACGCGTAGGTACGCCTCGCGCCTCGCATCGCGCGCCGCCTTGCATCTGGACCTTTTTGAGCAGCCTGAGCGAAAGCGGGTTCTTCGGCAACCTGCTAAACAAGGTATCTCGCTCACCGCAGAATCGCGCGGCAGGAATCTGCCGCCATTCGTCGGCCCACCTCGCGTCTTGACCAAGCCCTCAGGCCGGCGCAACCCTCTCTTCCGAGTGCCCGGATTCGGTCAGCTCGGCCACCACCTGGAGGAGGTCAGCCAGCCGGACGGGCTTCCCGAGCACGCGGTCCACAGACTGTCGGTCGGCCTTTGGCAGCGTTGCCGTACCGCCCCAGCCGGTGAGGAGTATCACGGGGAGCCCTGGGTGGGCGGCCTTCACGCGGCGGGCGACCTCCGTGCCCGACATCTCCGGCATCCCCAGGTCGGTGAGCACGAGGTCCGGCAGCGTGTGTTCCAATTGTGCGAGTCCGGCGGGCCCGCTCTCCGCCGCGAGAACGGTATGCCCGGCGGCCTGCAGAAGCTCGGTCATCGTGCGGCGGACCATATCCTCGTCGTCGATCACGAGGATGCACCGGGACGCCCTCGCGACTGACCGAGGTGCTGGAGCCCCTCCGCTTGGCCCGGCCGGCACCTGCTGGAACCGCAGGGTGAACGTGGTGCCCTGGCCGGGCACGGAGGTCACGTCCACGCGGCCGCCATGCCGCTCCATGATCCCGTACACCACGGAGAGACCGAGGCCGGTGCCCTTGACCCCCTTGGTCGTGAAGAAGGGCTCGAAGGCCCTCTGGCGGACTGCCTCGGGCATCCCGATCCCGGTATCCGTCATCTGCAGGGTGATCCAGTCCGGAGCCGCCGCGCCCGCGAAGGTCAGCGTCCCCCCGTCCGGCATCGCATCCACGGCGTTGAAGATCAGGTTCGTGAGCGCCTCGCGGACCTCGGGAGCGTGTCCCAGTATGGGCGGGAGGTCATCGAGCGCAGCCTGGACGGCGATGGTCCTGCCCCGTTGCTGGATCTCGTCCTGCCAGCGGGGACGGGTGATCTCCAGGGTCTCCTGGACAGCCTGGCCGAGGTCCATGGGCGCCAGCGGCGAGGCCGCCCGCTGCCGGGCGAAGTCCTGGAGGCGGCGAACCACGCGGGCGCCTTCAGTGGCCGCGGTTTCGAGAATGTCGAGGCCTTCCCGGACCTCGGGCGGCGCCCCCCGGAGCTTCAGAAGCTCCACCTGGCCCAGGATCGCCGCCAGCGTGTTGTTCAGATCGTGGGCGATCCCGGCCGCCATCTGGCCGAGCCCGCGGAGCTTCTCGGAGCGGACGAGCCCGGCCTGGGCCCGCTGGAGCTGGGCATAGGACTCGTTCAGTTCCGCGAAGAGCCGGGCGTTCTCGATGGCAATGGCGGCCTGCGACGCGAAGAGACGGACCAGGCGCTGGTCCTCCACCGTGAACGGGCGGGCGGGATCGTTTCGATTGACCGAGAGCACGCCGACCAGGCGCTCTCGGTAGAGAAGCGGCTCGGCCAGCACCGCCACGTGCTCCATCCGCTCGACGAAGAGACGATACGTATACGGAGACGTCCGGAAGTCATTGACGATCATCCCCTGCCGCCGGGCGGCCACAATGCCGGTGACTCCCTCGCCGGGCCGCAGGCGGATGTCCGCCATCCACTCCCCGAGACCGAGCCAGCTCCGTGGGAGCAGGACCTGCGCCGCCTCGTCCCAGAGCCACACCGCGCCGGAATCTCCTTGCGCCAGATCGACAGCCCGCTCGTGGATGAGGCCGAGCAATGCCGCCAGGTCCAGTTCCCGCGTGATCTCTTCGGCGCCCGCCCGCACCGCCTCGAGCTCCTTCCGCCGACCCTGCTCCGCCTGAAACAGCCGCGCGTTCTCGATCGCAATCGCGGCCTGGTCGGCAAAGAGGCGAAGGAGATCCCGATCCTGAGTGGCGAAGGTGCGTCCGGGGGTTTCGTGATCGACGCCGATGACGCCGAGGAGTGTGCCTCGGTAAAGGAGCGGCTCGACGATGGAGGCGGTGATGGTCGTCTGGGCGAGGGTGTCGGGGTGAGCGACCGGGCTGGAGCGATAGTCGTTGAGGAACAACCCCTGGAGGGTCTGGGCCACGGTGCCCATGGCGCCCTCCCCCAGGCGGCGCGTGGTCGCGGGATAGGGCATCGCATGGCCGTAGGAGGCTTCGGGCAGGAGAAGCTGGCGCTCGGGGTCCCAGAGATCGATGTCGGCTGCAGCGGCGCCGGTCAGCTCGCAGGCCCGTTGCGCGACGAGACGCAGGACATTCGCTATGTCGAGCTCCTGGGCGATTTCGGCGGCGATGGCCCGCACGGCCTCCAGTTGCTGGGTGCGCTTGACGAGGGCAGCCTCGGTGCGTCTCCTCTCGGTGACGTCATACAGTTCCGCCAGGCGCACTGTCCGGCCGCTCAGTACCATCGCGTGGGTGTAGACGTCCACCTCGATGAGAGCGCCGTCCTTCTTCCGGTGGGTCCAGATGCCGGCGTGATAGCGGTCGGGAAGGGGCTGGGCGAACGCCGCCACCAGCTTTGGGACTTCCTCTGGCGGGCGCAGATCTTTGAGGGTAATCGCGAGGAATTCGTCCCGGCGGTATCCGTATAGCTCGACGGCGGCGTCGTTGACGGCCAGGATCGCGAGCGTGCCGGGATCGTAGAGCACCTTGGGAAAGGGGCCGGCCTCGAATATCGCCTGGTAGTGCTCATGGCTTTCCTGGATGCGAGATTGCGCCTTCCCGTGCGTCTGCACACGCATCGAGGTCCGGAATCGTTTCTTGCCGCCATGACCGGGCGTGCTCGCCATGAAACCCTCCACGATCGATCCCTGGAACGATGGGCGCCCTCCGGCCATCTCCTAGCCCAACATGAGGTGGTGTACCGCCCCGTCTGCTTCCTGTCACTCGATTTTCAGGAATTGTCCGGATGATGGAACCCGCCGGGCGGTAACAGATCCTCGGCCGTGATCGTTCCCCGGAGGCCGGGAGGGGCGAGCAGAAGGGAGCAGATCAATCCGCGCGACGAACGCCCTCCATCACGCACTGAGGCGGGGGGTCGAGTGGACACCCATCCTCTGCGGCGAGCCGGACCGGGCCGTCTTCAGTAGGCCGTCAGCCCTCCATCAACGGGTAAGGCCGCGCCCGTGATGAAGCCCGCTTCGTCGGAGGCGAGGAAGAGAGCGGCGTTGGCCACGTCTCGGGCGGTCGCCAGTCTTCCGAGGGGCACCTCGTCCAGGCGCTCCCGTTTCTTCTCCGGATCCGCGAAGAGCGCTTGGACCATGGGCGTGTCCACGGTCCCGGGATGAATCGAGTTGCACCGGATGTTGTCCCGGGCATGCCGGACCGCCACGCTCTTTGTCAGCAGGGTCACGGCGCCCTTGGAGGTGGTATAGGTTTCGTTCGTGAGCTTGTGCCCCACCAGGCCGCAGATGGACGAAATGTTCACGATGGAGCCGCCGCCGTGTTGCTTCATGAAGGGCAAGGCGTGCTTGATTCCGAGAAATACCCCCCGGACATTGACCGCCATGATCTGTTCGAAGTCCTCCAGCGGCATCTCGGTGATGGGAATCCGTTTGGTGATCCCCGCATTATTCACGAGGACATCGAGCCGGCCTTCCGCGGTCCGGATCCCGTCCAGCGCCTCTTTCCAGCTCTCTTCTTTCGTGACATCGAGCAGAACGGATCGGGCGCTGCCGCCGGATCGTCGGATGCGTTCGGAGGTTGTCCGCGCTTCGACCGCGTTCACATCCCCAATCACCACCTGCGCGCCTTCCGCCGCGAACCGCTTCGCAATTTCGGCGCCGATGCCCACAGCCGCCCCAGTAATCAGAGCTACCTTATTCCGCAGTCGCATGCCGTCTCCTCACTGGATTGGCCGCCGCCATGTGCCGGGTCGTCGTCACATCGGGTATCGATCAAAGCGCCCCCCGCAGCCGTTCCGCCATGGTCCGGAGGACCTTGATCCGCGCATAGGCTTTGTCGTTGGCTTCCACCAGCGTCCAGGGCGCGAACTGCGTGCTGGTCTTCTCGACCATCTCGTTGACCGCGACCATATACTGCGGGAGCCTCTCGCGGTTCCGCCAGTCCTCCTCCGTGATCTTGAACCGTTTGTAGGGCGTAGCCTCGCGATCCTTGAAGCGCCGTAGCTGCTCGGCCGCATCGATGTGCAGCCAGTACTTGATCAGGATCACGCCGTCCGCGGTGAGCTGCTCCTCGAAGGCATTGATCTCCGCGGGGGCCCGCCGCCATTCCGGCCCCATCGCGAACCCCTCGACGCGCTCCACCAAGAGGCGCCCGTACCAGCTCCGGTCGAAGATGGCGATCTTGCCGTCCGGCGGCATGTGCCGCCAGAAGCGCCAGAGGTATTGCTGTGCGCGCTCCTCGGAGGAGGGAGCGGCAATCGGAATGATGCGGTAGTCCCGGGCATCCAGCGCCGCGGTGATACGCCGGATGGCCCCGCCTTTGCCCGCCGCGTCCATGCCCTCGAACACGAGCGCCGTGGAGAACCGCTCCCGCTTCGCCCGGCGGAACACCGTATTGAGCTCCGCCCCCCAGTGCGCCAACTCCTCCTTGACGTTCTTCCCGGCCTTCAGCGACAGGTCGAGCTTGTCCAGGATCGTGACGGGTCGCTTCTTCGGCAGCGGCATCGGCACCGGCTTGGGCCGCGCAGAGCGCTCCGCGTCTTCCAGGAGGGTGGTGAGCTGTCCCACGAGATGCTTGACGACGAATATGCTCCGCCAGTTCGGATCCGCGCCCTCCACGATCACCCATGGCGCCTCGGGAGTGTTCGTCGCCTGGACGGCTTCCGCCGATACCTCGCGGAACCGATCGTACCGCTTGAAGTTCTCCCAGTCTTGACCGGTGACGCGCCAGCGTGTCTCGGGATCCTTCTCGAGCCGCTTCAGCCGCCGCCTCTGCACCTCCTTGCTGAGGTGAAACCAGAGCTTGACGATCAGCGTCCCGTCGTCGGCCAGCATCCTCTCCGTCGCGTTGACGCGCTGCATGGCGCGGGCGAAGGCGTTCTTCTTCTTGCGCTTCAGGGCGCGGTCGACGATGGGCATGGTGTACCAGGAGCCAAAGAAGATACCGATGCGGCCGCGCGGCGGGAGCTTGCGCCAGTAGCGCCAGTATTCGGGCCGGGACTGCTCCTCGTCCGAGGGCTTGTCGAAGGCCACCGCCTGCAGAAACCGCGGGTCGAGCCACGCGTGCAGGAGATTGACGGTCTCCCCCTTGCCCGCGCCATCCACGCCGCTGATGATGATGAGTACCGAGCGCTGGGTCGCCTTCAGGCGGGTTTGCAGATCCAGGAGCGCGACCCGCAGCTCCGGCTCCTGCTTCTGAAACTCTTCCTTGCTGAGCGTCTGCCCGAGTTCGGCGATTTCAAACATGGCGCGCCTCCGTTGAAATGTCGATGAGAGACGAGAAGAGTTGGCTGTCACCGCCGACCGATATTCATGGAGGACAGCAGGCTGGGATCCACGAGGAAGCAGGCCAGCGCGCCCCCCAGGAGGTGATAGGAAAGTGATGGAGTGTCCTGCACACCGAACGTGGGTGTCAAGGCTAAAATGGGGTCGTACCGGGACGCACGATTCTGTCCTTGACAGGCGATAGGGCGGTGCATAACATATCCACGCTCATCTCTCCTATGCCCAAGTCACTGTGGGATTTTCTCCCTGCATATCCGTGCCCTTGCGATTGAGGGGCATTTGACCTCCTGATTTTATCAGTAATCCCAGCATCCTAGGGGCTCTTCCTGGGCCCTCTTTCTCCATGCTTTGCTGTCCGCTGCTGTAAGGCATTCGCTCTTCCCGCGTTACCGAGGAAAGGGAGGATCGCCCATGCTTTGCGGCAAACGACACATGCTTTCGGTCTCACCATAGATGAATCCGAAGGACCGGACATTCGCTGGTAGCTTCGCAACGAAAGGGGGGTGTGGCGCCGCTGGGAGAGTGGCAGATTCGCGGTGACAGGATGCTGTTCGGAGCTTTCAGTTCAGTTCATTTGAGGGGAAAGGGGGAGAAAATGGCTGAGCAGGAGCGGGTGACTTACAAGGCCTTTACCGAAATCAAAGAGACGCTCTCGCCTCAAGAGGAGCGGTTTGAGCGGTGGCGAAACACGATTGGCCTTTTCCTGGGTCCACTCATCGCCTTGATCTTGTACTTCACACCGATGCCCGGGCTGAGTGCGAAAGCCCACACCCTTGCTGCGATCCTTGGATGGGTAGTGACATGGTGGGTGACCGAGCCTGTCCCCATCCCAGTCACGGCATTGATTGGGCCCATGCTCTGCATCCCGTTTGACATCGCTTCCGCCAGAAACGTTTTCGCTCCGTTTTCTGATCCGATTATCTACCTGTTCCTGGGAAGCTTCATTCTTGCCGAGGCCATGGCAGCCCATGGATTGGATAAGCGCTTTGCCTATGGGATCATGTCCCTGAGATGGGTTGGCAATAGTTCGGGGCGGATACTCCTTGCCTATGGGGCCATCACCGCTATAATTTCCGCGTGGATCAGCAACACCGCCACCACGGCCATGATGTTTCCCATCGGCCTCGGGATCATTCATGCGATGGCCGATCTGATGGCGAAGCAAACCGGAAATAAGGTCGACCCGTTCCGATTGCGTTTCGGCACCGGGATGATGTTGATGGCGGCCTACGCTTCGTCCACTGGGGGTATCGGCACACCCGTGGGAACCCCCCCCAATCTCATTGCCATCGGCATGCTTGAGAAATTGGTGAAAGTGAAGATTCCCTTCTTCCAGTGGATGCTTTTTGCGGTTCCCATCATGATCGTCATGTATCTGGTTCTCTTTTTCATCATGCACTATATCCACAAACCCGAAGTTTCCCATATTGAAGGGAGCTATGAGTATGTGAGCCAAGAAAAGCAGAAGCTCGGGCCGTGGAAGAGGGGAGAGAAGAATGCGTTGTTTGCATTCGCCCTCACGGTGGTCTTGTGGGTCATCCCGGGATTCCTGGCCGTGCTCTATGGGACGGATGCCCCCGTATCCAAGGCATACAACAGTATGATGCCCGAAGCCGTTGCGGCCCTGATTGGCGCCGGGCTTCTCTTCGCTCTCCCGGTGAACTGGAAGAATAGAGAGTTTACGATTACCTGGAGGCAAGCCACGAAGATCGATTGGGGCACGCTGCTCTTGTTTGGCGGTGGCCTCAGTCTGGGCAATCTCATGTTCGAGACCAAGCTTGCCGAAGCCGTGGGGAAGGGAATCCTCAACCTCAGCGGGGCCACTTCCCTCTGGGGGATCACCTTCATCGCGATCCTGATCGCCGTGATCATCACGGAGGTCACATCGAACACGGCTGCCGCCAATATGGTTATCCCCGTGGTCATCTCCTTGAGCATTGCGGCCGGCGTGAGTCCGATCCCCCCGGCGATCGGCGCCGCGTTGG
>JAPLLC010000018.1 GCA_026387775.1 Candidatus Methylomirabilota bacterium | reverse complement strand
GTGACGATCGAGCGACTGGTCTTCCAGGGGGACGGCCTGGGCCGGCTGCCGGACGGCCGGGTGATCTTCGTGCCCTACACGGCGCCGGGCGACGTGGTGGAGGTCCAGGTGGAGGAGGCCCGCGCCGACTTCGTCCGGGGCCAGGCGATCCGGACGGTGACGGCCTCTCCGCTGCGCGCCAAGCCGCCATGTCGATACTTCGGGGCCTGCGGAGGGTGCCAGTGGCAGCATCTGACCACCGAGGCGCAGGTCACGTGGAAGCGCCTCATGCTGGAGGAGCTCCTGGTCCGCGTCGGCAAGCTGGACGGCATTCCCGTGGCATCGCCGATCACTCCGGCCCCCCCCTGGGAATACCGAGCCCGGGCGCAACTCAAGGTGGTCGGCGGGGCCCGCCCGTGTATCGGTTTCCATCGACGCGGGACGAATCGCGTGGTGGACATCGAGCGTTGCCCGCTTCTCGACCCGCGCGCGAATGCCGTCCTGCACGCGCTGCGGCACATGAGGCATCCGTCTTTCTTCTCCCTTTTCCAGCGGCTCCGGGAGGTGTGGGTGGCGGTCGGTACGGGGACGGGGGAGGTGCTCCTCTCGCTCTTCGCCCACGCCCAGGATCGGGCGGCCATCCGGCTTCTCCACCACACGCTCCAGGCGAGCGTGCCGGGCCTCGTCGGCGTGGTGCTGCTCGAAGGGGATCCGCGGCAGGGGCCGCGCGTGGTGGACCTCGTCGGCAGCGGAGCGATCCAGGAGCGGGTCGGGGCGTCGCGATTCCGCGTGGAGGCGACGGCGTTCTTCCAGGTGAGCGGACCCGCCGCGGAGACGCTCACGTCGCTTGTCATGAGCGGGGCGGCACTGCGCGGCAGGGAGCGCGTCCTGGAACTCTACAGCGGCGTGGGGACGTTCACCGTGCCGCTGGCCCGCCGGGCGCGGGAGGTCGTGGGTATCGAGACCCACACGGCGGCGGCGGCGGACGGGGAGGCAAACCTCCGGGAGAACGGCTGCTCGACGGGACGCATCGTGCAGGCGCAGGTGGAGCAGGCGCTTCCCGCGGTGGCGGGGAAGGGGCGTTGGGATCTGGTCGTGCTGGATCCTCCACGCCAGGGGTGCAGCCGGCGAATCCTGGAGAGTGTGGCGGAGATGGCGCCGCCGCGTCTCATCTATGTGTCGTGCGATCCGAGCACCCTGGCCCGCGATCTGGGCGTCCTCACCCGCGCGGGATTTCGATGCGCAAGCGTCCAGCCCGTCGACCTCTTTCCTCAGACGTTTCATCTCGAGACGGTGGTCGTGATGGAGAGAGAGTCGAAGGCCTAGAGCCGAGAGCTGAGAGCCGAGAGCTGAGAGCCGAGAGCTGAGAGCTGAGAGCCGAGAGCCGAGAGCCGAGAGCCGAGAGCCGAGAGCCGAGAGCCGAGAGTGGGCTTGCAAAGGGGCGCTGATTCTCGCATAATGTCGGTTGGTCGTGGGCTGCGGCGATGGGCCGCGCCCGGCGCCCGGAGGAGGAAGTCCTGATGCGTACAGCAGCGAAGATGACGGCGGTCCTGGCCCTGCTGGCCCTGCTGGCCCTGCTGGCCATGGCGATTCCAGAGACCGTGTGGGCGAGAGCCGGCGGCGGCGGGAGTTCGGGGAGCCGCGGGTCGCGCAGCTTCTCGAGCCCGAGTCGGAGCTACAGCGCTCCGTCATCTTCTCCCAGCTCTCAGCCGATCACGCAGCCGCGGCCGGCCCCTGCCCCCGGACCGATGGCCCAGCCCGCTCCCGCGGGCGGCTTCATGCGATCCCTGGCGGGTGGGGTGGTGGGCGGTTTGCTGGGCGGAATGCTGTTCCGGAGTCTCGGATTCGCCGGCGGCGGCTTCGGGGGATCGGGTGGGGGGTTCGGGATGTTCGATCTCCTGCTCCTGGCCGGGATCGGCTACCTCATCTACTGGATGGTGAAACGAAGTCGAGCCGCCCGGGAAGCGGCGACAGCGGGCGGATACGAGCGAGGCGCCGTGGAGGCCTATGGCGCCCCTGCCCCCGGCGGCGCCGTGGAGGCGTCCCAGAGCTCCGGGGCGGAGGATATGGCGCGCGGCCTCAGTCACGTCCGGCAGATGGACCCGGGCTTCGACGATGCGGCCTTCCGCGAAGCCTGCACCGATCGGTTCTTCCAGATCCAGGCGGCCTGGATGCGGCGGGATCTCGACAAGCTCCGCCCGCTGCTCACCGGCGAGATGCTGGAGTCCTTCGGCAAGCAGATCGAGGCAGCCCGGGCCAAGCGACAGGTCAACAAGCTGGAGAACATCACGATCCGATCCGTCGAGTTGACCGAGGTCTGGCAGGAACAGGGGAATGATTATGTCACTGTCCGGCTCCTGGCCAACCTGCTCGATTACACCGTGGACGAAACCACGAGCCAGGTGGTGGATGGAAGCGACACCGCGCCCGTGAAGTTCGAGGAATACTGGACCTGGGTGCGACCGGTGGGACCCAACCCCTGGCGGCTCAGTGCGATCAACCAGGCGGAGTAGTCTCTACACGAGGCATGCGGGAGGTACGCCGATGGCCACACGCGCAAACCGGGCGGGGAAGCCCATCATTCGCCGGATTGGCATCTCGACCGGAGGTGGGGATGCCCCGGGTCTCAACGCCGTCATCCGGGCGGCCGTGAAGTCCGCGCTCAACAGGGGCTGGGAAGTGGTCGGCATCCGGCGGGGCTTCGACGGCCTGTTCAAACCGGGGATGGCGAAGAAACTGACCGCCAAGGACGTGGCCGGCATCCTCACCATGGGCGGCACGATTCTTGGGACGACCAACCGTGGGAATCCGTTCGAGTATCGGACAAGGGTCGGCGGCAAGACGGTCGTCAAGGACATGTCCGGCCATGTCCTGCAGAGTGTGCGAAAGATGGGGCTGGATGCCATCGTGTGCATCGGCGGAGACGGGACGCTGCAGATCGCGCGGCGGCTGGCCGACATGGGAGTACCGGTGGTCGGCGTTCCCAAGACCATCGATAACGACATGCCGGGGACGGTGGTCACATTCGGGTACGACACTGCGGTCAGCACGGCGACGGATGCCCTGGACAAGCTCCACTCCACGGCGGCCAGCCACCAGCGGACCATGGTCGTGGAGGTCATGGGGCGGTACGCGGGCTGGATCGCGCTGAACTCCGGGGTGGCGGGCGGAGCCGATGTGATCCTGATCCCCGAGATCCCCTTCGACATGGACGTGGTGTGCAAGAAGATCGAGGACCGGTACCGTCGCAAACGGAACTTCGCCATCGTGGTGGCGGCGGAGGGCGCGATGCCCGCCGGCGGTAAGATGTTCACCCGGGAGCACAAAGACACCGGCCGGCAGGAGGTCCTGCTCGGCGGGATTGCCCAGTGGGTTGCCGAAGAGATCCAGAACCGGACGGGGCGGGAGACGCGAAGCCTCGTCCTCGGTCATCTCCAGCGTGGCGGGCATCCCACGACCTTCGACCGGCTGCTGGGGACCCGCTTCGGGGCGGCCGCCATTCGCCTGATCGCCGATGGCGGCTTTGGCCGGATGGTCTGCTTGCGGCCCCCGACCATCGACTCGGTGTCGCTGGAAGAAGTGGCCACCGGAAAGCCGCGGACGGTGCCGCTGGATGCGGATACTATTCTGTCGGCCCGACAGATGGGGATCTCGTTCGGCGACCGGGTGGAGTGAGGGGTCGACGGCGACCGGGAACGGACTGGCGGTCGCCGTCCGACATTCCTGCCAGCCAGGAAGGGGGAGCGATGCTGAGCGGAACGATCACGACCGTGTTCGGGGACGACATCAACACCGACGACATCATCCCGGCGTTTCGGCTACAGCAGAGCAACGAGCCGGAGTACTTTGGGAGCTATGCGTTCGAGAAGTTCGACCCGGAGTTCCGCGCCCGCTCCGCTCAGCGCGAGACCAGCATCGTGCTGGCGGGGAAGAACTTCGGATGCGGCTCCAGCCGAGAGCAGGCGGTGTACGCCCTGCAATACAACCGCGTGGCCTGCGTTATCGCGGAGTCTTTCCCCGACATCTTCTCCCGAAACTGTCTGGCCAACGGTCTCACCCTGGTGGCGCTGCCCGACCGGAGCGGTGTCGGGATGGGGGATGAGGTGGAGGTGGATCTCGCCGCCGGCGTGATTCGCAACCAGACTCGTGGCACGACGATTCCTTTCCTCATGAAAGAAGAGGATCGCCGCACCTTCCAGGCCGGGGGCATGACGGCACGGGTCCGGGTACACCTGGAGGAGATCCTGACCCGGAAGTAACCGCAGAGGCGCAGGGGAGCAGGGGAGCGGCACGACCTTCCCCTCTGCCCCCCGAGCCCCTCTGCCCCCCTGCGCTGGCGCCAGGCGCCAGCAAACGAGCGGAGCGAGCCCATGGGACAGACGATGGTCGAGAAGATCGTGTCGCGGCAGGTCGGCCGGCCGGTGCGCGCCGGAGAGCTGATCGAGCGCTTGCCGATCGGGAAGCTGTTCTTCAATGACGTGATCGGCCCACCGTCGATCCTGACGCTCCAGCGGCTCTTCGACGAGACCTTCGCGAAGCACGGCAAGCCGGTCCGAGTCTTCGATCCGCGGCGGGTCTTCATGCTGCCGGACCACTCCATCCCCGCCTACTCGGTCGAGGTGGCCGAGGGGGTGGACCTGATGGAGTCCTTCGGTCGGGAGTGCGGCCTGAAGGTCTACCGGGAGGGGGACGGGATCGAGCACGTCGTGTTGATCGAGGACGGCCACATCGTGCCGTGGGATATCGTGCTGGGGACCGACTCGCACACCTGCACCAACGGCGCCATGGGAGCCCTGGCCTTCGGTGTCGGCACGACCGACGGCGCTTACGCCATGGCGACCGGCCACATCTACGACTTCGTGGTCCCGGAGACGTTCCAGTTCGAGTTGACCGGCAGATTTCAGAAGGGGGTCTACGCCAAGGACCTGATCCTGCACATCATCGCCACGGTGGGGGCGGGTGGTTGCTCGCGCCGGGTGGCCGAGTTCGTGGGAGAAGGCGTACGCCAGTTGCCCATGGATGCCCGAACGACCATCTGCAACATGGCCGTGGAGATGAGCAGCCGGACAGGGATCATGCCCACCGACGAAACCCTCATGAATTATCTGAAGGGCCGAGCCCAGTGGCCCGTGGAGCCCCTGGCGAGCGACCCCGATGCGGCGTTTGCCAATCGGATGACGGTGGACCTGTCGGCCCTGGAGCCCATGGTGGCTTTCCCGCACAAGCCGGCCAACGCCGTGCCGTTCTCCCGGATTCCCGAGATGATGAAGAAGAGCCAAGCCCAGCCGGGCCCGGATCTCCCGCCGGTCGCCTCCGACCGGATCACCGACGCCTTCGTGGGGGCCTGTACGAATGGCCGATATGATGACCTGGTCGAG
This sequence comes from Candidatus Methylomirabilota bacterium, assembly GCA_026387775.1. Classification (GTDB taxonomy): domain Bacteria; phylum Methylomirabilota; class Methylomirabilia; order Methylomirabilales; family 2-02-FULL-66-22; genus 2-02-FULL-66-22. Next base: position 6,607 of record JAPLLC010000018.1, on the reverse strand, counting down.
GTCGCCAAGGTTCTTCAAGGGAAGAAGGTTCACCCCGACGTCTCCCTCATCGTGATCCCCGCCAGCCGGAAGGTGTACGAGCGGGCCATGGACGAGGGAATTCTCCAGGTCATCATCAAGGCCGGCGCCAACGTGGAATCCTCGAACTGCGGCCCGTGTTTCGGGAGCCACATGGGCGTCCTGTCGCGGAACGCCCAGATGATCAGCAGCAGCAACCGGAACTACCAGGGCCGCATGGGCTCGCGCGACGCCCGCATCTTCCTGGCCAGCCCCGCCACTGTGGCCGCCAGCGCCATCGAAGGCCGGCTGGCGGATCCGCGGAAGCACCTGTAGACGCTATCAGTATTTTGCGTATGGAAGAAGCGAGGCCCGGATCGTTGGTCCGGGCCTCGCCGTTTGTCCGGTAGAGATGTCCGATTTCCCCCCGTTCTGTTCTCTGGGTAAGAGCAATCTTTCGGCTCCGGCCGAGCCAAACGCATCTCCGTTGTGTGACGGGCCGTACCCCGTGATTCAAACCTGAGCTGTACGATTTCTGCGTCATGTCTCGATCCCTGAGAGTTGCCTTCCGAGGTTTCTCGGCCTGTCCCGTTTGCAATCTCCTGCCAATATTTTCGATTCTTACTTTTTCATTCAAGAAACACCCGATCCGTACCGATATTCTCTGTGATGGCGGAGATTCCCTAGCGCAAGGCGCTGTCTCCTATCCCGGAAGTCAGGCCCAGGCTCGAGGGAAGGGGACAGCTAGAACGAAGCTCGTAGGGGGAGGGTATCTCAGCGCGATCTTGACCCTGGTGGTCGGGCTCTCGGGGTACTGGGGGCTCCAGGCTTTGAGCAACAAGACCCAGGACATGCTCACGGAGGAGGCGAAGATCGCGGAGCACGCAGCGCGTGTCCGGGCGAACACGCTGGGCCTGCGTCGCTTTGAGAAGGACGTCTTCCTCAACTTCGCGGATCCGAAGAAGATGCACGAGTACGGGGAGAAGTTCAAGGAGACCCAGGGCAACCTCTAGAAGCGTCTGGGCGACCTCCAGAAGGTGGCTAAAACGGAAGATGGGGGGAGAGGGGGGTCAGGACAATGTTGACATTCGTCGGTAACCTGAAGATGAAATACAAGCTGGGAGCGTTGGTCGTGATTGCCTTCGTTGGAATCGTGAGTGTTGGGTCGGCCCTCCTGATAGACCTGAAGCAGTCCCTCCTCCAGGAGAAGGAACTCAAGACCAGGCATGTCGTTGAGACAGCCTACGGAGTGGTTGACCATTTCTACAAGCTCTCAAGGGAAGGAAAGCTGACCGAGGAGGCGGCAAGATCGGCCGCCATCAGTGCCGTCAAATCGTTGAGGTACGAGACGAACGAGTACTTCTGGATCAACGACATGCGGCCGTACATGGTGATGCATCCAATCAAACCGGAAATGGATGGAAAGGACCTCGCGGGCCAGGCGGACCCGAACGGCAAGAGGCTCTTTGTGGAGATGGCCGAGACGGTAAAAGACAAGAAGTCGGGCTTCGTCAATTACATGTGGCCAAAGGTTGGCATGAAGGACCCCGTCCCCAAAATATCCTATGTCCAAGGCTTTGAGCCGTGGGGATGGGTGATTGGCTCAGGGATTTACATTGATGATGTTGATGCCGCCTTCTGGGGCAAGGTGAAGCTTTATGTGCCTGTTATCCTTTGCATAATGGCTGGCATCGGAGTTCTCTCGTGGGTGGTCGCCCGCGGGATTAGTGGGGGCCTCAGGCGTGTCATGGCCGTCACCCAGCAAGCAGCGTCTGGGGACCTCACCGCCCGAGTTGAGCTGGACACCAAGGACGAGCTGGGGCAGATGAGCCAGGCCATGAATCGGATGTTGGAAGGCTTCCACGACAGCATGACCGAGGTGCGGCAGGCCGCCCAGCAGACCGCCGCCGCCGCCCAGCAGCTCACCGCCGTGGTGGGGGAGTTGGATTCCGCCTCGCAGCAGCTGGCGAGTGGCAGCGAGCAGCTCTCCGCGGGGGCTCAGGAACAGGCCTCGTCCCTGGAAGAGACGGCGAGTGGCAGCGAGCAGCTCTCCGCGGGGGCTCAGGAACAGGCCTCGTCCCTGGAAGAGACGGCCGCCTCGCTGGAAGAGATCACCTCCACCGTGAAGCAGAACGCCGACAACGCCCGCCAGGCCAACCAGATGGCGGTGTCCGCCCACGATGGGGCCCAGCACGGCGGGATGGTCGTCCAGCAAGCGGTGGGCGCCATGGAGGCCATCACGGCCTCCTCCAAGAAGATCGCCGAGATCATCACCACCATCGACGAGATCGCCTTCCAGACGAACCTCCTGGCCTTGAACGCCGCCGTCGAAGCGGCCCGGGCCGGGGAGCAGGGCCGCGGGTTCGCCGTGGTGGCCAGTGAGGTCCGGGCCCTGGCCCAGCGGAGTGCCGGCGCCTCCAAGGAGATCAAGGCCCTGATCACCGACTCGGTGGCCAAGGTGGAGGGCGGGGCCAAGCTGGTCAACCAGTCCGGCGAGACCCTCACCGAGATCGTCACCGGCTCCAAGAAGGTGGCCGATCTGATCGCCGAGATCACCGCCGCCTCCCAGGAGCAGTCCCAGGGGATCGAACAGGTGAACAAGGCCGTCACCCAGATGGATGCCGTCACCCAGCAGAACGCCGCGCAGACCGAGGAGCTCTCGGGCACGGCGCAGAACCTCGCCGCGCAGACCGAGGAGCTCTCGGCCACGGCGCAGAGCCTGGCCGCGCAGGCCGAGCAGCTCCAGACGCAGGTGGCGAAATTCACGCTGGCGACCCAGCACACCGCGGGCGCCGCCGCGCCGGCCGTCGCCGCTGCGGCCTCGGCCAAGGTGGTCCCGTTCAAACCGAAGAGCACCCCCCGCCTGGCGGCGAAGCGCCCGACGCCCAAGCCGGTCGCGGCGGCCACCGGCACCGATGGAGCCCCGGGGGGCTTCGAGGAGTTTTAGGGCCCCCGCGCCCGCGCAGGATCTGCGGAGGGCTTGACTGTCCCGGGCACTGCGGGGCGCAGCGCCCCTTACCGTGCCCTGCGGGGTCCGGGACCTCACCGAAGGAGCGATACCCATGCATGCGGATGCGACGCACGAGAACCGAGGCACCGAGACCACCCAGCAGTTCCTCACCTTCGCCCTGGGGCAGGAAGAGTACGGGGTGGAGATCCTGAAGATCCAGGAGATCAAGGGGTTTTCCGCCGTGACCCCCTTGCCCAACGCCCCGGCCTACGTGAAGGGGGTCCTGAATCTCCGGGGGACCATCGTCCCCATTGTCGACCTCCGGCAGAAGTTCGGGATGCCCGAGGAGGCCTACACGAAGTTCACCGTCATCGTGGTGGTCCAGGTCCAGGGGAAGACCCTGGGCTTCGTCGTGGATGCGGTGAGCGACGTCCTCACCGTCCGGGGGGACGCCATCCAGCCCACCCCCGATCTGCACGGCCAGCTCGACACGACCTTTCTCACCGGCCTCGCCCCGACGGGGGAGCACGGGGAGAAGCTGGTCATCCTGCTGGACATCGACAAGGTGCTGACGGCAAGCGAGGCGGTGGCGGCCGCCGCGGCAGCCTCGCAGAATTGAGCCCAGAAGGGGCAGGGGCGCTGGATGCCTCTGCCCCTTCTTCCTCGCTGACCTCCAGGGGCCCCTCTCGACTATTCATCCTGACGTAACCCAGGAATCCTCTCTCATCTTCGTCCGGTCCGAAACAACCGCGCGTCATTCTCGTCCCGCAGAGGGAAAGTCCTGAACTCAAGAGCACTAATTGCCGATAAGCCCCATAGAGCAGCGCGAAACGGTTTGGCGAGTCAGTGGTAGGTGTTGGGTTGACACAGGACAGCGCCGCACAAGAGGGTCTCGGCGGCCCTGCGGGCCGATCGGGGCAGGAAACCGGAGAGGCGCAGGCGAGAACACCCGCACCCATCGGCGGGATGAAACGGGGGAGACTCGGAGATCATGAACAGTCTGGCAATAGCGGAGATCATGAATCTGGAGGAAGCTTCTCGCTATCTGCGTATCAAGCGGCGGACGCTCTACACTCTCGCCGCGCGGGGGGAGGTGCCTGCCGCCAAGATCGGGGGACAGTGGCGCTTTCGGCGCAGTCATCTGGATGGCCTCTTTGACGGGGCCCGTCAGACGCCAGCCGTCATGATGGCGGGCAAGGTGGCAACATGACGGAAGCCATGCGGCCCACCGTCCTGATCGTGGATGATTCGCCGACGATGCGGGGAATGATCCGCAAGGCCTTGACCCAGGGGGGGTGCCAGGTCTTGGAGGCGCACGACGGCGTCGAAGGACTCGATATGCTCCAGTCTGCGCAGATCCAGGCGATACTCACGGATATCAACATGCCGCGTATGGACGGGCTGGCGTTCATCCGCGCGGTCCGCCAGGACGCGCGCTTCGCCCGAGTCCCGATTCTGGCCTTGACCACCGAAGGGGAGGCGGACGTCAAGGCTGCAGGGAAGAACGCGGGTGCCACGGGCTGGATCGTCAAGCCCTTTGACCCGAAGCAGTTGTGCGAGGTCATAGGGATGGTTGTCCGACGCGCGGCGTCGTTGAATCAATCCCCTTCTAACAAGAAACTCGAAGGAGCGTGAAAGCGGCCATGGAAGACGATCTCGATCTTATCCAAGCGTTCATCGAGGAGTCCGCTGAGTTGGCGGAGAGCTTCGAACAGGGCCTACTGGATCTCGAGCAGACCCCCGGGGACCCCGAGGTTCTTAACCGGATCTTTCGCGCCGCGCACACCATCAAGGGGAACAGCGGCATGCTGGGGTTCACCGATGTCATGCATTTCACTCACACCCTAGAAGATGTCCTCGATCGAATGCGCAAGGGGCGACTCCAAGTAACCCGAGAGGGTATGACGCTGCTGCTGCGTTCGCTGGACATGCTGAAGCTGAAGCTGCAGGCGCTGGTCCGACCGGAAGAGACACCACCGGATGCAGCCCAGTTGATCGCCGAGCTCGGCCGGTATGCGGAGGAAGGCTCCAGAGCGATCAGCCCGCCGGTGGGGGAGCCGAGGGTATCACCGACGGCGACCACGGTCCCCGAGGCGCTCACCGCGATATCCGCGCCACCGCGCCAGGGGGCGAATGGCGATCGGGGCGAGACGCCGCCGGCTGGCCCTGCGCCGGGTCCCGCCCCGCTCGAGGTTGCGGAGACGGAGCGTCCGAGGCTCGGGGAGATTCTTGTCCAGCAGCAGGTGGTGAGTCCCGAGCAACTGGCGGAGGCGCTGAAGAAGCAGAAGCGGGTGGGCGAGATCCTGCTCGAGCAACATGCGGTCGCCCCCGAGCAGATTGCCCGAGCGCTTGAGATTCAAGCCGCCGCGGCTCCGAAGGGGGATACCGCGAGTATTCGCGTCCAGACCGAGAAAGTTGACCGGCTGGTGAATCTGGTGGGGGAGATGGTGATCACCCAATCGATGCTCGGGCAAGTCGCCTCCCGGTTCACCCTGGATCAGCTTCCTCGATTGACCGAGGCGGTAGCGGCGATGGAGCGCCATTCGCGCGAACTACAGGAGCGGGTGATGGCCGTCCGGATGCAGCCGATCAAGACCGTGTTCGGGCGATTCTCCCGTTTGGTTCGTGACTTGGCACAGAGCCTGGGCAAAGAGATCCGGTTGGACGTCAGCGGCGAAGAGACCGAATTGGACAAGACGGTCATCGACCGGATCGGGGACCCCTTGACGCATTTGGTCCGGAACTGCGTGGACCATGGGATCGAGGCACCGGAGGTCCGCCGGCAGCAGGGGAAGCCGGATCAAGGCGTGGTACGATTGCACGCGTTCCACCAGGGGGGAAACATCTTCATCGAGGTCGAAGACGATGGAAAGGGTCTGGATCGCGATCGGATTCAGCGGAAGGGGGTCGAAAACGGGCTGGTAAGGGAGGGCGAATCTCTGGCGGACGAGCAGATCTACGCCTTGATCTTCCGGGCAGGCTTCTCGACGGCGGAGATCGTCACCGACGTCTCCGGCCGGGGCGTGGGCATGGACGTGGTTCAGAGAAACATCACGGCGCTGGGAGGGCAGGTGGCCATCGCTTCTGTGCGCGGAGCTGGGACGAAGTTCACGATCAAGCTCCCCTTGACTCTGGCCATCCTCGACGGTCTCTCGGTGCAGATCGGACAAGAGACCTACATCATTCCGTTGGTGAACATCACCGAATCCATTCGCCCGAGACCGGGGCAGGTGCAGACCATCGTGGGCGAGGGCGAAGTGGTGAATCTGCGGGGCCGGGTGCTTCCCATCCTGCGCCTGTATGAAGTGCTGGGTGTGACGCCACGAGTCGTGGATCCGACGGAAAGCCTGCTGGTGATCGTGGAGAACGGACGGGAGCAGGTCGCCTTCCTCGTCGATGAGCTGGTCGGGCAGCACCAGGTCGTGATCAAGAGTCTGGAAAGCAACTATCAGCGTGTCGAGGGGGTGTCGGGCGCCACCATTCTGGGCGACGGGCGTGTGGCTTTGATCTTGGATGTGCCCGGCCTGGTTCGGATGGCTTCGGACTCGCGCATGATGCGCGCGGCGTAAGGAGACAAAGATGCTCGCGAGCATGTCAGCGGCGGCGGGAGCCGAGGTGGCCATCTCGGATCAGGAGTTCCGACTCATCCAATCCCTGGTG
>JAPLLC010000030.1 GCA_026387775.1 Candidatus Methylomirabilota bacterium | reverse complement strand
GCGGTGCATGACGGGAACGCGGTCCGGCCCCGCAAAGGTGATCGCTCGGATGTATCGTTCACGACTGTTCATGGTCGTCTCCGTGCCGAGAATTGGCCCCAAACGGCAGCGGGCCTCCGCCCATCTTGGGCGAAGGCCCGCCTGGTGTCATCGTTCCGAGCTAGATCTTGTAGTTCTGGATCTTGTCCCGCAGGGCCTTGGTCCAGATCGGATCGTACTTATCGAAGATCTTGTTGGTGGCCTCTTGGAAGGCCTTGACGTCGGGCTCCACCACCGTCATGCCATAGCCCTTGAGCTGCTCGAGCATCTTGCCCTCATCGGAGGTCAGGAAGGCGAGGTACCAGTCCACCGCCTCCTGAGCGGTCTCGAACAGAATCTTCTGGAACTCCTTGGGCTGCGCCTGGAAGAGCTTCTCGTTGAAGATGATGGAGCCGGTCTGCACGATGTGGGAGGTGTGGATGAGGTACTTCTGCACCTCGTAGAACCGGTTGGACAAGATCTGGGGATACGGGTTCTCCTGGCCGTCCACCATGCCGCCCTGGAGGCTGGTAAAGATATCGGCCATGGGGATCGGCGTGGGGGTGGCGCCCCACGAGGCTACCATGTCGCGGAAGACGGGGACTTCGGGGACGCGGATGCGCAGCCCCTTGAGGTCTTCCGGCTTCTTGGCCGGGGTGTTCTTGGTGGTCAGCATCCGGGTTCCGCTGTAGCCGATGCAGAGGCAGCGGATACCCTTCTTGACCACCGGGGCGTAGAGGGGCTCGATGATGCTGGGGTCCTGGACCGCCTTCTGGAGGATCTTCCGATCGCTCCACATGTACGGCGCGCTCAGGATGTTCAGCGCCTGGTTGAACGAGGCATACTCGGCCGGGTCCACCCAGTAGGATTCCAGCGTGCCGATCGCCACGCCCTCGGGAGCCGTGCGCCCGCTGCCCAGGACGCCGCCGCCGTGGACCTGGACGACGAAGGCGCCATTGGTCTTCTTATTCAGGTTCTCCCCCCAGCGCCTGAGGAGCTGGCCGATCGGGTGCTCGGGGGCCAGGGTGAAGCCCGTGCGGATGGTGGTGACCTTCGGCTGGGCCGAGACCGTCCGGAGGAACGTCCCCACGGCCAGTCCGCCCGCAGCTGCCACGGTGGTCTTTAAGAACGTCCGCCGATCCTGCGAACCGGTGATCTTCTTCATGCCCCGCTCTCCTTTCCTTCTTTACGAATGAGCCGGTACTCGATCAACTGGCGACGTCGTCGGCTCGATGGTCGTCGCCCACCAGGAGCTACTTGGCCACCCCCATGAGCAGGTTAGGGATGTACAGCACCAGCGGCGGATAGAATGTGATCAGGAACAGGACCCCGATCAGGGCCACGAGCATGGGCCAGATCTCGCGCGTGAACTCCAGCATCGAGATCTTGGAGATGTTGAGGATGACGTACATCACGGTTCCCACGGGCGGGGTGAGTGTCCCGATCATGAGATTCAGGACGTAGAAGACCCCGAAGTGGACTCGGTCCACGCCCAGCCCGTCGATCAGCGGCAGGAAGATCGGCGTGAAGAGCAGCAGGAGTGCCGTCGTCTCCATGACGCAACCCAGCGCCAAGAAGAGCAGGTTGACCAGGAGCAGGGCCATGACCCGCCGGCCCGCGAAGGGCTTGAAGAGTGCCAGCAGTGCGTCGCCCACCATCTCGCGGGTCAGGATATACTGCAGCGCCGAGGCCGCGCTCACGATGAAGAGCACCACGGCGGAGCTCCGCACCACCCGCGTGGCGATGGGGAGCAGATCCCGGAGAGTGATTTCCTTGTAGATGAAGAATCCGACGAACAGGCCGTAGATCGCCGCCATCCCGGCCGCCTCGGTGGGGGTGAAGATTCCGGACAAGATGCCGCCGAGAATCAGGAGCGGCATGAAGAGGGCCCACGACGACTCCTTGAGGGCCACCCAGAACTCCCGGAAGGTGGATCGCGCGTGCCGGGGATAGTGACGCCGCTTCGCCACGATATAGACCGTGACCATGAGGAACAATCCCATCAGGATTCCGGGGATGATGCCTCCCAGGAACAGCCGTCCGACCGAGGTCGAGGCGATGAAGCCGAAGAGGACGAAGGGGATGCTGGGCGGGATGATCGGGCCGATGGTTCCGGCCGCGCTCACGATGGCGGCGGCGAACGGCTTGTCGAACTTCTCCTGCTCCATGGCGGGGATGAGGACCCGCCCCGTCCCGGCGGCGTCGGCGATGGCGCTGCCCGACATGCCCGCCATGATCATATTGGCCACGATGGTGACGTGGGCAAGCCCGCCCGTGATGTGGCCCACCACGGTGGAGGCCAGGTTCACGAGCCGGCGGGTCACGCCCCCGGTGTTCATCATCTCGCCGGCCGCGATGAAGAAGGGGATGGCGAGGAGCGGAAAGGACTCCACCCCGTTGGCCATCTTCTGGGCTACCACAAAGAGCGGCACCCCTTGCTGGTAGAGATAGATCAGCGACGAAACCAATAGCGAGTAGGCAACCGGGAGTCCGATCGCAAATCCGACGAGCATCACGATGATGAGTTGGAGGACTGGCACGGGCGATTCCCCTCTCGGCTCAGCTTCGGATCGCGGAGAGCAGATTGCGTGTGTTGTGAATCAGCATCAGGAATGCGGAAACCGGGATCGCGGCGTACATGTACATGGTCGGAATCCCCAGCGCGATGGTCGTCACGTCCTGGGTGACCTCCAGGAGCAGGATCCCCTGCCAGAGCAGCACGACGAGCACCCCGGTAATGACCACCAGGCAAAAGATCTTCATCGCATGAGCCACTCGCTGGGGCGCCAGGGCGACGAAGAAGTCTATGAGGATGTGCTCATTGTGCTTGGTCACCACGCTCGCCCCCAGGAAGCAGAGCCAGACCATGCAGATCAGGACAACCTCCTCCGTCCAGGAGAGGGGCTGCCCCAAGACGAATCGCCAGAACACACCCAAGCCGACGGAACTGAGCATGACCGCCAAGAGGAGCCCGGTGAGGATCTCCTCGGCGTTGCGGAGCAGCCAGCGCCACGTCGGCTGGGGGGACTCGTGAGGCGGCGCCTCGTCGATTGCGACTGCCGATGGCGAGATGGAAGGATCTCGATCGTCGGTCATGGATACCCACGCCCTGAGAGGTTAAGGGGGCCAGCGAAGACAGCCAAGCGCCCCCGCGGGTCGGCAGCGTCGGAAGGCGCTGCCGCGAGCCGACAGGAGAATATGTAGGAGAAGCCAATACCATAGGCCAAGCCATCCGTCAACGTGTCCCATCGGCTTGTTCCGCGGGGCGGACCATGGTCCACGCTGTCGCCGGTGCCGCGCGGGTGGGTAAAAACAGCAACGCCCGCCAGGTTTAGTCTGGCGGGCGGCTATCCCCTCTTGGGGGCTAGATGTCGCAGGCGTCTCTTGCCCTGCGATGGGTGGTGCCGATATTCAGTTTTTGGAAAATGCTCCGGTGGAGTTTCTACCAACAACCTCCTTTCGTTTGCCTGCGGGTTGAATTCTCTCTGGGGCGTCTCGCTGTTCTGTCTACAAGAGAAAGCAAGGTCGGTGCCAGCCGAAGAGTTTGCCGCCTCGAGGCGCCAGCCCGTTGTGTGATGGGAACTTGTCGCCAGTGCGGTGCGCGTATGGCAGAAAGAGAAGGGGCAAGGATTGCGCCCGGTCGGCAAATCTTGCTTACACCCGGATGAACCGTGCCTCCGCGCCGCAGGGTCTCCCATACAAAGGGAGAATAGGTCCCTTGACCAAACGACCGCGGTTGGAGGATGCTCTGGCGCGATGTATGCCGTATACGGGCGACCGTCGACCATGATGGAGATCACATGTCATTGACCCTACCAGAATTCAGCCGCATCGGCGACCTGGTGTATCAGACCTTGCGGGACGCCATCTTCTCCGGCGAGCTTGCCCAAGGAGCTCGCCTCAATCAAGACGAGCTCGCCCGCCGGCTCGGCGTCTCCCGCGCCCCCATCCGCGACACGCTCAATCGGCTGGAGGCCGAAGGGTTGGTGCAGACGCTATCGCGCGCCGGCGGCGTGGTTGTCGCCGAGGCGACGGAGCAGGAGATGGCGAACATCTATGAACTCCGCGCCATCCTTGACACCGCCTGCACGCGTCTGGCCTGCGAACGGATGGGTGCCGCCGATCTCGAGCGTCTCCGGCAGATCGTGGAAGAGACCGAGCGAGTCACCGCGGCGCAGGACCCGCAGGGCATCGTGCAGGCGCACGCCGAGTTTCACTACCTCATTTATGCCGCGTCCGGAAATGCGGAGTTGACGAAGGTCGCCCGGAACCTCTGGGATCGATCCTACCGCTATCGCGTCCTGGCCTTGCGCAACCTTGACAACGCCCGCCAGGGCCTCGCGCAGCATCGGGCCATCCTGACCGCGCTCCAGGCACGGGATGCCGTCCGGGCCGTGGCGATGGCGGAGGAGCACGATCAGTCCAGCATCCGGCACCTCCGCTCGCAAATCGCCCGGCAGATCGGCGATCGCCGCAGCCATGCGATGGCCGCGGAGGCGACGGGTTCGTAAGGGCAAATAGGAGCCGAGGATACGCCGCGCGTCCACGATAGGGCGACCGTCAACGCACTGGCGTACGTTGCCGATGGAGTTGCTGAGAGGTGGGACGTGAGCGAGCAGACTACCCGGTCTGATACCGACATCCTCCACCCCCGACACGGGGCGGGCGGCCTGGACCCGGCGAAGCTGGTGTGGGCCCTCGCCGCGGCGCTGCTCGTCTACCTGATCGTGGTGCCCTTCGGGTACATGGCCTACGAGTGCCTGACGGACGCGCAGGGGCGGGCGACGCTGGCGAACCTCCCGAAGTACTTCGGGATGCCGTTCGTCATCGAAGCCACCGTCAACACCTTTCTCCTCTCCGGGGCCGTGACCCTTTTCAGCGTCCTGGTGGGCGTCCCTCTGGCCTTCGGGGTCAGCCGGACGGACATGTGGGGGAAAGGGTTGGTGCGGAGCACGGTCCTGATCTCCATCATCACCCCACCCTTCCTGCGGGCCATCGCCTACGTCATCCTGGCCGGCCCCAATGTCGGGTACCTGAATCAGGTGCTACGCTACGTCCTGGGACTGTCCATGGAGTCCGGCCCCCTGGACATCTTCAGCGCCTGGGGGTTCGTGGTTCTCAGCATCCCCGGCGGCGTGGCGTTCGTCTTTCTCCAGACCGCCTCGGCCTTCGAGAACATGGATCCCTCCCTGGAGGAGGGGGCCCGGCTGGCCGGCGCCACCCCGCGGCAGGTGGCGTATCGGATCACGCTCCCCATGGCCAAGCATGCCGTGTTCTCCGGAGCGCTGCTGGCCTTCAGTGTCTCGCTGGCGATGTACGGCATCCCGCACATTCTGAATGTCAACGTCCTGACCATCGCCATCCGGAAGTCGCTCTTGATGCCGCTGGACTTCAAGGCCGCCTCCACGCTCTCCATGGTCGTGCTCGTGGCCTCGCTCGGCACGCTGTGGCTCTACCGGCTGAGCGTGCGCTCGGCGAAGCGGTTTCAGACCATCACCGGCCGGGGATTTCGGCCCAGCGTCATGCGCCTGGGGCGCTGGCGCCACGGCTTCACGGCGCTCGGCCTCCTGTACGGCGTCTTCGCCTTCGTCCTCCCCTACGGGATGCTGGTCCTGGTCTCCTTCATGCGGCGCATGGGGTACGGGCTGGAGGCGGGGAACTTCACCCTGCACAATTACGTGTACATCTGGGCGGAACCTCTCCCCCGCACGGCCATCATCAACAGCCTCATCCTCGCCACGGCCAGCTCGACCCTTGTGGTGCTGCTCGGCATCGTCATCGGCTACATCATCGCCCGCACGCGGGTGCGGGGCCGGGCCATCCTGGACTACCTGGCGATCCTCCCGCTCGGGATCGCGGGCACGGCCCTGTCGGTCGGCCTCATCATCGTCTACCTCAACCCCCCCCTCTCGGCCCTCGGCGTCTACGCGACCCTCTGGATCTTGCTGATTGCCTACGTGACGCGGTTCATCCCCTTCGGCGTCCGGTACTGCCAGACGGCCTTCATGCAGGTGTCGCAGGAACTCGAGGAGGCCGCCCGCCTCGGCGGGGCCAACTGGTTCCAGACGGTGCGCCACATCCTGCTCCCCCTGATCAAGCGCGGCGCCCTCTACGCGTGGATCGTGGCCTTCTTGTCCGCCTTCCCCGAGCTCAGCGCCTCGATCCTGCTGCGCAATATCGGGACCGATGTGGTCGCCACGGCCATCCTGGACATGTGGGACGGCACGGGGGGACTCCCCGCGGCCTCCGCCCTGTCCGTCATGGTGTTCTTGCTGCTGACGCTGCTCGTGCTGCTCGCCCAGCGCGTCACCGGCCGCTCGATGCTGGAGCGAAGCTAGATCGCAGATGAGCGCCGGGGGGGCGAGGCGCCCCTCGGACGACTCTTCCATGGCCTCGATGTGCGAAGGAGATCGCCATGACATCACGCTGTCGGATCGCAGCCCTGGGGTTCTGTCTCGTCCTCTGCCTGGGCCTGGTGGCCTCCGCCGTCGCCGGGGAGCTGAACGTGTACTATGGCACATCTCGCGACCTCTTCGAGCCCGTCGTCCAGGCCTTTGCGGCCGCCCGGCCCGACATCAAGGTCAGCAGCTTCCGGGCCCCGACCGAGGAGCTGATGGCTACCATCGAGATGGAGATCCGATCCGGCACGCCGCGCGCGGACGTGATCGTGATCACCGCCTCGCAGCTCTTCGGCCTCCAGCAGCAGCACAAGGCCCTGGAGCGCTATACGCCCAAGGAGCTGGAGACCGTGAAGAAGGAACTGCGCGACCCGGAGGGAATCCTGAACCCTGTAGGTGTCAACCTGTCCCTGATCCAGTACAACACCAAGCGGATCACCGGCCAGGACATCCCCAAGAAGTTCACCGACCTCCTGAATCCAAAATGGAACAACCAGATCGTCATCACCGACCCCCGGAGTTCCTCGTCGGCGCACACCCACATCTGGTTCCTCACCAAGTACATGGCCGACGCGGCGGGCGAGCCGCCCTACGGCTGGTCGTTCTTCAAGGAGCTGCGCAAGCTGAATGCGAAGTACGTGGCGAGTCACGGTACCATCCGGTCGATGGTACAAACCGGGGAGCGACCGCTGGGTATTCAGATGCTGAACGACGCGATGAAGTCCATCACGGCGGGTGAGCCTGCGTCGTTCGTCCTGGCCCAGGAGGGGTCGGCCGCCGAGATCACGGCCGCCAGCCTTCTGAAGGGGAGCCGAAATCCAACCGAGGCCAAGGCGTTCGTGGACTTCCTCCTCACGGAGAAAGGCCAGGACTTGATGGTCAAATTCGGGGGCTATGTGCCGGTGCGGACCAGCACGGCTTTCAAGTTCCCGGACGGGCGTAGCGTGACAGATGTCAAGCTCGTCCCGGTGGATTTGGCCTACATCACGCCGGCAAAGCGCGAAGAGCACATGCAGAAGTTCCAGGAGATCATGCGCTGAGGCGAGAGACAAGGGGCGGCCGACTTCTCTGAGGAAAGGGCGCGGCAGCTATGGGCAATCCGACGAAACTCCTCCTGGAGGGAATCGAGAAGCACTTCGGTGGCGTCCAGGCCGTCCGCGGGATCACCCTGGAGATCCCGGAGGGGAGCCTCGTCTCCTTCCTGGGCCCCAGCGGCTGCGGCAAGACGACCTCGCTCCGGATCGTGGCGGGGCTGGAGGCGCCGACCAAGGGCCGGGTCCTCGTGGACGGGCGCGTCCTGTCCGATGAACGCGGGGTCGTCCCGCCCGAGCGCCGCGGGATGGGGATGGTGTTCCAGAGCTACGCCGTCTGGCCCCACATGACGGTCTTCGACAACGTGGCCTTCGGTTTGCGGCTGCGGCGGTGGGCCCGCGAGGCCATCCGCCAGAAGGTCCAGGGTGTCCTCGAGCTGGTGAACATGGCCGAGTACGCCGCGCGCTACCCGACCCAGTTGTCGGGGGGGCAGCAGCAGCGGGTGGCCCTGGCCCGCGCGCTGGCCACCGAGCCGGCCATCCTGCTGCTCGACGAGCCGCTCTCCAACCTGGATGCCCTGCTCCGGGAGAAGATGCGCTTCGAGATCCGAAGCCTCCAGCAGCGCCTGGGGATCACCACGATCTATGTGACCCACAGCCAGGAGGAGGCGCTGGTCCTCTCCGACATCGTGGCCACCATGCACGAGGGGAAGCTCGTCCAGCAGGGCCCCCCGGAGGAGCTCTACCGACGGCCGCGGACCCGGTTTGTCGCCACCTTCGTCGGACTGGCAAACATCCTGGAGGGAAAGGCCATCGGCCGGAACGGGGCAGGGCAGCTCGTGGAGCTCGCGGGAGGCCAGCGGATCGGCGTGGTTGCGGACAGCCGCCCGCTCTCGCCAGACCGCGTCTCGATCATGATCCGGCCGGAGTGCATCCGCCTCATGGCGAAGGCCGCATCTTCGACCCCGGAGAACCGGCTCCGGGGACGGGTGGAGAGCGTCACCTTCACGGGGAGCCGCGTGGACTACTTCGTCGCAGCCCCGGGCATTGCGGAGCCGCTCCGTATCCAGACGACCCCACCGGTCGCCGCCCGGCCCGGCGAGGAGGTGGACCTCGCGTTCTCGATCGAGGATTGCGTCCTCCTCGACGACTGAGGGGGGATTGAAAGGGGCCGCAGCGCAGCGGACTCTAGGGGCCCTTGAGTCGACCCCTTCTTCGGTCCGATGACGCTCTTCAGCCTCTCGTCTCTACTTCAAGTGATTCCGCCCCAGCCGAAAGGCCGAGGGGCCCGAAACTAAGTACACGCGGACACACATTCGATGACGTATACGTTGGCTGGATAAGTCCAGGTCCCCCGGGCCGACCCGAGACGCCGCGCCACACCCATCTCCCCGAGCGGACCGACCCGGGGTAAGGGCGCGCCGGCGTCGACGAGGCGTTAGGCGTCCGAGGGGCGGTCCGGGGGACCGGCGATACGTCACCGTAATTGCGGGCAGAAGCACTTAGGAGCCGTTACGAAATAACTTGTCCATTCATTGGAATTTCGTTACGGCTCCTTATGCCGTTTCCGAAATTTCTCCGGTCAAGTTATTCTTTGACAACGGCTTAGCGCGTTTCGAAAGGAGTCCCATGTACCTCGAAAGCCTGATCCAGTCAGCGCGGGAGCGAACCGTCCGGGTCCTCCTGATGGGGGCCGGCGAATACGGCTTCTCGTTTCTAGCCCAATCGGTCCGCACGCCGGGCCTTGAGGTGTCTGCCGTCTACGCCCGGCGCGTCGAGCGCGGGGTGGCGGCCTACAAGCATGCGGGACAGCCGGACGACGCCATCCAGATCTGCGGCAGCCTGGCGCAGGCCCAGGTGGCGCTCGCGGCCGGGAAGGCGATTGTCTCGGACGACGCCCTCATGCTGATGCGGCTTCCGATCGACATCGTCGTGGAGTCCACGGGCGCCCCCGAGGCGGCTGCAGTCCACGCCGATGAGGCCCTCCGGAACGGGAAGCACGTGGCCATGGTGTCCAAGGAGCCCGATTCCGTCGTCGGGCCGCTGTTCCACCGCCGGGCCAAGGCGGCGGGGCTGGTCTACACACCAGTGGACGGCGATCAGCCAAGCCTGCTCATGCAGATGGTGGTATGGGCCAGGCTGCTGGGGCTGGAGGTGCTCTGCGCGGGAAAGTCGAGCGAATACGACTTCGTCTATGATCCCGCCGCGAAGCGGGTCACAAGCCTGGACCGGTCCATCGAGGCGCGCGATCTCGACGCGCTGTGGGAGTTCGGGCCGCGGGACGTTCGCAGCGTCGTCGAGGCGCGAGCGCGGGCGCTGGCGGCGATTCCGCAGCACACCGTGCCCGACCTCGTGGAGATGGGGCTCGTCGCCAACGCCTGCGGGCTCTCGGTGGACACCCCCGCGTTCCATGCGCCGATCCTACGTACCTCGGAGATCGCGGATGTCCTGGTTCCGACTTCCATGGGGGGAATCCTCGGCCGGGGGGGTGTGGTGGATGTGGTCAATCTGTTCCGGCGCCCGGATGAGGCGAGCTTCGCCGGTGGGGTATTCGTGGTGGTGCGGTGCGAGGACAAGCAGACCTGGGAGGTCCTGCGCGCCAAGGGGCATGTGGTAAGCCGCTCGGGCGAGGCGGCGATGATCTACAGGCCCTCGCATCTTCTCGGTGTGGAGTCCGCGACGACGGTGTTGTCCGCCGTTCTCCATGGGCGCTCCTCGGGCCCCGAGGATGTCCAGCCCCGCTTCGACGTGGTCGGGGTCACGACCAAAGCCATTCCGGCCGGGACGCAGCTTGCGGCCACCGGCCACCACCACAAGATCGACGGCGTGGAAGGCCTCCTCGTCCCGGCCCGCAAAGCCGAGGGGGGAAATCCCATTCCCTTCTACATGATGGCGAACAACACCCTCGTGCGCGACGTTCCGGCGGGGAGCATCATCACGGCGGAGATGGTCGCCCCGCCGAAAGACTCCCGGCTGTGGGCTCTCCGGCGGGAGCTTGAAGAGACGTTCGCGCTTCGCTGACCCGGCGGCCGCGCCCGGCGCACGACCGAAGCCGATACATTGTCAGATGTCCTTCGGCCGAAATAACTCACTGAGTGGCCGAGAGCGCAGCCCGCATAAGCTTACCCCCCTCAACGTCCTGAACACACGAGCCCTATATGCAGATCCCCGTCATTCAACTCGCCAGAGTCTATTCCGAAGCAGCGCCTTCGGCTTGACACGATCAAATTCGGGTGCCATAGTGAATCCAAAAAGGCACCCAATCCAAGGAGGCAACAATGGCGACTCTTACCCTCAAGAACCTGCCGGACGCCGTGCTTGAGCGACTGCGCCGGCAAGCGGAGCGGCAAAACCGCAGCGTGAATCGTGAGGCGATCGTAATCCTGCAAGCCGCAGTGCAACCCGCAACGCCGATGGATGCAGAAGCCCGACTCGCGCAGATCCGGCGGGCACGGATCACGCCTCGCGGAGGTCCCATCACAGCGGCCTACGTCACTCGCGCAAAACGAGAGGGCCGGCTGTGATTGTTGCGGATGCAAATCTACTGGTCTACCTCTACGTGCGCGGGGGAGCGCTCACCGACCGAGCGGACGCTGCCTACCGCCACGACGCCGATTGGGCTGCGCCCTATCTCTGGCGGTCCGAGGTCCGGAATGCCCTTGCGCGAATGATCCGCGACAGTAAGATCACCATGGACGAGGCGTGCGCGGCTCTCGTCGATGCGGAGACCCTCCTCAAAGATCAGGAATATCTAGTCGCGTCTCCCGATGTCCTCGCCTTGGCGATCCAGTCGGGTTGCACAGCGTACGATTGCGAATACGTGGCATTGGCTGAGGCGCTGAATGTTCCCCTCGTCACCGAAGATCGGGAGGTGCTCCGCGCGTTCCCTGCCCGAGCCGTGTCGCCAGAACAATTTGTCAAGATCGGGTAACCCACCCTCAGCCTACGAGACCGAAGCATGGCGGCGGCCATAAGTCGCGCACGACCGAGCGATTCTTCAGCAGGGAATCTTTTGCGAAAAGTGAGAATATGGGGATGAGTGGCGCGCTGCATAAAATACGGTCGAGTAGTGGCGCACTGTACCTGAACAGCAGAATGACCCTTCAGCCCAACTGATCAGCCTCAAGACATCGGACGCAACCATTCGGATTGCATCACTAGACCAGATATGGTATGAGAAAGCATGAATCAACCGGTCCGAGCGAAACCCGTTATCTGGGTCGGTCCCTCGCGCGGCGAACTTCAAGATCTTCCGCGCGAGGTGCGACGCACGATGGGAATCGCCCTCTGGTTCGCCCAACAAGGGCGAACGCACCCCACGGCACGCCAGATGAAGGGGCAGCTTGCCAACGTCATCGAGATCCGCGAGGATTTCGACCGAAACACGTATCGGCTCATGTATGTCGCCAAACTGGGTGAAGTCATCTACGTCCTGTACGCGTTCCAAAAGAAAGCCACCAAGGGAATCGCAACCTCTAAACACGTGCTCGATCGGGTCCTGGACCGGCTCAGGCAGGCACGAGCAATCCATGGACGCCACGGAGCGGAATCATGAAACAGCAAAAGGCCTTGGCGTTTGAGCGGAGTAGCGGCAACGTGTTTGCCGACCTCGGCTTCGAGCATCCAGAAGAGGAACTGGCCAGGGCGCAGTTGATCCTTCAAATTGTCACACTCATCCAGTCCCGCGGCTTGACCCAAACTGCGGCGGCGCGGCTGCTAGGACTGCCTCAGCCGAAGGTCTCGCTCCTCTATCGGGGCCAGGTCACCGGGTTCTCGACCGACCGGCTTATCCGGTTCCTGAATCGTCTTGATCAGAATGTCGAGATCGTCATCCGCATGAAGCCGGCCACCCAGCGGGCAGCCCACGTTCGTGTCGTCCGCCGAGGCCCTCAGCCCGCACAGCGACGCATGCCGATGAGCGATGCCAGCGCAACCTAAGGAGAACCTCTCTCGCCTGCGGCAAGACAACAGATCGTCAAGCTGGAACGGGAACGCACGGGTGATGTTCCCAGGCGGATTTCATACAACCTACACCATGACGGCCAAGCCCTAGACGACACTGCGCTGATCCGCTGGTCATGCACGAAGAACCCAGAACTTCTCTTTCACGGATGGAAGCTCAGCATGCCCGGGCACGGCGAGGAAGGCCCGCCCTTCGCACATTCGGAGACAAACAACACCGAGGACCCAGACAAGGACCTCGATGACAATCTCGCCTAGCAGCCTGTTGATTTATTGATTATGTGACGAACGACCATGCATATTTCCTGGGAAATTCGAGGGTCATTCCCCCATTGCATGAATAAATCAACGGGCTGCTAACCGGCGGGGAACTCGCGTATTGGCTTCGAAGTGGTACACCATTCGAACAAGTATTGAAAGAACAAGGTCGAAGTTTACATGGTCTTCTGAAGAGCATGCGCTTCGACGTCACAGATGATGCAGAGGACCAACTCAACCTTCGCGGATTGATCTCTGTGGTGGTAAACCAGACAGAGTCGGAGAAACAAGAGGAAGCCGTCGCCTATCTCCAGATCGACATGGGACAGTTGGGGAAGCGCCTGCTCGCCGGCGAGACGCTGGCCGAAATCACCAAGTCAAAAGGTCGGGATTACGAGGGCCTGTTGCGAAGCATGCGAATGAATCCGAACGACCCAGGGCAAGACAAACAGAACCTGGAAGCATTGGTGGAGATGGCGAGATTTATGGCAGAGATTCAGGGCATCGGGGACCAATCATAAGAAGCTCGCCCATAACTGCCGCCGTCCGAATGGTTTGCCATAGTCTCGAAAGCGCTCCAAATCACAGAATATCGAATCCTCCTGTGTCCTCTTGAATCCTACGAGTATTTGTCCTCGATCACGAAAGCGTAATTGACCCCCCCGAGTCGCGTGCCAATATCACCCCTGGAAGGTAATAAAGCATAATGTGGCGCGCGCACCACATTATGCTTTACGTCTCACTTGCCTTCAGGAGCAGGCTTCGGTCCTGCCACGACGTGAGCGGGGCTCCCCTTCTGGAAGCTCTCGATATTCTCCACGGCCATGGCCAGGCCGTTCTGGATGACCTCTGGGGTCATGCCGGCGGCGTGGGGCGTGAGCAGGACGTTCGGGAGCCCCAGCAGCGGATGGCCCGCAGGGAGTGGCTCCGCTTCAAAGACATCCAGACCGGCGCAGGAGATCCTCTTCTCCTGCAAACACTCCACCAGGGCCGCCTCATCGATCAAGGCGCCCCGCGCCGTGTTCACCAGGATGGCGCCGGGCTTCAGCATCGCCAGCCGCGCCCGGTTGAGGAAGTGGCGCGTCTCGGGGGTGGCGCGCAGATGGAGCGAGACGATGTCCGACGTCCGCAGCAGCTCGTCGAGCTCGACGTAGCGGAGGCCCAGCGAGTCGGCCAGCCGGGCGCTCGGGTGGAACGTCCAGGCCACCACCTCCATGCCGAGCCCTCTTGCCATCGCGGCGACCTCGCGCCCGATCAGGCCGGTGCCGACGAGGCCGAGCCGCTTCCCGCGGAGCTGCGGGACGAGGTTTCTCGGCCAGCCGCCCTGGCGCATGGCCTGGTCGGCCGACGCGAGCTGCTTCGCCACGGCCAGCATCAGGGCCACCGTGTGCTCGGCCACGGCAACGGCATTGGCCCCCGGCGTGTTGGTGACGGTGACGCCGCGCGCCGCCGCCGCCGGCAGGTCCACGTTATCCGTGCCCGTGCCCCAGATGGAGATCAGTTTGAGTTTGGGGCAGGCCCCCAGGGCCTCCGCCGTGAAGAGCGTCCGTCCGCGGATGTTCAGCGCCACGTCCGCCTCGCGCAGCCGGTCGATCAGGATCTTCGGATCGGCCGCATCCGAGTCGTAGAGCCGGACCTCCCCGATCGTTCGCAACCGATCCAGCGCAGGCGTTCCCGCCAAGACGGGTGGATTGTCATCGGGCACCACGATCAACATGTGCACCTCCCCCGGGCAAGTGTTTCTCCCCGCAATTACGGTGGCGTATCGCCGGTCCCCCGGACCGCCCCTCGGACGCCTAACGCCTCGTCGATGCCGGCTCGCCCTTACCCCGGGTCGGTCCGCTCACAGAGCGGACCTCCGTACCGGGGACGGGCTCGCCCGCGGGCGCGGCGTCTCGGGTCGGCCCGGGGGACCGGGACTTATCCAGCCAATGTCTACGTCGTCGAATTCATGTCCGAGTGCACTAAGATGGTGACGATTCGCCTCAGCCAGAGGCCAATCTGGTGGGGCGAAAGCAGATTGTCATACCCTCCCGGCTGGCGTCAAGTTGCATCAGTGGAGATCCTCTGCGGAGCAGCGACTGCATGTCTTCATTGTGGCGTGAAGGGAGCCTGTGGTAGATTGCCGGTCGAGGAGGACTCCATGGAAACCAGGCCAGAGCATCCCGCCGAGCCCCGCCCGATCGTCCCGGCGCCGTCGCATCCGGCGCTGAACGCCATGCTGATCTGTGACGTCGCCTTC
>JAPLLC010000189.1 GCA_026387775.1 Candidatus Methylomirabilota bacterium | reverse complement strand
TCAGAGTAGAGAATCTCTCGACGGCGCCGAACAGTCCCCCGGGTAAGGCCTCAGTCGCTTTCCGTCTGGACAAAGGCACGGTCTCGACCGAAGGCGCGGTGGGGGTCGCCCCCGTCACAGCCAACCTTCAACTGGCCGTCAAGGAGATCGACATTCGCCCCTTCCAGCCCTACATCGCCGACAAGGTGAAAGTCGCGATCACGGACGGCCGCGTCTCGACAACCGGTCGCCTCGAGCTCAGCATCAAGGAGCCCGCCGGGCTGCAGGCCAAGTATACGGGCGAGTTCACCCTCGGCAAGTTCGCCGCCGTCGAGAAAGTCGGCGCCGAAGACGTCCTGAAATGGGACTCCCTCGCCTTGCACGAATTGTCTGTGGGCTACAACCCTCTCTTTGTCCGCGTCAAGAAGGTCGCTTTGGCCGACTTCTTCACCCAGATCATTGTCCAGCCCAACGGGCGCCTGAATCTCCAGGACATCATGGGTGCGCCGGAGGCGCCGAACGCTGCGCCATCCTCACCTCCGGCCGGCCAGACCGCAAAGACGGACGCCCCGTCTCTCGCGGCGCCGACTGTCGCAACGGATGTCCAGATTGAAGAGGTCACCCTGCAGGGCGGGCGCGTCCAGGTCCTGGATCGCTCCGTCAAGCCGAACTTTTCCGCGAACATGACCGAGATCGGTGGTCGAGTGTCGGGACTCTCTTCTTTGGAAACCAGCGTGGCGGACGTCGAACTGCGTGGCAAGATGAATGACTCTGCCCCGCTGGAGATTACCGGCAAGGTGAATCCCTTCAAGCAGGATCTGTTCGCGGACATCCGCGCGCGATTCACAGGGATGGACCTCAGCCCGACGTCACCGTATTCCGGGAAGTTCGTGGGCTATGCCATCGAGAAGGGGAAGCTCTCCTTCGACCTGACGTACCTCATCGACAAGCGCAAACTCAGCTCGGCGAACAAGGTCTTCATCGACCAGTTCACCTTCGGAGAAAAGGTGGACAGCCCTACCGCCACCAGCCTGCCGGTCAGGCTGGCGGTGGCCTTGCTCAAGGACCGGAACGGACAGATCCATCTCGACATCCCCGTGACCGGGAGTATTGATGACCCCCAGTTCAGCATCTGGGGGGTCGTCTGGCAGATCATCGGGAATCTGATCACGAAGGCCGTGACTTCTCCGTTCGCCTTGCTGGGGTCGGCATTCGGCGGGGGTGGCGACGAGTTGCAATATCTCGAATTCGACTACGGACGCTCTACCCTCGCGGATGACAGCGCCAAGAAGCTGGATGCGCTCGTCGCCGCCTTGGCCGACAAGCCCGGTCTGAAGCTGGAGATTACGGGCCATGTGGATCCCGAGGCGGACCGGGAAGGGTTGAAGCAGTACCTCTTGCAGCGGAAGGTCAAGGCGCAGAAGCTGCCCGACCTGGTGAAGAAAGGATCACCGGCCGTTTCTGTGGATGACGTCGTCGTGACGCCGGAGGAATACGAGGACTACCTGACCCTGGCTTATCGGGCCGAGAAGTTCCCCAAACCGCGGAATTTCATCGGGATGGTCAAGGGCTTGCCCGTGCCCGAGATGGAGAAACTCATACTGACCCACATCGAGGCGGGCGACGAGGAGCTGCACCAGCTCGCCTCGCAACGCGCGACCAGGGTGCAGGAAGCCATCTTGCGTTCGGGGAAGGTTGAGGCGGAGCGGCTCTTCATTGTCGAGCCGTAGACGCTGGCCCCGGAGAAGAAGGACAAGGTGAAAAACAGTCGGGTCGAATTCAAGATCGGATAGTGTTCGAGAAGGAGACGCCATGATCCAGGCAGACTTGATCATCGAAGGGGCTGCGGAGCTGCTGACGCTGACCGGAGCGGGAAACCGTCCGCGTCGAGGCGAGGAGATGGGCGACCTCGGGATTATCCAGCGCGGAGCCCTGGCCGCCCGCCGCGGCAAGATCGTCTGGGTCGGCCCGACCGCGGATCTCCTCACCTCCGTCCGCCCGATGGCCTTCTGCAAGCTGATCGACGCCTATGGGAAGACGGTCATGCCCGGCCTGGTGGATCCGCACACGCACCTGGTCTTCGCGGGCAGCCGCGAGAACGAGTTCGCCATGCGGATCCAGGGAAAGACCTACCTCGAAATCGCCGCGGCCGGCGGCGGGATCAACGCCACCGTGGTGGCCACGCGCCAGGCCAGCAAGGCGGAGCTCACCTTTGCCGCCCGACGCTCCCTCAACCGGATGCTTCCCCTCGGCACCACGACGGTCGAAACCAAGAGCGGGTATG
Organism: Candidatus Methylomirabilota bacterium; assembly: GCA_026387775.1. GTDB lineage: Bacteria > Methylomirabilota > Methylomirabilia > Methylomirabilales > 2-02-FULL-66-22 > 2-02-FULL-66-22. The sequence goes on along the minus strand of JAPLLC010000189.1, from coordinate 6,220 downwards.
GATTGGATCTCGAGACCGAGATCAAGATGCTGGAAGTCATCCAGGGGCTCAACCAAGACGACCCGATCACCGTTGTCCCGACCTTCATGGGAGCCCATGAGATCCCGCCGGAGTTTCGACAAGATCCCGAGGCGTATGTGGATCTCGTCATCACCCGCATGATTCCCGCGGTGGCCGAGCGGAAGCTGGCCCGATTCTGCGACGTCTTTTGCGAGACCGGGGTGTTCAGTGTGGCGCAGACGGAGCGGATCTTCCGCGCCGCCCAAGCCGCCGGGATGGAGACCCGGGTACACGCGGACGAGCTCACCGACCTGGGGGGCGCCGCCATGGCCGCCCGCATGAAGGCGCGGACCGCCGATCATCTCCTCTATGCGAACGACGACGGGATCCGCGCCATGGCGCAGGCGGGCGTGATCGCCGTCCTCTTGCCGGGCACCGCCTACTTCCTCCACATGCAGCGCTACGCCCGCGCCCGCGATATGATCGCCGCGGGGGTGCCCGTGGCCCTGGCCACCGACTTCAATCCCGGCTCCTGCATGACCGAATCGATGCCCCTGATCATGAACATGGCGTGCACCCAGATGCGGATGCTCCCCGCCGAGGCGATCACCGCAGCCACCATCAACGCCGCCTGGGCCATCGGCGAGCAGGAGCGCGTCGGCAGTCTGGAGGTGGGCAAACAGGCCGACCTCCTCGTCCTCGACGCCCCGAACCACGAGCACCTCTGCTATCACTTCGGCGTGAACCTGGTCGAGAGGGTGGTCAAAGACGGCAAAGTGGTCGCCGAGAACGGACGGCGGATCCGTTGATGGACCGGACGTTGCCCGCTCCCAACGGGGATGAGACGAGTGCCATACTCGCCGACCTGCTGGCCTCGCTGGCCGCCATCGGCCGCTCCATGCAGGAAGAGTTCGACCCGCAGCGCTTCCTTGACCAGTTCTCCGACCAGATCCGACGGCTGATTCCCCACGACCGGCTGGTGATCGACCTGCTCGACGAGGACGGCCGCACCTTCACGGTCTTCGCAGAGCACGCATCTCCCCCCGCTCCGCGCCTGCATCAGGACTTTTACACCACCGCATTCGACCCCCGGGGCCGCTACGTGGTCGCAGAGTGGGTGCTGCGCTCTGTCTTCGGCGGCGAGGCGATGCGGGTGGATGATTTCCCGACGGATCGTCGCTTTGCCACACCCAACCCATTCGAGCGCAAAGTGCTGGAGGCGGGCATCCGTTCTGCTCTGATCGTCCCTCTGGAGAGCGGCGGGCGAGTGATAGGCGCGCTGATCGCCACAAGCCTCACAGCGAACGCTTACGAGGAGCATCATCTGGCCGCGCTGCGGCAGGTCGCCACGCTGATCGGGCCCTTTGTCCAGAGCGTCGTCCTCCTCCAGCGCGAGCGGCGGCGGCGGCGGCGGCTCAAGGCACTGGAGGGGCTCACGCGAGAGCTGGGGGCGAGCCTGAACGTCCGGAACGTCTTCGCGCGGCTGGCGGAAGTGGTCCGGCCGATTCTCGATTTCGATGCCATGGGCGTCGGCCTCGTCACGGCGAGCGGTCGCGAGTTCGAGCTGTTCGCCGAGGTGGATCTGGAAGGCAAAGGAGAGTCGCCGGATCGACACCCCTTGGAGGATTTCTCGTTCTCCGCCCAGGTCCAGGCCGGCAACGTCGTCCATATCCACGATGCCCCCCTCGAGCTCGACCTCACGTGTCCGGGCGACCGCATGATGATCGAGGACGGCGCGCGGACCTGTCTCATCATCCCGATAGTGCTGGGCGAGCGCGTCGGCGGCGCCCTCTACTTCGGGAAGCGCTCGCCGGATTGGTACGACCGGATGGATGTGGAGATCGCGACGGCGATCACGGCGCAGGTGGTCCTGGCGATCCAGCATCAGCACCTGGCCGAGGATCAGCGCCGCCTGGCCTCCGCCGAAACCCATGCCAAGCACCTGGAGCAGCGACTCGCGTCGCTCCGCGACGAACTGGGCGAGCGGTACGGCTTTGACCGGATCACCGGCCGCTCCCCGGCCCTGCGCGAGATGCTGGACCGCGCGGCCAAGGTGGCTCCCACCGAGGCGACCGCGCTTCTCACGGGCGAGAGCGGCACCGGGAAGGAGCTGGTCGCTCGCGCCATCCACCAGGCGAGCCTGCGGGCCGAGGGGCCCTTTGTGGCCATCAACTGCGCCGCCCTGGCCGACACGCTGCTGGAATCCGAGCTGTTCGGCCACGAGCGAGGGGCCTTTACGGGCGCCGATCGGATGAAGCCGGGCCGCTTCGAATTGGCGGCGGGGGGCACCCTCTTCCTGGACGAGGTGGGGGAGCTGTCGCCGGCGGTGCAGGCGAAGCTCTTGCGCGTCTTGCAGGAGCGGGAGTTCCAGCGGGTCGGCGGCACCACGACGCTACGCGCCGATGTCCGCCTGATCGCCGCGACCAACAAGGATCTGGTCAAAGAGGTGGAAGCCGGGCGGTTCCGGGACGATCTCTACTACCGCCTGAACGTCTTCGCCGTCCACCTGCCGCCGCTGCGCGAGCGGGGGGAGGATGTCCTCCTCCTCGCCGACCACTTCGTTCGCACGCTGGCGGCGCGCATGGCGAAGGCCGATGTGGGGCTCAGCCGGGATGCGCGCGAGGCCCTCCTGGGCCACAACTGGCCCGGGAACATCCGAGAACTTCAAAACGCCGTCGAGCGCGCCCTGATCGTCTCGGAAGGGGGCCTCCTCACGGCCGCACACTTTGGGATCGCTCCCCGGAAAGAACACCTACCTCGTGCGGCCGACGTCTCCACACCCGACTCTTCTCCCTTGGCACCGGAAGGCTCCCTTCCGGATGTGGAGAAGCAAATGGTATCGGAGACCCTCAAGAAGGCCAAAGGCAACAAATCGAAAGCCGCTGCCATCCTCGGCCTCACCCGCTCCCAGCTCTACACCCGCCTGAAGCGTCACGGAATCGAACCCTAGCAGGCTGCTGAAAAAGGCCCATCTGCGGAGACCCACCTGCAGGGGGTACCCCGCCCCGGGTACCCACCCAAAGGATGGGTGAGCCGCCTGGCATCTGGACCTTTTTGAGCATCCTGGGCGAAAATGGGTTTTTCGGCAGCCTGCTGCCGTATTGTAGATTTATGTACATATTGAACAAAAATAGTCAACATGTTGTAGATCTACCTACACACACATAGAATGCCTACCCTCGTATGAATCTGTTTAATTTAACAATTTCAGCATGTTACGTACCATTCATTAACTTGGCTCGCGCTCTGCATTCCCATGGAGAGAGAAAGCCACTCAGAGAGCAACGGTCAACCAGGCGAGAACAGGAAGCGGAAGAAGGGTGAATTCATGAGTCAGCGCGGCGTGGAACGAATATTGGGGCGAATGATTACCGATCAGGGTTTCCGCGAAGACTTCTTCCATGATCCAGCCATGGCCGGCTTCCGGATCGGGGCCGACCTGACTCATGAAGAGATGGATGCGCTATTGCGGATTCCGGCGGCGGAGCTGGCCGATCTTTCCGCACGCCTCGACGATCGAATCTGCAGACTTCACATCAAGAATGAACCTGTCGAGCAGGAGCTGCGCCCATGACCACCAAACTGACTACGAAACGAATCTGGGTCGGACTCGCGCCCCTCTACCTGCTCCTGTTAGCCGGCTGTGGAAACACCGAGGCCGAGCTCCCGGCGAAGGCCGAGGAGGCGCCGAAGCCGATCGCCGTCTCCCTCGTCACCGCCGAGGAGCGGAGCGTGCCGAGCACCCTGGACGTGACCGGAACCCTGATGGCGGACGCGCAGACCGATATCGCCTCCGAGATCGAGCAGCGCGTGGTGGAAATTCTTGTCGAGCGCGGCCAGGTTGTCAGCGCGGGCCAAGTGGTGGCTCGCATGGATGCCAAGGACGCCACAAACCAGCTCCAGGAATCCGAGGCTGCCGAAGCACAGATCCGGGAGCGACTCGGCATGGTGAACGGGCAACCCTTCGACGCCCTGAAGACGCCAGAGGTCCAGCAGGCTCGGGCCACCATGGACCGGGCCGAGGCGGACTACAAGCGGTTTGCTCAGCTCATCGAGGAAGGTGCGGTCTCTCGTTCCGAGCACGACCTCCGCCGCGCCGACTACCTGGCCACCAAAGCCCAGTACGAGACCACCGTGAACCAGATGCGACAGCTCTACCAGTCCCTCCTGGCGCAGAAGGTCCGCGTCGCCATGGGGCGGAAGGCCGTGGAGGACACGATCATCCGGGCCCCGTTCAGCGGCCTGATCGCAGAGAAGGCCGTGAGCGTCGGCCGGTACACGAAGAAGGGGGACCGCATCGCCACCATCGTGCGGGTCGATCCCCTCCGCATCGAGCTCACCATCCCCGAAGGCGCGGTCGCCGCGGTGCGCAAGGGGCAGAAGGTCTCCTTCACGGTCCAGAGCTATCCCGGCCGGCAGTTCGATGGGGCCATCGCCTACGTCGGCCCGGCGGTGCGGGCCGAGTCCCGCGCCCTGGTGGTCGAGGCCATCGTCCCGAATCCGAAGGCGCTGCTCCAGCCGGGCCTCTTCGCCACCGTGCGCATCGAGCTGCCGGCGACCCGGCCCAGCGTGATGGTTCCAGCCGCCGCGGTGAAGAGCGACGGCGGCGTCTTCAAGCTCTTCATCGCCAAGGGCGATCGGGCCGAGGCCCGGCTCGTCCAGGTGGGGCGCGAGGCGGACGGACGTCTGGAGATCCTCCGCGGCCTCGCCGCCGGTGAGCGAGTGGTGAGCCCGCAATTCCCCGGCCTCGCCGACGGGGCGCTCATCGCGGCCGCCCAGGAGGCGAAGTAGTCATGCAATGGCTGGCAGAGATCTCCGTCAAGCGCCCCGTCTTCGCCTCGGTCCTCGTCCTCTCCCTCGCGGTGGTCGGCGTCTTCGCCTACTTCCGGCTGGGTGTGGACCTCTTTCCCAAGGTGGACATCCCGATGATCACGGTGACGACGCGGCAGTCGGGCGCCGCGCCGGAGGAGATCGAGACCGAGATCACCGACAAGATCGAGCGGGCCGTGAACACCATCGCGGGGATTGACGAGCTTCGCTCCGTCTCCACGGAGGGCGTCTCCCAAGTCTTCATCATGTTCAAGCTGGAGAAGAGCGTGGACGTGGCGGCGCAGGAGGTGCGCGACAAGATAAATCAAATCCTGCCCGACCTCCCCCAGGACATCGACCAGCCCGTGGTGGACAAGATGGACCCCGACGCGGCTCCCGTGCTCTACGTCGCCCTGTTCGCGGACCGGCCCATCCGGGACATCAGTGAGTTCGCGGATAAGACTCTCCGGCGCGAGATCGAGTCCATTTCTGGGGTGGGCCAGGTGACCCTCGTCGGAAGTCGCCTCCGGCAAGTCAACCTCTGGCTGGACCCTGCGCGCTTGCGCGCCTACACGCTCACCGCGGCGGAGGTCACCCGCGCGGTCGCCAACCAGAACCTCCTGCTCCCCGGCGGAAACCTGGCCCAGGGGGCCCGTGAGCTGACCGTCCGGATGAAGGGGCGGGTGAACAGCGTACCGGAGTTTGACGGGATCGTGGTGGCCAACCGGGCCGGGGCCCAGATCACGCTGGCCCAGGTGGGCCGCGCGGAGGACGGCGTCGAAGAGCCCGAGACCGCCGGCAACGTGGACAGCAAGCCGGCGGTGATCCTGGCCGTGCGCCGGCAGTCGGGAACCAACACGGTGGCCGTCGCGGACGAGGTCACGAAGCGGTTCAACGCCATGCGCTCGCGCCTGCCGGCCGGCTACAGACTGGAGATTGTCCGCGACCAGTCCGACTTCATCAAGGACTCGGTCAAGACCGTGCAGGAGCACCTGATCGTGGGGGCGATCCTGGCGGCCCTGGTCGTCCTGCTGTTCCTGCGCAACTGGCGATCCACCCTGATCGCCGCCGTCGCCATCCCGACCTCCATCATCAGCACCTTCGCCCTGATGTATGCCATGGGGTTCACGCTCAACATGCTGACCCTCCTGGCCTTGACCTTGGCCGTCGGCATCGTGATCGACGACGCCATCGTCGTCCTGGAGAACATCTACCGATACATCGAGGAGAAGGGCCTATCCCCGTTCGCCGCGGCGATCGCGGGGACGCGCGAGATCGGCCTGGCGGTTCTCGCCACCACCCTGTCCCTCGTGACGGTGTTCCTTCCCGTGGCCTTCATGGGCGGCATCGTCGGCCGCTTCATGTACAGTTTCGGCCTCACCATGGCCTTCTCCATCATGGTGTCGCTGCT
>JAPLLC010000064.1 GCA_026387775.1 Candidatus Methylomirabilota bacterium | reverse complement strand
GCCGCTGGGTCTGGCGCGGATCGTCGATACGCGGAATGAGAAGTTCCCGAGGGATGTACGCAGAAAACATGTTCGAATCGAAGAGGTTCTCGATGCGGGTCTGCTCAAGCGCCATGCGAAATGAATAGGGAAACCTGTCCGTGCCTTGCATGTGTACCTCGTTACGGGGAGGGCTCATGGGCGACCGGGAGGATAGAGTGGGTCGGACTGAACGCGTGCTTGATGTTCGGGAAGGCTGCCGGTGACCCGATCTCCGTGGGACGGACGGCTCTGGCGGGGCGCGGATCAAACGGCTGCAGGAGGTAGGGATTTGTGAGGTCGACGATCCGGATCCACACGTCCGTCCCGAGCTGGGCCCAGCCGTCCTGCACCGCGAGCACCTGGAACTGCCGGAAGGCCCGGCAGAACGGCACACCGGACGGCGACTCCGGCTCGGCGGACCGGATCACCATCGCGCGGCAGATGGCGGTCTCGGGGGCGCCGGGGTTCTTCCAGAAGATCTGCCCGGCCTCGAGTGGGGGGGAGGCGGCGGTGGCGGGAGCCGCCTGGAGGAGAGCAGCAGAGAGCAAACACAGGATCCACCGCATGACGGCCTCCGTGACGACTGCGCCCTGGAAAGAGAGACGGCTACAAGAGCGGAAGCCTCGTTACCCCAAGTCTGTTCTCCCCCTAGCAGGCTGCTGAAGAACTCACTCTTCGGCAGGCTGCTCAAAATGGTCCAGATGCAAGGCGGTCCGCGATGGGCGGGGTACCCACCGCAGGTGGGTCCAGGCGTACTTCCGGTACGCCGCAACGAGTGCCCGAGCGGGCGGGTACCCATCCGCAGGATGGGCACCCATCCGGGGGATGGGTCCCCGGCAGATGGGCCTTTTTGAGCCGCCTGCTACTCTATCGGCAGGTTCGGGGAAGTTGTGTAGGACGTTCGGTCGGAAGCGTGCGCTTTCCATGGGGCCGCCCGTGACCTGGACGGGGCGGACCCCTTGAGCAGACCGTCTCATCGGGTTGCGCGCCAAGAAATGACAGTCATGTTGTCCAGGCTGACCGCCGATATATGGAACGCGGGGTGTGGTGCCCGGGATGGCGAGGGGCGGCGGGCGCGACGGGGAGACCCTGCGAGGCCGGCTCGTCCTGGCGGTGGACGATAACGAAGCCAACCACATACTGTCTTCGGAAACATTTCCTATGATCTCCTCTTGATGGACTGCCAGACGCTCGATGGTGCCGCGCTGTTGCGGGCGCTGGAGCGTCAGTCTGCGCTCTTGAAGGGAGAACTCACGGAGGTATCCCTATGCGAATCCTGATCGCGGACGACGACACGATCTCACGCACGATGTTGCAGGCTGTCCTCCGGAAGTGGGGCTACGAGGTCAGCACGGCCGTGGATGGCACGGAGGCCTGGGAGAAGCTCCAGGAGACCGACGCGCCCCGGCTGGCGGTGCTGGACTGGATGATGCCGGGGATGGACGGGCTGCGGCTGTGTCGGAAGCTGCGCGCGCAACCACGGACCGATCCGCTCTACCTCCTGCTGTTGACGTCCAGGGCCGATCGGCAGGACATCGTGCTCGGGCTGGAGGCCGGTGCGGACGATTTTGTCGCCAAACCCTACGACCCGGAAGAGCTGCATGCCCGGATCAAGGTCGGACAGCGCATCCTGGACCTCCAGGACGAGCGCACGGCGCGCCAGCGACTGCAAGGCGTCCTGGAGATGGCGGGGGCAGTCTGTCATGAGCTGAGTCAGCCTCTCCAGATCGTGGCGACGTGCTGCGACCTCTTGCTGCGCGGCCTCGACCCCCGGGATCCGAAGGTGAGGACTTTCGGGAAGCTCCGGGCCGGCGTGGATCGCCTTGGGGATCTGACGGGGAAGATCCTGCGGGTGACGGAGTACCGGACCAAGGACTATCTGGACGGCCGGAAGATCGTGGATCTGGAGAAGGCGTCGTCGAGTGACGACCAGGAATGGCCGGGCTCTGAAGAGGCTGCGTTGGACCGTGCGAATCTCCTGGGATCTCGGCGTGGTCGAGGAATATCGCTTGACAGCGAATGCGCCGGTGGATGAACATCTCTCGGAAATGCCACAGGGGCCGGCTCGCTCCCGATACTCCTGGATTCGGGCGTGCTCGCTCGGCCAGAGTCTCGCGGAAGAGAGGTATCATGTCTACACCACTCGCATGCCGGTTTGACCACCTCCATGTGTTCTGTTCCGACGTTGACGTGACGGAGCGATGGTTTGTGGAGGGGCTGGGCGCAACCCTGGTGGAGCGCCGACACGCGCGGGGCGTGCGGACCAGCGAGTTGCAACTGGGCGGTGCTCAGCTTCTGATCCGGGGCGCCCGGGAGGGAGAGCAGTTGGCGCCGGCCGGCGCACGCCACTTCGGCGCCGACCACTTCGGGCTCCGCGTCCTGGACGTGGACGCCACCGTTGCCGAGCTGCGCCGCCGTGGCGTCCGAATTGAGGTCGAGCCCTGGGACTTCGGGCCGACCCTGCGGATCGCCTTCATCAAGGGTCCGGACGACGTCCGCATCGAGCTGGTGCAAACCAAGGAGCCTCTGCCCGACCCCAATCCGAAAGCCGGGACCCTGGGTGGTCCGCAATAAGGAGGACGCAATGGAATATCTGCGACAGGTTGACTTCGCGGCCATCGACAAGAGTGGCGCCGACGAGCGGGTGACCCAGAGTCTCTTGGATCACGCCTCGGGCGCCAAGACCTGTACGATCAACTGCATCAAGACGCCGGCCGGCGGCGGCTCGCCGGCCGGCATGCATGTCCACGACGTGGATCAGATTTTCTACATCCTCCGGGGCACGATGAGCATCGAAATTGAAGGCAAGCAGTACGACTGCGGCCCCGGCTCGCTCATCGTCTTTCCGGCCGGCGTGCGGCACCGCAACTGGAACGGCGGCAGCGAGCCCACCGTTCACCTCGCCTTCAACACCCCCCTCCCCGACCCCAGCAAACCTTTCGCCAAATCGGTCTGACCCGGCGTCCCCCCGACCGTTCGGTTCCTCGTGGAGCACAATATGATGCTACAAGGAATGGGAGCGTCTTTAACAAGACCCTGAGAAGCCGAGTCATGATTCTCCGACCTCCGGCAAAAACCCGACCTGTTGCCCCCCGATCTCTGCGCTTCCCAGCACTTCGCTTCCCCTCCTCTGCCCACTGATCTCTGTGGCTCTGCGGCTCTGATCTCTGTGGCTCTGACTTCTGCCTACTGATTGAGAGGTAGTTGGAAGCCGGAAGAAGGCGCATGGTGGAGTCTCACGTGGATCGCAGTTGCCACTCCGAGTTGGTGCTGGTAAACTGGCTTACGGAATCGCTTCAGGGGAGGATAACTCATGGGCATGTCCTCAGCGCTCCAATATCGAGTGCTCGTTACGAAAGATGAGGAGACCGGCAGTGTCGTCGCAGAGATTCCGACGCTGCACCTTGCCGATTATGGCGCTGACGTACCAGAGGCGCTGGATCGATTACGCGCGATGCTGACCTTCCACCTGGACTGTCTGCACGAGGAGGGGAAGCCATTCCCCGTGGAGCAGGAGAAGGAAGAAGGATTCTACCTTCGCGTGAATCTCCCCGCTCATGCCGCCTAAGCCGCTTCGCGCTCGCGAGATCATCCGCAAGCTGGAAAGAGCAGGGTTCGTTTTCCGTCGGCAACGCGGCAGCCACGCTCGGTATGTGCATACAGACGGGCGGGGTGTCACCGTTCCGGAGCATCCCGGTGACGTTCCGGTTCCGGTGATCCGCTCGATCATCAAGCAGGCGGGTCTGAGCGAAGAGGAATGGGAGCATCTTTGACAAGACCCTGAGAAGTCGAGTCATGATTCTCCAACCTCCGGCACCAACCTGATCCGTTGCCCCCCGATCTCTACGCCTCCCGGCACTTCGCTTCCCGTCCCCTGCCCACTGCCTATTGCCTTCTGCCTACTGACGACCGCCCACTGATCTCTGACCTCCGACCTCTGTGGCTCTGACCTCTGCCCCCTGATATGGACGGCACCGGGGGCATGGGCTGGAGAAGGGAATGCCGACGAGCCAAGACCCGACACCGCCTTCGATCCGAAGAAAGTGAGAACCGACTTGTGGGATTTCGCTTAGTTACGGCCGAAAAGGAGTCCGGTACCTTTGTTACCGGTCAGGCTCCCTAGCCTTCATAGCGTTGGTTGTCATGGCTGGGACTATACGCCTCTCCCCGTGCCGTGCGCAGCGGAGATTCCACCTAGGCGGGCATGCGTGAGTGGAGTACAATTGCCGTGAGGAGGCGGGCCGCATGATCTTCGGCGTTGCGCTTCGAGTTGGCTCGTAAGCGATGGATTCTGCGAGAGGCCGATTTCACTTTTGGGCCGTTGCACAAGCGTGCGGGCTACGTGCATGGGTGGCCGGAGTGCGAGCCACACGCGATACCCCGACGGCGGCGACGGCTTCAGGTCTCATCCACCTGATGGACTGACCGCCAAGAATTGGAATCGTCCATGCGGTAAATCAGCGGGTTAGTTCCCAATAGGTGCCCGGCACCTATTTTCACGTAGTGCCGCTGAGCAAGGGCGGCGCGGACACCCCAAGCAACATGCAGTGGTTGTCACGGGAACAGCATCAGGACAAAACGCGACGGGATCTCCAACCATAGGGGCGCGTGGGCCGCAAAGGGGAACACGAGGCGTAGGACCTCGTCCGCAACCGGAAGGAGCGGAGCGCATGGACATTGAAGAACGTCTGGAGAAGCTGGAGCGACAAAACCGAAGACTGAAGACGGCAGGGATCGCGGTCCTGGTCTTGGCTGTCGCTGGACTACTGATGGGACAGGCAACACCGAAGGCGCCGATGGTCGAGGCGGAGGGGTTTGTCCTTAAAGACGGGGCGGGGAAGATTCGGGCCCAGCTGACCGTGACGAAGGACGGGCCGATGCTGGCCCTGTACGACGAGAACGGCAAGCACCGCGTTGGGCTGGGCGTGGGCGAGAAGGGGCCGGTGTTGTCCCTGCTCGACGAGACCGGTAAGCCCCGAGTCGGACTGGTCGTGGAAAAGGACGGGCCGAGACTTATCCTGTGCGACGAGACCGGTAAGGAGCGTGCTATGTTGCGCGTGGAGAAGGTCGGGCCGGGTTTGAGTCTGCTCGACGAGACCGGTAAGCCTCGCGCCGCGTTGGACGCGGACAAGGGCGGGCCGCTGCTGAGAGTGTTTGACAAGACCGGTAAGCCCCGCGCCACGCTGGGCATGGACAAGGGCGTGCCGGGGCTGGCCCTGTGGGACGAGTCCGGTAATCCCCGCGCCGGACTGGCCGTGGTCAATGATGGGCCGTCGCTGCACCTGTCCGACCAGAAAGGCAAGCGCCGGATGGTGCTCGGTGTGCTCAGGGATCGACCGGAGCTGACCCTGTACAGCGAAGATGAGAAGCGCCGCATCGGACTGGCCGTGGACACGGCTCAGAGTGGGCTCACCCTGCACGACGAGAACAACAACATTCGCGCCTGGTTGGGCGGCTCCAAAGGGAACGATATGGCGCTGATCGTGCGTGACCCGAGTAAGCGCTATAGCCGCACGGGCGCGACGGGGATAGTCATATTCGACGAAAACGCGACACAGCGGGCCGGACTGGGTGTGGGCGAAAACTGGTCGTCGTTGTCCTTAAGCACGGGATTGAGAACTGCTAGGTTAAGCGTCACTAAGAACGAGGCATCACTGACTCGGTGGGACGAGAAGGGCAATGCAATCAAGCTGAATGAGGAACTCGTGGCTCTCCTGGCCGTGTTGAAACGGAAAGGCGTACTGGTGGACCCGGAAGAGGTAGCCAGTCAGATAGTGCGGGAGAGGCAACAGAAGGAGAAAGCCGGGAAACCATGAAGACGCTTGCCCTGGTCAACAACATAAAAAGGTACCGGACACCTCTTGGCTCGTAAGTGATGGATTCTGCGAGGGGCTGATTTTACTTTTGGGCCGTTACACAAGTCGGACTTCGAACTCGTGACGTGGCTGGTGATCAAGGGGGAGAAATGACCGAAACCTTAACCCCGTACGCTGTGGAGGATGTGATCGGATGTGATCCTGACCATCCACGGCTACAAGGTGATTCTCGACGCCGATTTGGCCCACATCTACGGCGTCGAGACCAAGAACCTGAACAAGGCGTGCAGGCGCAATATGTTGCGCTTTCCGGAAGACTTCGTGTTCCGGCTGACCGCAGACGAAGTCGAGCGTTTGAGGTTCCAAAATGGAACCTCAAACCCAGGGCGGGGCGGTCGCCGGTATCTGCCCTACGTCTTCACCGAGCACGGTGCTATCATGGCCGCGACGGTTCTCAATTCCAGCCAGGCCGTCGAAATGAGCGTGTTCGTCGTGCGTGCGTTCGTCAAGATGCGCGAGCAGTTGATGGCCACCGCCACCCTGGCGAAGCGGCTTGCCGAAGTCGAAAGGCTGCTGCTGACCCACGATTCCACCCTGCGAGACCTCTATCAGAAGATCCGTCCACTGCTCCTGCCGCCTCCGGAACCCGCCAAGACGAAGATCGGCTTCGGTGTCCGCGAGGCGAGAGCAAGATACTCGCCGAAGACCCGTTCGAAGAAGAAACCATGATCGACCGCGGGAAACAGGTCCCGTGTAAACGGTACCGGACACCAATTAGGGGCTAAGTGGCCAGATTTGCTGAATCGCCTCGGCGGTTCTTGGCGAAGTGATCCTGGGGGGCATCGTGAAGCCGTTCTCCGAGGCGGATGACAAAATGTTGCCACGCATATCGAATCTCCTCGGACCGCTCCGGGTGCCGTTCCTGCTCCTGCCGCCGGCCTGCGTGGCCGCCGGTGCGGGCGCCGCCTTCTGGCGCACGGGACGCATCGACTGGGGGACCGCCCTGCTGGCGCTCGTCGGCGCGGTGTGCGCCCACGCCTCGGTCAACGCGCTCAACGAGTATTCCGATTTCCGCACGGGCGTGGACTTGCGAACGCGTCGGACCCCGTTCTCCGGAGGCAGCGGCACGCTCCAGCGCCGACCGGAGCTGGCCGGGTACACGCTCGGGGTCGGGCTCGTGCTGGCATTGGTCACCGCCGTCATCGGCGGCCACCTCGCGCTGCGGGTCGGTCCGGCCATCCTCCCGCTCGGTGTCGGGGGGCTCGCGGTGGTGCTCCTGTACACGCCGTGGTTCAACCGTAACCCGGCCCTGTGTCTGGTGGCCCCGGGTCTGGGCTTCGGGACCTGCATGGTCATGGGCACCGACGTCGTCCTGGGTGGCGGATACTCGTGGGCCGGGTTCTTCGTCTCCCTCGTCCCGTTCTTCCTCGTGAACAACCTGCTGCTCTTGAACCAGTTCCCGGACGTCGAGGCGGACCGGGCGGGCGGCCGTCGTCACCTCGTCATCACTCACGGTCTTCGGGCGGGGGCCGTGGTCTACACCGTCTTTCACGCCGGCGCATTCCTTTCGCTGGCCGCCGGCGTCGCGCTGGGGTGTCTTCCATCTCTGGCCCTGATCGGGCTGGCGACCCTCCCGCTGGCCGCGCTGGCATCGCGCGGCGCCTTCGCATACGAGGCAGGCTCCCCGACGCTCCTCCCGGCGCTCGCGATGAACGTCGCTACCACGCTGGTGACGCCGTCGCTCGTGGCGGCCGGTCTGTTCCTCGCGCGGCGCTAGCCCTATCCCTGAACTGCGTTAACAGGGAGAACCGAAAGAAGCCACGTCTGACTCGACTGTCGCTCGAAAGAGAGTGCGGTTTCACAGGCAATAGAAAATGAACTACCTCGCGGCAAGCCGCGAGGTAGTTCATTGCCCCATGTCGGTGTAACCGGCGTAGAAGGAGCCTGCGATGAAACCCCTCTGGGAAATCCTGGGAATCGTGTGCATTCTAGTGGCGCACCCGGCGCTCGCGTTGGATCTGCAGGGTCACCGCGGGGCGCGCGGACTCGCGCCGGAGAACACCCTCTCTGCCTTCGCGACCGCCCTGTCGCTCGGCGTGACGACGCTGGAACTCGACACGGGCATCACCAAGGACGGGGTCGTGGTGATCTCCCACAACACGACGCTGAACCCGGACATCACGCGCGATAGTGCCGGCACGTGGCTCGGGGGGCCGGGGCCGGCGATCCATGCCCTCACGTTCCCGGAGCTGCAGCAGTACGACGTGGGGCGCATCAAACCCGGCACGGACTACGCGAAGCAGTTCCCCGAACAGCAGGCGGTCGATGGGACGCGCATTCCCCGCCTCGCAGACCTGTTTGCGCTGGTCAAGCAATCCGGCAATGAACAGGTCCGCTTCAACATCGAGACCAAGATTTCCCCCCTCGAGCCGGGCCTGGCGCCCCATCCCGAAACGTTTGCGACGACCTTGGTCGACCTGATCCGCCAGGAGGGCATGGCCCCACGGGTTACCATCCAGTCCTTCGGTTGGCGGACGCTGCAGAGCGTGCAGCGCATCGCCCCCGAGATGCCCACGGTGTATCTCTCGGTGCAGCAGCGGTTCTTTGATAACATCGGCGCCGACAAGAACGCTGACTCCCTGTGGACGGCGGGATTTCAATACAAGGACTACCGGTCGGTCGTAAAGATGGTCAAGGCCGCGGGCGGCACGATCTGGTCGCCCTTTGTCGGCGACGTCACCAAGTTCAAAGTCAAAGAGGCCCACGCCCTGGGGATCCGCGTGGTCGTGTGGACGGTGAATGAGGCACCACAGATCGGCACGCTGCTCGACCTCGGGGTCGATGGCATCATCAGCGACCGGCCCGACGTCGCGCGTCAGGTGCTGGAGAAGCGGGGCCTCGCGCTCCCGCCCGCGACGCCAGTGACCCCTTGACGAGTGCGTCGTCCGGCGCGCGGGACCGCAAAAAGGGTACCGGACACCTTTTGGCTCGTAGGCGATGGATTCTGCGAGAGTAAGAAAAAGGGTGGAGGGTTCTGAGTAGAGGCGACCGGACTTCGGCGAGCGCAGCCGATCCGCTGGTCGCCCTTACTTTTTTGGGGGAGAAGGGGATGAAAGGGGATGCGAATCCTTTGCTCTGAGATATAGGAGCAGAGTCCCGACCATGCCCGCCAGGAGGAGAAGAAAGGCTTCGCGGTACGCCTCGATCGGGTATATCCGGCCCGCGGGGGGGTGGCGTTCGATGATCCAGCCCATCAGGTACTGAAGAATGCCGGCCCCGCCTATGGCGAATAGATTGTTCAAGGAGAGAGCCGTCCCCACGATCCGGGGCGGGAAGAGTTCTTTGAGGTGGGTAATGGAAAGAACGACTCCGGAAGCGAAGAGGCCGATGGAGAAATAGACGGGGAAGAGAAAAAACTCCCGGCCGGGCCCAAGAAGAAACGAAAGGAACAGAAGAGGGACCAGGTAGATGGACAGGACGACCAGGGTGAGCTTCTTGCGCGACGGGACCCATCGGTCAGAGAGCATCCCGGTGAGGGGGCAGCCGATGATGTAGCCGAAGGCAATCATGGAGAGGACGGATCCGGCCTTGACCGGGGACAACCCGAACCCATCCATCAGAAACGGCCCTCCCCACAGACCCTGAAATGCGAGAAACGAGCCGGCGGTAAAAAAATTGAGCGTGGCAATACACCAGAAGGTCGGGGTTCCCAGAACAGTCCGGAAGGCTTCCCACAGGGAGAAGTCCTCGGAAGGAAGACCGGGCTGAACGGCAGCTCCGGGGGGTCGATCCCGGATGATGACCCAGGCCAGAACGGCCAGAAGAAAATTGACGGCCGCGAAGAGATGAAAGGACCCTCGCCAACCCAGCGAACCTGCCAGAAGCGCCAGGGGAAGCGTGGCGGTCAGTGCTCCAGTGTTGCCCAGGGAGGAGACGATGCCGGTGAGCGTGGCGAATTGCCGGGGGGGATACCAGTTAGCCACAATGGTTAACGTCCCCATGTACATGCACGACATTCCCAGCCCCATAAGTCCCCTGCCCAGCAGGCAGATGTCGTACGAGGGCGCCAGGGCAAAGGTCAGGCTCCCGAGCGCTCCCAGCGTCCCCAGGACCGACACCACCTTGCGGGGGCCGATGAAGTCCAGAGCCGGCCCCAGGGGGACCTGGGCGACGGCGAAGACAATGAAGAAGATGCTGCTCAGAAGGCCCAGTTTCTCCGCCCCCAGGGAAAAATCCCGCAGTAAATAGGGGGAGATCACCGCCGGCGACGTGCGATAGAAGAAGGAAAAGAAGAACAGGGAAATCATGACAGCAAGCATGGCGGTGCGGCCACTCATGGGGGACCTCCAGGGGCATCATAAACCTGTTTTCTTTGGCGGTACACGAAGAAAGACGACCCAGTGTTGTGTCCCAGAAATGTGAAGAAGGTACCGGACACCTTTTGGCTCGTAAGTGATGGATTTCGCGAGAGGCTGATTTCACTTTTGGACCGTTACACAAGCGCGCGGGCTACGCGCATGAGCACCCGGAGTGCGAACCACACGGGATGCCCCGACGGCGGCGACGGCTTCAGGTCTCGCCCACTGCTCGCGCATCGTGACCGCGCTCGGGTGTGATAGGGCTTGACGACTGTACCCGGAATGGGTACGATTGCACCCAATATGAGTACAGCACGGCCGCTCGACATCTCTTCGGCTCTCTTCGGGAAGACGCGGCGAAACGTCCTCGCCCTGTTCTTTGCCGCGCCCGACACTGCCTTCTATCTCCGTCAGATCGTCCGGGAGGCCGGCGGCGGAGTGGGGGCCATCCAGCGGGAGCTCCAGCATCTCGCGGCGGTCGGGATCTTGGAGCGCACGGTCCAAGGGCGGCAGGTCTTCTACCAGGTCAATCGCGCCACTCCCGTATTCGCAGAACTCCAGGGCTTGCTTCTCAAGACGGCGGGATTGGCGGACGTCCTGCGCACCGCGCTCGCGCCCCTTAAAGACAAGATCGAGCAAGCCTTCGTGTATGGGAGCCAGGCGGCGGGCACGGCGATCAATGGGAGTGATGTGGATCTCCTGGTCGTTGGCGACCTGGAGGAATTGGCGCTCCACCGAGCCATCCGAGATGCCGAAACGCGCCTCAAGCGCACGGTCAATTACAGCCTGCTGACTCCGGAAGAGTTCGCCCGGCGGAAGCGGGCGCGCGGAGGATTCCTGGCGCGTGTCCTGCGGGGGCCGACAATTTCTCTTCTTGGAGAGGGACATGGGGCTTGAGGACCTCATCCGGACCGGGCGCGTCCGCCGCGAGACAATCTCGCCGGCAGAGGTCAGAGAGGCGCTGAAGCTGGCCGCTCGCGACCTCCGACTGGCGCGGAAGATCCTCCAGGAGGACGCCGACTGGGGATTTGCCGTGGCCTACAATGCGGTACTCCAGGCCAGCCGGGCGTTCATGTTTGCACAGGGGTACCGACCCGCCAGTGCGGAGGGCCACAAGAATACGTTCGCCTTCCTTCTGGCTGTGCTGGGATCAGAGCACGAGGAGACTCTCACGTACTTCGATCGGATGCGCGCCAAGCGCAATATCGCCATTTACGGAATGGCGGGGCGCGTGGTCGAGTCGGAGGTCCGGACGCTCCTGGGTCACGCCG
This sequence comes from Candidatus Methylomirabilota bacterium, assembly GCA_026387775.1. GTDB lineage: Bacteria > Methylomirabilota > Methylomirabilia > Methylomirabilales > 2-02-FULL-66-22 > 2-02-FULL-66-22. The sequence continues at coordinate 2,157 of JAPLLC010000064.1, read as the reverse complement.
AGCGGTTTGTCCGATTGATCCGTGGCCTCATCCGCACGCGCTCTTGAACCGAAAAAAGGTACCGGACACCTTTTGGCTCGTAAGTGATGGATTCTGCGAGAGGCTGATTTCACTTTTGGGCCGTTACGCAAGCGTGGGACTACGGGCATGAACCCGGAGCGCGGACCATACGGGATGCCCCGACGGCGGCGACGGCTTCAGGTCTCACCCACCTGATGGGCCGACCGCCAAGAATTGGAATCGTCCATTCGACAAATCAACGGGTTAGCTTCCGATAGGTGTCCGGTAGCTATTTTTCGCAGCTGAAAGGAGCGAAACGCATGGAGAAGGTGATCCGGGCTACTCAGTTCGTTCTTGAGGACGAGAACGGTAACCACCGCGCCAGCCTGGGCCTGGCCGCGGGCGGGTCGCGGCTGAACCTGTCCGACGAGAACGGCACGGTCCGCGCCATGCTGGACGTGGTCAAGAACGGGTCGACGCTGGCCCTGTCCGACGAGAACGGCAAGGTCCGCGTCATGCTGCACGTGTTCAAGAACGGGCCGGTCCTGTCCCTGTTCGACGAGAAAGGGAAGACGATCTGGTCTCAACCATGAAGACGCTTGCCCTGGTCAACAACAAGGGCGGGACGCGCGTTGTGACGCCAGGGAAGCGGTAGGGGAGGGCAAGACGGGCAGCTATCTGATGCGTTGAGCGGCGGCGGGGAAGAAAGGGCAGCACGGGGGTAGCACAGACAAGCAAAAGGGCTTAGGAGGATTCTCCTAAGCCGTTGCTTTTATTGGTTGCGGGGCCAGGATTTGAACCTGGGACCTTTGGGTTATGAGCCCAACGAGCTACCGGACTGCTCCACCCCGCATCGGCATATTACGCACTCATGCTCGCAGTGTCAAGGCATTTCTCCCACCCTGTGGCCTCAGAGATGTCGGAGGAACCAGTCCCGGGCGGCGGCGCTCGAGGCCGGAAACTCCTGGACGTAGGGAACGAAGTGCCCACCCGGGAGCAGCACGAGGTGCTTGGGCTGCAGGGCCCGCTCGTAGGCATCCAGCGTCAGGTCGGTGCAGGTCAGGGCATCGTCGGTGACGGCGACGAGCAGCAGCGGGGTGGGGCTGATGCGGGCGATGTAGGCGGCAGGCTCGTACTCGCGCGCCATCTCCACCGAGCGGAGCGTGATCTCATCGCGCCAGGTGGGGGAGCGGCGGGCCGCCTCGCGGAAGAACTCGATGGCATCCGCGCCGGTGAACACCGCCGGCTCACCGGGCTGCCGCGGCAACACCGGGCGCATGGCGGGCGGCTCGCCGCGGAAGCGCCGCTCCCGATCCGCCACGAATGCCTCCAGCAAGGACGGGACCTGCGAGGCCGGCACGCGGCGGAGGGAGGCTTGATACCCGCTGATCGCCGGGACCTGGCTGACCACGCAGCGCACCCGCCGGTCCAGCGCCCCGACCACCAGAACGTGCCCGCCGCTGTAGCTGGTGCCCCAGATGCCGAGGCGCTCCGGGTCGAGCTCCGGTAGGGTCCGGGCGAAGCTGATGGCGTGCCGGTAGTCGCGGACCTGCGCCCAGGGGTCGATCTCGCCGCGGGGCTCCCCGGCGGAGGCGCCGAAGTTCCGATGGTCGAACACGACCACCCCGAGGCCGGCGGCGGCGAGCACCTCGGCGTACGTGTCGAGGTACATCTCCTTGACTGCGGTGAAGCCGTGTGCCATCACCACCCCGGGGACGCGACCGGCCGGATTTTCCGGCAGGTAGAGCCAGCCGCGCAGAATCGTCCCCTCGGCATTGAATTCGATGTCGCGTCGCATCACGTCCTCCCATGCTCCTTGGGACGCCCCCCGGATCGGTCGGATGCGGATGCCCTCGTCTGCGCCCGCGCCTGTCCCAGGAGATGCCCGGCCGATTCTCGTCGTAGAACTCGCCACTCATGGCCAGTTTAATGGAAAGCGAAGGAGGTTTCAAGGAAGGGAGCATTCTCGCTAAGTGCTTCTGCCTACAATTACGGTGACGTATCGCCGGTCCCCCGGACCGCCACACCCAACCCTTCGGTTGGGTACCCGACGCCTGGCGCCTGCACCCACCCTTTCGGGCGGGTACCCGATGCCGGCTCACCCTTACCCCGAATCGGTCCGCTCGGGGAGCGGACCTCCGTGCCGGCGACGGGCTC
>JAPLLC010000190.1 GCA_026387775.1 Candidatus Methylomirabilota bacterium | reverse complement strand
CGTGACGTTCTTCAACTTCCCTCTGCGGATGTTCTTCTTCTGGATGATCTTCGTCACGCTGATGCTGCCGGTCGAGGTGCGGATCATCCCCACCTACAAGGTCGTGACCGATCTGGGGATGATCAACACGTTTTCCGGGCTCACCATTCCCCTGATCGCCTCGGCGACGGCGACCCTGCTCTTCCGGCAGGTGTTCATGACGATTCCGGACGAGTTGGTGGAGGCGGCCAAGATTGACGGGGCGGGGCCCCTGCGCTTCTTCTGGCAGATGGTTCTGCCGCTGTCGCGCACCAACATCGCCGCCCTGTTCGTGATCCTGTTCATCTACGGCTGGAATCAATACCTGTGGCCGCTCTTGATCACGACCAACCGGTCCATGGAGACGGTCGTCATCGGCATCGTGAAGATGATCGGGACCAGCGACGCACAGACCGACTGGAACCTCATCATGGCCACCGCCATCCTCGCCATGCTGCCCCCGGTGGCGGTCGTGGTCTTCATGCAGCACTGGTTCGTGAAGGGGCTGGTCGAGACGGAGAAGTAGGCGCCCGGAGGGGTGGGCTGTCCAGATGCGAACCAGACAGTTGACGCGAAGGACAATCCTGTTCTTGATCGCGGCATGGGCGGCGCTGGCGTCGCCTCTCGGCGAGTGGAGCGCGCCAATCGCCCGCGCGGCCGATGCCCCGCCCTATCATCTGGTCGTGCTCGGGGATCCCCATCTGCCGGGGAAGTTCCTTCCCGCCAAGGAGCGGGTCCTCCAGACGATCAGCTCCTGGGCCGATGTGGATGCGGTGGCGGTTCTCGGAGATATCTGCGAGGAGGCCGGCACGGCGGTGGAATACGCCGCTGCCAAGCAGTTCTTCGCCACGCTGACCAAGCCCGCCTTCTTCATCGTCGGCAACCACGATTACATCTATGAAGATGCCAAGAACGCTCAGGGGCGTCGCGTCAGGGGGTCGCCGGGGAGTCGCAGTGCCAAGCTTGCCCGCTTTCGAGAGACCTTCGGCGTGGCCGAGGTCTACTCCAGCCGACGCCTTGACTCGTACCTCTTGATCTTCCTGTCCACGGACCATCTGTTCTCCAACCATCTTGCCGAGATGTCCGACCGCCAGCTCGGGTGGCTGCGGGCCGAGCTGGCCAAGAATCCTCGTGTTCCGACGGCGATCTTCTTCCATGCGCCGCTGAAGGGCACGCTGCTCGACTTCAACGAGCGCGCGAACACGGACGGCTTCGTCGCCCAGCCACAGGCCGAGCTGCGCGAGCTGCTCCTGAAGAATCCCCAGGTGTTTCTCTGGGTCGCCGGCCACATGCATGTCTCGGCCACGAACGAAAGCTTCCGGTCGGACGTCAACGTCTACGAGCAGCGGGTGACCACCATCCACGCGACGGACATGAACCGCGAGCGGATCTGGACGAGCTCGCTGTTCTTCTATCCCGACCGCGTCGTGGTGAAGACCTTTGATCACAAGGCTGGGGCGTGGATGGAGAAGCTGGAGCGGACGGTGCAGCCGGTGAGGAATTAGGAGCCGTTACGAAATAACTTGTCCATTCATTGGAATTTCGTTACGGCCCCTTATGCCGTTTTCGGAATTTCTCCGGTCAAGTTATTCTTTGACAACGGCTTAACGAAGAGGCGGCAAGCGATGGAGACGTACGTTCTCGCTCTGGATCAGGGGACCACGAGCTCGCGCGCCATCCTGTTCGACCGGAAGGCTCGGATTGTCTCGCTGGCTCAGCGCGAGCTGCGTCAGTTCTACCCCCAGCCCGGCTGGGTGGAGCACGATCCGCTGGAGATCTGGGTGAGTCAGCTCGCCGTGGCGCGGGAGGCGATCGCCTCCGCTGGGGTGCGGGCGGAGCAGATCGCCGCCATCGGGATCACCAACCAGCGCGAGACCACCATCCTGTGGGAGCGTGCCACCGGGCAGCCGATCGGCAACGCCATCGTGTGGCAGTGCCGGCGGTCGGCGGGAATCTGCGACGCGCTCAAGGCGGGGGGATGGGAGACCGCGGTGCGGGCACGCACCGGCCTGGTGATCGATGCCTACTTCTCCGGCACCAAGATCCAGTGGCTGCTGGAGCAGGTGCCTGGCCTGCGCGCCCGGGCGGAGCGGGGCGAGATCTGCTTCGGGACGGTGGACACATGGCTGCTCTGGAAGTTGTCGAAGGGGCATGCCTGGATGACCGATTACAGCAACGCCTCTCGGACCATGCTCTTCAACATCCACCAGCTCGTCTGGGATCCGAACCTGTGCGGGGCGCTGGGTGTCCCGCAGGCGATGTTGCCGGAGGTGCGGCCGTCCAGTTTCCGGTATGCCCAGACCGCGCCGGACCTCTTCGGGGCGGAGATCCCCGTGGCCGGCATCGCCGGCGACCAGCAGGCCTCGCTGTTCGGTCAGGCCTGCTTTTCGCCCGGGATGGCGAAAAACACGTACGGAACCGGCTGTTTCCTCCTGGTCCATACGGGCGACCGACCCGTGGCGTCGCAGACCGGCCTGCTCACCACGATCGCGGCGAGCCCGACGGAGGGGCGGGCCGAGTACGCACTGGAGGGGAGCATCTTCATCGCCGGCGCCGCCATCCAGTGGCTGCGCGACGGGTTGGGGGTGCTCGCGGATGCGGCCGAGTCCGAAACTCTGGCCGCCTCGGTTCCGGACACGGGGGGTGTCTACTTCGTTCCGGCCTTCGTGGGACTGGGTGCGCCCCACTGGGACATGTACGCGCGAGGCACCATCCTGGGGATCACCCGGGGAACCACGCGGGCGCATCTGGTGCGCGCGGCGCTGGAGGCGATCGCGTACCAGAGCCGCGAGATCCTCGGGGCGGCCCTGGCGGATGCGGGACTTACGCTGGAGGAGCTCCGCGTCGACGGCGGGGCCACCGCAAATAATCTGCTGATGCAGTTTCAGGCCGACGTCCTGGGAACGGCCGTGGTCCGGCCGGTGGTCAAGGAGACCACCGCCCTGGGTGCCGCCTACCTGGCCGGCCTGGCGGTAGGCTACTGGAAAAGTCGGGAGGAGATCGCCCAGAACTGGGCCGTCGACCGGCGGTTCCTGCCCGAGATGGACGCGGCGCGACGCGAAGATCTGTTTGCCGGCTGGCGGCGGGCCGTGGCGCGGGCGGCCGGCTGGGCGCTCCCCCCCGGCGGGCCAGTGCGCCCGGTTTAGCTTGACTTATTTTTCGTTTTGGCTTTATGTCGCACTGGTACAACCGGACAGCAAGGAAGCCTCATGAATGAATTATTCGGGTTTCCATGAGGACCTCCTCAACCCGGGAGGGGAAAGTAATGTTCAAGGCGGCAACCATAAACAAGGAGGTAGGAATCATGAAACGTCTTGCAGCGGTCATTGCCCTAACGGTCATGGGTTTCTTTTGTCTGACAGGGATCAGTTTCGCCCAGGCGATCGAGAATGAGTTTTATCTCATTACCCCCGTCTCCAAGGACGTCCACGATCCGGCCCTGGCGGCCTTCGCGGCCTTTGTGAAGAAGAAGTACAATGTGGTTCTCAAGACCAGCGCCATGCCGCAGGGCACGCCGGTCGCCTATGGCCAGATCGTCGAGTGGAAGGGCAAGCCCCAGGCAGACGTCTTCTGGGGCGGAGAGGGAACGCTGTTCGACCTGCTGGCGGAGCAGGGTCTCCTGGATAAAATCACCATCCCCAAGGCGATGTGGGACGAGATCCCGGCCACCATCGGCAAGCCCATCGGGCTTCCACTGAAGGACCCAAAGGGGTTCTGGGTGGGAACGACGCTCGAGCCCTACGGCCTGATCTACCAGCCGAAGCTGCTCAAACGGCTTGGCGTCGAGATCAAGGACTGGGACGACCTGCTCAACCCCAAGCTCAAGGGCCAGATCGCCCAGTGCACGCCGGACCGGTCGAGTTCGAGCCATGCGAGCTACGAAGTCATCCTGGCCATGTACGGCTGGGAAAAGGGGTGGGACTGGCTGACCAAACTGGCGGCCAACACGGGAATCTTCACGGCCCGCTCCCGTGACGTGCCGAGCGTGGTGGCCAAAGGCGAATTCGCCGTCGGCGTGGCGGTCCCCAGCTACATGGCCTTCGCCGAGGTGCTCGGCGGCTATGACGTGATGTTCGTTTACCCCAAGAACGCCTACGTGACCCCCGAGCCGATGGCGGTGCTCAAGGGCGCCCCCCATCCCAAGGCGGCCCATGCCTTCATCGAGTTCCTCCTGACCGAGGAAGGGCAGAGGATCTTCATGGATCGCGGTCTCTACCCCATCACCTCCAAGTACAAGGTGCAGGGGGCCGCCGGCTCCGACGCGGAGAAGGCGGTTCAGTTCACGGCCGGGATCCGCTCCTTCTATGACATCCAGGTCGGCAATGTCTACGACGCCAATGTCGCCGGCGAGAAGAAGCGCAACGAAGACGTGAACGCCTACTTCCGGAAGGAGATCGCCGAGAAGCACAAGGAGATCATCAAGAAATAAGGAAACCTCATGCTTCCCGTGCACCGGGGAGTTCTCGGACTCCCCGGTGCACACGGGGCACTCACCCATCCCTCTCTCCTTCCTCCGCGGGGAGAGGTGAAGGGATGGAGAATTCGCAGGGTCATCGGGTAAAACTATGAATATCCGACTCAAAGACATGGTGAAAAGGTTCGGCGCCCTGGAGGCCGTGAGTCATGTATCTCTTGATATCCAGGACGGCGAACTTTTTACGCTGCTGGGGCCTTCGGGTTGCGGCAAGACGACGATCCTCCGTCTCATCGGCGGTTTTCACAAACCCGATCACGGGGAGATCTACTTCGGCGACCGAGAGGTTTCGGCCATCCCCCCCTATGAACGGAACATCGGCATGGTCTTTCAGAACTATGCCCTCTGGCCGCATATGACCATCTTCGACAATGTGGCCTACGGTCTCAAGATCAAAAAAACAACCCATGGTTGCCTACGGCCTCAATATCAAGAAGACAACCCATGGGGAGATTGCCAAGAAGGTGAACCACTCGTTGTCGCTGGTCAATCTGACGGGCCTCGAAAAACGGTATCCCGGCCAGCTCTCGGGCGGCCAGCAGCAGCGTGTGGCCCTGGCGCGCGCCCTGGTCCTCAACCCGGACGTGCTTCTGCTCGACGAGCCCCTCTCCAACCTGGATGCCAAGATCCGCCAGCAGGTGCGCGCCGAAATCCGAAAGCTCCAGAAGGATCTGGCCATCACCGCCATCTATGTGACCCATGATCAGGAAGAGGCTCTGACCCTCTCGGACCGCATCGCGGTCCTCGATCACGGCAAGATTCAACAATTGGGCTCCCCCCGGGACCTCTATCAAAGACCGGAGAACCCCTTTGTCGCCGATTTCATCGGCATCAACAACCTGATCAACGGCCAGGTGAAGGAGATCCAGGAATCGAAGGGCTGGATGGCCGTGCAAACCCGCTTCGGTCTGCTCAAGTGCGTCTTTGAGGGCCGGTTCAATACCGGGGAGGCCTGCAAGGTCACCGTCCGCCCCGAGGTGGCTTCTATCTGCAACTCCGACGAAACGAGCGACGACATGAACCTGATCGCCGGGAAGGTCAGCTTCGCCTCGTATATCGGCAACGCCATCCGCTACGACATCGAACTGGATCAGGAGACCCTCTTCAAGGTCGACGTGCAGAACCCCTGGAACCAGCAACCCTTCCCCGTTGGCGAGAAGGTGCATGTGCGTTTTCCCATCCAGATCACCCTGGGGATTCCCGCTTAAGAAAATAGGGGACCGTCAACGTGAATCCAGAAGACACCGTTGCCCTGCCCAAGTCAGGCGTCTGGTCGGAGATGAAGATCAGCGGCCTGTTGGCGTATGCCGCCGTCTGGGCCTTCTTCATCATCTTTTTGATCTATCCGCTGATCCGGCTCTTCTACGACAGTCTCACGACCGAGGCGGGCGTCTTCACCATCGCGAATTTTCAGGACTTCTTCACAGACGCCTTCTATCTGAAGTCCCTGCTGAACTCCATGATCCTGGGCGTGGGCACCGTGATCACCACCTCCATCATCGGCATCGCCATCGCGTTTCTGCTGCTCAGGTACGATTTTCCCGGCCGGGGGCTCTTCTCGTATCTGACGATCGTCCCCATGATC
>JAPLLC010000094.1 GCA_026387775.1 Candidatus Methylomirabilota bacterium | reverse complement strand
CGGGTACCCATCCCCGGGATGGGTGTGGGGCGGCGCTCCGGGAGACCCTGGCGGCCCCTGGTGTCGTAGCCGAACGCTTACAGGCTTTCCGCCTCCTGCCCAGAGCATAGGACATCTATATTGTGGGAGTCAATAAGCCTTGAGCTTCGCCGAGATCATACATTTTTCTCTTGCGTCCCGGCGCTCGGGATTGTACATAGATAATACACCAGAAAGGAGGTGATCCAGTGGGCATAGCCAACTGGACAGGTGAGGTGATTGTAACGTAGGCGGTTCTCCACTGAGGTGAACGCCTGGGTTTCCGCCTGCGGAATCCCCGCAATCGCCGGGCCTCGAAGCCTCCGGCCTTGTCCACCGGGGCGGCTAGCTTGCCGTGAACACTTCGGGGCCCTTTTCTTTGCCCACGCCCCCCTTCCGGCTTCCCCGTCTCCCCACCTCCTGCAGCGCCAGAGGCGTCGGTCTTTCGGCTGGACAGGGGCTCGCGGCTCTTGCTAGAGTACGTCAGACATTTCCAACATTCCCCCGAACGTTACAGTTGAACCGCAAATGGCTCCCTTTGCGCTCTTTGCGAGCTTTGCGGTGAAATGTTTGTGATTTCGTGGAGGACATCATGACAGCGCTTTCGAAAGAGCTCTTGCAGTCGATTGCCGAGGTGCTGGCGCGGGTCCCGGTTGATCCTGCCGATCTCGCCGGCCACGTCGCCCAGCTTGGGTCTCAGCTCGATGGCCTGGCCCGGCTGGACGACCTCGACCTGCTTCACGTGGAGCCGGCCACCGTGCTCCTGCCGCCGACGGAGGCGCCCCATGGCCGCTAACGAGTTGACAAGGCTCAGCATCGCCGAGGCCGGTGAGCAGATTCGTCGGCGGTCGATCTCGCCGGTCGAGCTGACGAGGGCCTACCTGGACCGGATCGCGGCGCGCGACGGCGAATGCCGTTGCTACATCACGCTCCTGAGGGAGGAGGCGCTGGCCGCCGCCGTCGCCCTGGAGAAAGAGGTCGGCGACGGGCACTATCGGGGGCCGCTCCACGGGATTCCTATCGGCCTCAAGGATCTGATCATGACCCGCGGGATCCGGACCACCTGCGGATCGCGCATCCTGAAGGATTGGGTCCCGGAGGCCGACGCCACGGTGGCCACGCGGCTCTTCAAAGCGGGCGCGGTGCTCCTCGGCAAACTGAATTGCCACGAGTTCGCCTACGGCCCGACGGGCGTGAATCCCCACTACGGCACCGCGCAGAACCCGTGGGGCCGCGACCGGATGCCGGGCGGGTCCAGCAGCGGGTCCGGGGGCGGAGTGGCCGCAGGCCTCTGCGCCGGGGCGCTGGGGACCGACACCGGCGGTTCGGTGCGCATCCCGGCCTCTCTCTGCGGGATCGTGGGGCTCAAGCCCACCTACGGACGGGTGAGCCGCGCCGGCGTCATCCCGCTGGCCTGGTCGCTGGACCACGTGGGCCCCATGGCCCGGACGGTCGCCGACGCGGCGATCCTTTTGCAGGCCCTGGCCGGACAGGACCCGGCCGACCCGTCCACGGCGGCCGTCCCGGTCCCCGACTACCGATCGGGCATGGTGGGGGATATCCGCGGGCTCCGCGTGGGGATCGTGCGCGAGCTGTTCTTCGATCGCCTGGATCCCGATGTGCGGGCCGCCGTCGAGGCGGCGGCGCGCGCATTGGAGGGGCTGGGCGCCAGGGTGGAGGAGGTCCGCTTGCCTCGGCTTCACCACGCGACTCCCGCCGTCTTCGCCATCATCTCCGCAGAGTCCATGGCGTATCACGAGCCCTACCTCAAGACGCGGGCCTCCGAGTACGGGGCGGACGTGCGCGCCCGACTCCTCACCGGCCAGTTCGTGCTGGCCACCCAGTATCTGAAGGCGCAGCGAGCCCGGCAGGTCGTGCGAGCCGAGGTGGACGGCGTCCTGCGGCAGGTGGATGCGCTCTTGACTCCGACGACACCCATCCCGGCCCCGCGCACGGACGAGCGGGAAGCCACGGTGGAGGGGGTCCGCGAGGACGTGCGGGGCTGGCTCACGCGCTGCACCAGGCCGATCAACCTGACGGGGAACCCCGCCCTCTCGGTGCCCTGCGGCCTGACGAGGGAGGGGCTGCCCATCGGCCTTCAGCTCGTCGGGCGCCAGTTCGACGAGGCGACGCTCCTCCGCCTCGGCCAGGCCTACGAGGCGGTGAGCCCTTTCCGGGATCATCGGCCTCCGCTGGCGGACTGACCGCCGCCGCGATGTCGCCGCGCCGGCCCGACCCGAAAGAGCGAGAGGATCTTCCCGGTCCTCCCGAGGAGCCGGTGGTCCTGCCGATCGAGGACAGCCTCGACCTGCACCCCTTCGCCCCGCGGGACATCCCTGACGTCGTGGGCGGGTACCTGGCCGAGTGTGCCCATCGCGGTCTTGGCGAGGTGCGTCTGATTCACGGCCGGGGGACGGGGACTCAGCGGGCGGTCGTCCGGTCGCTTCTGACAAACCATCCCTTGGTTCAAGCGTTTTTCGACGCCCCTCCGGAACGCGGCGGATGGGGAGCGACGGTCGTCCGGCTTCAGGAAACCACGCCTGCCGAGTGACACGGCTCGCTCAGCCCGGAATTCTCACGCCAAGATCGCCAAGAACGCAAAGACGAGCTGGGCCATTCCATTCCACCGGATGGGCTCGGGCAAACTCTTTCCGATACACTCGCAGGGGGCTTTCGAGAAATACTTTGCAGGTCTTGGCGTCCTTTGCGTGCTTTGCCTGAGAACTGCAACGTTCGGGCTCAGGCTGGTCATTTCCGGTCGGTCATTTGCTATTTCTCTGCGGTGCGAGCGGCAGGGCGGGGTCGTCTGCGAGCAGGCGCGCCAATCGTCTGATCGCCTCTGAGGCGAAGTGTCGGTAGGGGTGACCCTTGTCCGCGGCGAGAAACTCGACCGTGTAGAAATCCAACCTCGGCAGTCCTTCCATGTGCTGGCCCGGACCGTAGCTCAGGACTCTCTCGTATCGCAGTTGCCCACCCGGCGCGTCGAGTGCGCGGACCCGGACCTGAACAAAGACGCCAAAGGTGTCCGCCTCTTCCCCGACTGCAAGACCGATCGCATCCAGCGAGAACTCCAGCACACCATCCAGTCCCTTGTTGCGGGCCTCGATCAGCGGATCGGTCCCGGGAGTATCGGGGCCCCACGCCTGGTGCCAGTCGACGGCAGAGAGGGGACCCCCCCCGCGACGGGCGAGCGCCTCGGCCATGGCGTCCCGGAAGAGACGATCGGGCCGAAGAGTCTTGGTCGCTTCGGCGATGGTGGCGCGATCCGGGGGCGAGATCCGCTGGAGCGCGGGATCCTCTGGGACTACCCCCAGCATCCCCATCCCCACGGCCCCGACCACGATGCCGACCGCCGCCGGCCAGAAGGTCAAGGCGAAAGGCGCCACCTGCATGATGCTGATACCGGTGAGCAGGCCAGAGGTGGCGCCCTGCGTCAGCGAATTCTCCTGGTCCTTGCTCAGCCAGGTCGACTGCCAGATCGGATCGGAGGCGGGGACCAGGATGCCCGGGTGCTGGAAGGCCGGGCCCGGGGTGAGGTGGGTTCGATTTCCGCTCGTCTCGCCGGTCCCCGCCCGGAAGGCGACGCTCCCCTCGGGCTCCTGGACCGGTTTCGTCTCGGCGCAGCCGGCGACCAACATGGACAGGAAGGCGACGAGGAGGGCCCGCAAGGGATGGGGAGCCTGCGATCGAGATTGGGGCCGGATGAATGGCATCAGCCTGGTTCCCCCTGGGACGCGCCCGTAGTGTCGATGGAACGATAGCACGCGCTCCGGATGGTGACAACGGGCATTGCTGAACGCTCACCGCACGCCCGGGAGAGCCAGATAATCGCGAAGGACCGCCACCGTGCTGGGGAAGGCGAGCTGATCCCAGGGGATCTCGGTCGGGGGGAAGGCGCGGACGGCCAGACTCTCGTCGTCGGTCTGGAGCGACCCGCCCGTCACCTCGCCGGCGTACGCGACCAGGATGACGAGATTGCCCGGCTGCGAGTAGGCCCCGAGGAGTCTCGTCAGCCGGACGCAGAGCCCCGATTCCTCCCGGACCTCGCGGAGGGCGGCGGCCTCCAGCGTTTCCCCGCGGTCCACGTAGCCTCCGGGGAAGACCCACTTGCCGTAGCTCGGCTCGATGGCGCGCTGGACCAGGAGGATCCCGTTGTTGTAGGAGAAGATCACGCCGGTGGCCACCTTGGGGTCGAGGAAGAAGACGAAGCCGCAGGAGCTGCAGACGAGTCGGGGCGGCTCACCGGCCTTGAGGATGCGACAGTCCAGCGGGGCGCCGCAGCAGGGGCAGAAGCGATAGGCGGGAGGTCCGGTCACTCCTCGTCCTCGCGGTCCGCCCAGTAGCGCCCAAATTCCTCCAGAAAGGTGAGCGTCTCGAGGCTCTTCATCCGGTCCAGGAAGAGGGTACCGATGAGGTGGTCGTACTCGTGCTGGATCTCGCGGGCGAAAAAGTCGACCGCCTTGAGCGTGAGCGGCTTCCCCCGCCGGTCGTGGGCCCGGACCTCGATGTCCATGTAACGCGGAACCATGCCGCGAAGGTTCGGGAGGATCAGACAGCCTTCCCCGCTCGCGGGGACGATCCGGGGGTTGATCAGGACGGTGGGCGTGGCGGGCGGGGCCGACTCCGCGCGGTCGTGCTCTTCCGCCTCGATGACCACGATCTGGAGAGACCGGTGGACCTGCGGCGCCGCCAGGCCCACGCCGCGATACTCCTGCATGGTTTCGATCATGTCGTCGATCAGGCGCTGGATGTCCGGCGCCTGGATATTCTTCACCGGCTCGGCCGGAATACGCAAGATCGGATTGCCCATCTGGGCGACTTTGAGGATGGCCATGACGATCCAACTCCCTTTGCCGCTCTAGCAGGCTGCTGAAAAAGACCCATCTGCGGCGTTGGCCCGCTCGGGCGCTCGCTGCGGCGTACCGGAAGTACGCCTGGACCCACCTGCGGTGGGTACCCCGCCCTTCGCAGGCCGCCTAGCATCTGGGCCCTTTTGAGCAGCCTGCCGAAGAGTGAGTGCTTCAGCTTCCTGCTATGTTCCTATCAGGCGGCAGCGCCCCCGGGATCCGAGGACCCGGCAGGGCCTGACCGACAATGCGGGTCATCTTATCACGCCAAGCGCACGCCTGCCAAACCGTGCCGCGATTCCGCGCGTTGACAGCGCGCCGTTGAGGAGCCTACAATCCCGGTGTCTGGACCATATGTCTCGGACGGGCGTCGCTCATGAGAAGGGAGCATCGTGATGCGAAACCTCAGGGTCAATCTGCTGGAACTCATCCGCCGGACTTCGGCCGAACTTCCGGACGACGTGTTTCGGGCCGTCGACGTCGGCACCAGGGCAGAGGAGGCGGGGACGACGGGCGGGTACGCCATGGATATCATCACCAAGAACATCGACCTGGCCCGACGCAAGTCTCAGCCGCTCTGCCAGGATACGGGGAGCATCCTCTTTTTCGTGAAAGCCCCCGTGGGGTTCGACCAGGTAGGCTTCGAAGTTGTCGCCAAGGCGGCCGTGGCTGAGGCGACGGCCAAGGGGTACCTTCGTCAGAACTCGGTGGATTCCGTCACCGGGAAGAACAGCGGGAACAACCTCGGCCCGGGGAGCCCCGTGCTGCACTTCCACCAGCACCACGGGGCGCGGCTCGACGTGCGGTTGATCCTGAAGGGAGGCGGTTGCGAGAACGTGGGGGTACAGTATTCACTCCCCGACACCACAATCGGCGCCAATCGGGATCTGGAGGGTGTCCGGAAGGCCATCCTGAACGCCGTGGTGCTGGCCCAGGGGAAAGGCTGCAGTCCGGGAATCCTGGGTGTCTGCATCGGGGGGGATCGGGCCACCGGCTATCTTCACTCGAAAGAGCAGTTCCTGCGCACGCTGGAGGATGTGCACCCCGATCCGGGGCTGGCCGCGCTGGAGCAGGACATCGTGAAGAGCGCCAACACGCTGGGGATCGGACCCATGGGGTTCGGCGGCAAGACGACGTTGCTTGGGTGCAAGATCGGCTCCCTGAACCGACTGCCGGCGAGCTTCTTCGTCTCGGTCTCGTACATGTGCTGGGCCTACCGGCGCCAGGGATTCCTGCTGAGCGAGCAGGGCAAGATCGTCAAGTGGCTCTACTAGCAGGCTGCTGAAAATGGCCCACCTGCGGCGTTGGCTTACTCGGGTACTCGCTACGGCGTACCCAGTGTACGCCTCACTCGACCCATCGCGCGCCGCCTTGCATCTGGGCCCTTTTGAGCAGCCTGGGCGACTACGGGTCGAATGCCGGGCTCTTGCTGACGGCTGAGTGTTGATCGCTGAATTTCTGGAGGTGGAGAATGATCCAGCTCGCCGAGCCCTACACCGAAGAGAAGATTCGCGCGTTGAAGATGGGGGAGATCGTCCATCTCACCGGCGTGATCTACACCGGCCGGGACGCGGTCCACAAGTTCCTGCACGATGGGGGCAAGCCGCCGGTCAGCCTGGAGGAACAAATCATCTATCACTGCGGGCCGGTCGTGATCAAGGAGAAGGGGAAGTGGGTGGTGAAGGCGGCCGGACCCACGACCTCGATCCGCGAGGAGCCATACCAGGCCCACCTGATCGAGAAGTTCAAACTGCGCGCGGTGATCGGCAAGGGGGGCATGGGCGGGAAGACCCTGGAGGCCTGCGCCAAGTTCGGCTGCGTCTACCTGCACGCGGTCGGAGGGGCGGCGCAAGTCCTGGCCGAATGCGTCACCGACGTTCTGGGGGTGTACCTGGAAGAGTTCGGGAGCCCCGAGGCCATCTGGGCGTTCCGCGTGAAGGATTTCCCCGCCGTGGTCACCATGGACGCCCATGGCCACAGCCTGCATGCGGCGGTTCTGGAGCAGTCGAAAGAACGGCTGAAGCAGCTCGTCTGAGCGACTCGTGACAGTGAAGGTGTATGTTCGAGAGAGGGGCGATGTGTTCGCCCCTCTCGTGTTGAGGAACTGACGGCGGATTGGCGATCACAGATCCACGTTTGGCGCGATCGAGGACAGAGCCTTCATGGGCCGCTTTTTTCTCTTTGCCATTCTCACCTGGATCACGGGAAGCCCGCTCTTGGCGGTCGTGATCCTGATTGCCCTGGCGGTTCCGAGCTGGTTCGCAGGCTCTCGATACGCCTTCCGGTTCAGTCGGAAGGTGCGGGCCTGGGGAGAGGCGGGGCGACTCCGCCGCGCACTGGCAATCAATCCGCACGATGCGAAGGCCCGCGTGGATCTGGGGGCCATCCTCACCCGGCAGGGGCGATTCCGCGAGGCGCGGGCGGAGCTGGAACAGGTCCTGCCCCGCGTGGACGATCTGCCCGACGCCAACTATTTCCTGGGGCTCTGTCTGATGAACGACGGGGCGGCCGAGAGGGGACGGAGCCTGGTGGAGCGGGCCCTGGCCATCAATCCGAAGTTCGGCTACGGCGAGCCATATCTGCGTCTCGGCGATTTCCACGCCGAGAGATCGGAATGGGCCCCGGCGGCAGAGCGGTATCGCCAGGCCGTCGACATCTACGGGTCCAGCGTGGAGGGATGGTCCAAGCTGGGGCAAGCGTTGATCGAACTGGCGCGAAAAGAAGAGGCGCGTGAGGCGCTCGGGGAAGCCCTCGCCTCCTATCGCACCGCCCCCTGGTACCGGCGCCACGAGGATCGTCCCTGGAAACGTCGCGCCAGTCGCCTCCTGCGCACGGTCACATGATCGCGATCGATCGAGACCCTGTTGGCTCATGGTCACGGGGCACGGAAGGGAGAACGCCATGGGATACGACCTTGCACACAGGACGGTCAGGAAGATCTCCGCAGGCAGGTTCTACCCTCTCGGTGCCACGCTCACGTCGGGCGGCGTGAACTTCGCCCTCTACTCCCGAAACGCGAGCGACGTTTTCCTGTTACTCTTCGACACGCCGGAGGGCGATCCAACCGACATCATCCGGTTGAATACCCGGACGCGCTATGTGTGGCATGCCTTTGTGCCTGGGCTCCGGGCTGGACAGCTTTACGCCTACAAGGTCCGGGGCGAGTTCGACCCGCGGCGAGGGTTGCGGTTCAACGAAGCCAAACTCCTGATCGACCCGTATGCGAAGGCCATCGCCGGCAAGCCGAGAAACGAGGACAATCTGCTCTTGGCGTACGATCCCCAGTCGCCCGAACGGGACCTCTCCCGGGACGATCGGGACAACACGGCTCTCGTCCCGAAATCCATCGTGGTGGACGACCGCTTCGACTGGCAAGGCGATACACCTCCAGATATCCCGCTGGAGCGTCTGATCATCTACGAAGTCCACGTGAAGGGGTTCACCGCGCATCCCTCCTCCGGGGTCAAGCAGCCTGGAACCTACCTGGGGTTCATCGAGAAGATCCCGTATCTGAGAGCGCTGGGAATAAACGCGGTCGAGCTGCTTCCGATCCAGGCGTACGCCGTCGAGGACTTCCTGACGGCCAAGGGGCTCACCAATTATTGGGGATACAACACCCTCGGCTTTTTCGCGCCCGAATCCTCGTATGGAACAGGACGCGCCCTGGGCTGCCAGGTGGACGAGTTCAAAGCGCTCGTACGCGAGCTGCACCGGGCGGGGATCGAGGTGATCCTGGACGTGGTGTACAACCACACGGCGGAAGGCAGCGAGCTGGGACCCACCCTGAGCTTTCGCGGGATCGACAATCCGACCCACTACTGCCTGACCGGCAACGAGTACGAGCCCTCCCGCTGCTACCTGAATCCAACCGGGTGCGGGAACAGCCTGAACCTCGCACAGGCACCGGTGATCCGGCTCGTGATGGACTCGCTCCGCTACTGGGTCGAAGTCATGCACGTGGACGGATTCCGGTTCGATCTGGCATCCGTCCTGGGGCGGGAAAGAGGGATGTTCGAGAAGTCCGCTTCCTTCTTCGACGCCGCCTCCCAGGATCCCGTCCTCGGCCGGATCAAGCTGATCGCCGAGCCCTGGGATCTCGGCACCTATCAGGTCGGGAATTTCCCCGTGGACTGGTCCGAGTGGAACGGGCGATTCCGCGACACGATGCGGAGATTCGGCAAGGGGGACGATGGGCAGGCGCCGGATCTCGGCTGCCGGCTGACCGGATCCGCGGACCTCTACAGTGACGACGGCCGGTCCGCCTACAACAGCATCAACTTCATCACCTGTCACGACGGGTTCACCCTGGCGGATCTGGTCGCGTACGACGAGAAGCATAACGACGCCAACCAGGAGGAAAACCGCGATGGGTCGAACGACAACAACTCCTGGAACTGCGGCGTGGAGGGGCCAACCGACGATCCCGCCGTCCTGCGGCTACGGAAGCAGCAGGTGAAGAACTTTGCCTGCTCCCTGCTCTTTGCGGCGGGCACGCCGATGATCCTGGGTGGCGATGAGTTCATGCGGAGCCAGCAGGGCAACAACAACGCGTACTGCCAGGACAACGAGATCGCCTGGTTTAACTGGGAGGACGTCGAACGACATCGGGACACTCTCGACTTCTTCCGCGGGACGATCGAGCTCTGCCGGCGGTTCCCCGTCCTCCAGAAGCGAAAGTTCTTCACCGGGCGGGATCAGAACGGCACCGGTATTCCGGACATCCAATGGTTCGGAGCAAATCTGGACGAGCCGGCATGGTGGGATCCTGGGCTGCGCACCCTATGTTATCTGCTGGATGGCGACGAGGCGCCGGGTGGTGGCGGGGCCTACGTCCTTTTCCTCATCTTCAACGCCGACCACCGATTGCAGTATGTCCAGATCCCGCCGCTTCCGGACGGGAAGACGTGGTACCGGATCGTCGATACCAGCCTGGAGGCGGGAGAGGACCTGCTCGCGGACGGACAGGAAGTCCCGATCGATCCGCCCGGCTGTTATCTGGCGAACGCGCGCAGCACGGTCGTTCTTGTGGGGCGGTGATCCGATTCAGGGCGCCGACGACTGTCCGTGTTCTTTCGAAGTCCGCCTTCACCTGCTCCGCATAATCTACGAACGTCTCCGGCGTGCCGGATTGGCGGTGGCGAGTCGCGTCATGGCTAGCAGGCTGCTGAGAAACTCATTCTCGCCCAGGCTGCTCAAAAAGGTCCAGATGCAAGGCGGAACGCGGAAGGCCGTGTGAGGCGTACTCCAGGTACGCCGCAACGAGCGCCTGAGCGTTTCAACGCCGCAGATGGGCCTTTTTCAGCAGCCGTGCTAGTACTGGTGCGGATCGAGGACATCCCGCAGACCGTCGCCCAGGAGGTTGATTCCGAGCGTGGTCACGAAGATGGCGATGCCGGGGAAGGTCGCCAGCCACCAGTGGGTCAGCATGTAGGTCCGTCCCTCTCCCAGCATTCCCCCCCAGGAGGGCGTGGGCGGCTGGACTCCCAGGCCCAGGAAGCTCAGGATGGACTCCATTAGGATCATCCGGGCGACTTCGAGGCTCGATGTGACGATGATTGTATTGAAGAGGTTGGGCAGGATATGCCGGGTGATGATCCTCAGGCTCGAAAAGCCGATGG
>JAPLLC010000058.1 GCA_026387775.1 Candidatus Methylomirabilota bacterium | reverse complement strand
GCGCGGCGGGAAAGGCGGGCGGGTGGTCTGGATCCCGCTGGCGCCGGACCTCTCAACCGTCCTCCAGGGCCTCGGTGTGGTGGCTGGGCCCCTGTTCCGACGACCAGACGGAAAACCCTTCTGCACCTTCCCACGGGAGCGGTGGGAGGCGTCGAAGACCGCGGCCGGGGTCTCCTGTCGATTCCATGACCTCCGGCACGCCGCGGGCAGTCTCTTGGCGGAAATGGGCACTCCGCAACGGACCATTCAGGTGTTTTTGGGGCATTCGTCAGGGAAGATGACAGAACTCTACACACAGCCGAGAGAATCGGGACTGAAGGAGGCTTCTTCAAAAGTTCATGGAGATCACGCCGGCCGACTCCAAGGCGGTTGCGGCATTCGTCAAGAACGTCGGGGGGGAAGGCTCGGGTCTGGACAAGAAGACATAGATCGGAGGCGGATTGGGCCTGGTGGCTCTCCTGGTCTTCAAAACCAGCGTGGCGCCTAAACCGTGCTAGGTGGGTTCGATTCCCACACGCCTCCGCCAACAACGACCCCCCTGTACTATCGATACGGTACAAGGGGGTCACTTTTTCGGTCACGCCCCGGGAGCGCTGGGAGATCTACCGGCGGGTCGCGCATGAACCGCAGGGGCAGAGGGGGCAAACTGCTCCCTGCCTCCCCTGCTCCTCAGCGCCCCTGCTAGTGGTGCGGAATGATCGACTTGACGTGATCCGCTCTCTGAGATACTCTGAAGTACATACTATCACAACGGGCGGAGGAGGATAAGCGGATGCCGACACTGGCGCACAAGGTTCAAGTGCTCTTGACCGATGAGCAGCATCGCCTGCTCCTCAAGCTGGCGAAGACGCAACAGAAGCCGCTGAGCGTGCTCTTGCGCGAAGGGGTTGTCGAACAGGTCATCAAGCAGGCCCGACGGGCGGCCAAGCGGCAGGCTTGCGATGCGATCGCGGCGATGGCGCTCCCCGTCGGGGAGTGGGCGGATATGGAGGCAGAGATCGGGCGGGCACACGCCGGGGGTCGGAGGCGGCCATGAAGTGCTTCCTGGACACCAACATCTTCATGTATGCCGCCGGCCAGGAGCATCCGCTGAAGACCCCATGCGTGGGAATTCTCAGACGGGTGGCCAGTGAGGAGTTGGAGGCTGTGATCAGTACCGAGGTGCTCCAGGAGATCTTGTACCGCTATGGCGCCGTCGGGGAGACGCAGCGCGGCCTCCGCCTGGCGCGGTTGGCGGTGGACCAAGTGGGCGGGGCAGTTCTGCCTGTGACGCTGAAAGACATGCAGCGCGCCTTCGAATTAGTCGAACGACATGGGGATGCCATCGCGGCTCGGGATGCCGTGCATGCCGCCACCATGTTGAATAATGGCCTGACGCGTCTCCTCAGTGCCGACACCCATTTCGATGCCATCGCGGGAATCACCCGCGTGGATCCCCGGAAGGCAGCCCGACTCTGAGCCGGACGAGCCGACGCGTGCCATGCTCCGCGAGGCCGCCAGGCATATCGCTGCTCGCGCCGAGTCCCGATCCCCAGACCGATGCCCACGATCTCCGCTGGAGCACCCAGCGCGCCGTGACCCGCGCCCCCTTCGTCGCGCAACACACTCCGCGACGAGGGCGCCGAAGAATCGTTCCCGTGCCCCCGCAAGTCCAGGCACTTGGAGAGTAAATGGTGTCCGGTACCTTTGTTCCGGCCCCGGAACGACGAATCCCTCTGCGCGCAGGCGGCTGAGCACACCGGCGGCGGTTGTCTTGCCGACCCCTGCCGCCTCGGCGAGTCGTCGGACCGGGACGTCGAGGAGGTCGGGTTGGGCCAGGACGGCGAAGACGACCTGATACCCGGGCGCGCCGATGCCTCGGGTCTGCCCGGATTCCCGCCCAGGAGTCTTTCCCTCAATGGTGACGAGGTAGGCGTCGCCGAGCTGCAGATGGCAGTTTCCGACGGTGTCGACGTAGTTGACGCCATGTGCGGTCAGATGGCGGCCCATCGGTCGGCCGACGTATCGAGCAAACAAGATCCAGGAGGGGCCGCCGGCCTGTGCGACGCGGGCGACGACGCCTTCGACGATCGCGTAGCTCAGATGCGTCCGCTTGAGCTCCACGAGGAAGTCGTAGTCCCCTCGGGGGGTTCGCAATCGCAAGGCGGGAGCGGTCGGGTAGGGGCCGCGTGCCACGTGCGTGGACCGCTGCCTGGCAGACGCCCGGGACCCGGCGAAGCAGGCCGCCTGGTGTCTGCGGTCGGGCCAGCTCCTGGAGCAGCAGGACCGGTACGCGGAGGCCGAAGCCATGTATGCCCGTGGGCTGGAGATCCCGGCGGCCCCGGCCGAGGTGGCCTACTTCCTCCACAACAACCGAGGCTACTGCTTGAACCACCTCGGCCGCCACGCGGAGGCCGAGGTCCACACCCGGGCGGCCATCGCGATCGATCCCAAACGGCACAACGCCCACAAGAACCTTGGGCTGTCCCTCGCGGGGCAGGGGCGCCTTGGGGAGGCCGCCCACTGTCTCGTGGAGGCGGATCGCCGCTGCCCGGAGGATGCCCGCGCGCGTAAACACCTGGCCGAGATCCTCGTGGAAAACCCGGAGCTCCTGGTGGCCGATCCCACCCTGGTCGCGGCATGCCGTGAGCGAGGGATCCGTCCGGGGCCGGTCGGGAGCGCGTGAGAGGTCTCTTCTCCCTGACCTCTTGTATCCCCTCTCTTGACAGCCGCTTCCCGTCTGAGGGATGCTTCGAAACAATCGGGGCGAGAGCCGCAGCCTCGCCGCGGGGGGTCCGTGTGTGTGTCATGGGACGGATCCCCTCGGCGCGCGGTAAGCCGGCCTGCCCGAAGGATGACGAATGCGCCTGCTGGAGACTCACGGGCTTTCCGTCCAGTTTGGGGGGTTGCGCGCGGTTGACGCGGTCGATCTCGCCCTGGATGCGGGGGAGATCCTCAGCCTGATCGGACCGAATGGGGCAGGCAAGACGACCCTCTTCAATCTGGTGAGCGGCTTCCTGAAGCCCTCCGCGGGGACTGCCCGATACCAGGAGCGGGAAATCACCGGGCTCCCTCCATACGAGATCGCCGCCCTGGGGCTGGTGCGGACCTTCCAGAAGACCAACATCTTCTCCGAGATTCCCGTCCGCGACGGCGTGGCGACGGGCTTTCACCTGAAGCGGGACGCGGGCATCGCCGGCATCCTGCTCCACACCAGGCGGGCCAAGGCAGAGCAGGCAGCGGTGGAGCGGTGGACGGCCGAGATCCTGGCATTTACCGGGCTCACGCCCTGGGCCCATCAGCTCGGCAAGAATCTCCCGTACGGCAAGCAGCGCATCCTGGAGGTTGCAGTCGCCCTGGCGGCCTCGCCCCGGCTGCTCTTGCTGGACGAGCCCGCCTCCGGCCTCAACCCCACGGAGACGAACGATCTGATGGCGCTGATCCGTCGGATCCGCGACGAGAAGCAGATCACGGTCCTGTTGATCGAACACAACATGCGGCTCGTGGTGGGGATCTCCGACCGTGTGGTCGTCCTGAACCACGGGAAGAAGATCGCCGACGGGCCGCCCGGCGTCGTCTCGAAGGACCAGACAGTTGTCGAGGCCTATCTGGGGAGAGGGTTCGCTGCGGAGGCGGCCGCCCATGCTTAAGGTCACCGGTCTGGAGACCGCCTATGGCCGCCTCAAGGCGCTTCATGGGGTCTCCGTCGAGGTCTCGGCGGGCAGCATCGTGACCCTCATCGGGGCGAACGGAGCGGGCAAGACCACGCTGCTGCTCTCCCTCGGCGGCATCCTCAAGCCGACGGCCGGCGAGATCACGTTCGAGGGGGAGCGGATCGACGGGCGCCCTTCGTGGGAGATCGTGAAACGGGGGATCGCCGTCTGCCCCGAGGGCCGCCGCGTCTGGCCCCAGATGACCGTGCTGGAGAACCTGGAAATGGGCGGATACATCATCTCCGCGCGGACGGAGCTGCGTCGGGGGATTGACGCGGTGTTCGCCCACTTTCCTATTCTGGCGGAGCGGCAGTCCCAGCAGGCAGGGAGTCTGAGCGGTGGCGAGCAGCAGATGCTGGCCATCGGGCGGGCCCTGATGGCGCGTCCGAAGCTCCTGCTGCTGGACGAGCCCTCCCTCGGGCTCGCCCCCATAGTGGTGGAGAGGCTGTCCGAGATCATCAAGGGCATTCGCGAGGCCGGGACCACCATCGTGATCGTGGAGCAAAATGCCTTCATGGCGCTGAACATGGCGGACTACGGGTACGTTCTCGAGGTGGGACGCGTGTCCCTCGCGGGGCCGGCGCGGGACCTGCTGAGCAACGACACGGTCCGGAGATCTTACCTGGGAATCTGACTGGACCTTTT
>JAPLLC010000227.1 GCA_026387775.1 Candidatus Methylomirabilota bacterium | reverse complement strand
TGGAGAAGTCGGCCAAGGACTTGCAGGGACTGATCGCCCGGCTGCAGAGCGAGGAGGAGCGCCAGCGGCGCGCCAGCCGGACGACCCCCAGGCGCGAGCCGTCGCGGCGGGAGGCCCCCGGGAAGGAAGAGATCCCGGACATCCGGAACGACGGGCGCTTCGAACGACTGCGGGGGAAGCTTCCCTGGCCGGCCAGCGGGGAGCTGGCCTCGACGTTCGGCCGTCAGGAGCACCCCCGCTTCCACACCGTGACCTTCAATCGCGGGATCGAGATCAGCGCGCCGCAGGGGCGCGAGATCGTCGCGGTGGCGGACGGGAGCGTCATCTTTGCCGACTGGTTCAAAGGCTACGGTCGACTGGTCATTCTCGATCACGGGAGTGGATACTTCACGCTCTACGCCCACGCCTCGGACCTGATGGTGAAGTCGGGAGACAGCGTGGCCGGCGGGCAGTCGATTGCCAGGGTGGGCGACAGCGGGTCGCTGGAAGGCCCGCAATTGTATTTTGAACTGCGTCACAAGGGCAAGCCCCAAGACCCGCTGGCCTGGCTCACGCCTCGCCAGTAGGGCGGTCCGACGCAAACCATGGCGCGACGGCGCGCGCGCCATGCCAGCCGAGCCGACCGGGCCCGGGATGCTGCACGGGACCCCGGATGCGCGCCGTGACCCGCAGACTCTGTCATTACTGTATGGAGGGACGGCTCATGCTTCCCGCAGGAAAGAATCGTTGGTGGAAGGGGACGGTCGTCGCCGGACTCCTGGTGCTGCTGGTCTTCACCGGTGGGGTCCAGCGCGGCATCACGGCGATTGAGGATACCTACGAGAAGCTCAAGGTCTTCACCGAGATCCTCTCCCTGATCCAGTCCAACTACGTGGACGATGTGAACTCCAAGGATCTCATCTACGGGGCGGTGAAGGGCATGCTGGACACCCTGGATCCGCATAGCTCGTTCCTCCCGCCCGAGGCCTTCAAGGAGATGCAAGTGGAGACCCAGGGCCTCTTCGGGGGTCTGGGGATCGAGATCACGGTGAAGGACCGGATGTTGACCGTGGTGGCCCCGATCGAGGGGACGCCCGCGGACCGGGCCGGGATCCAGTCGGGGGACCGCATTTTCAAGATCGAAGGCCAGCTGACCAAGGATCTGACGCTGATGGATGCCGTGCGCCGGCTGCGCGGCCCCAAGGGGTCCAAGGTGACGATCAGCATCCTTCGGGAGGGGAAAACGGAGCCCTTCGACGTCACCCTGGTGCGCGAGGTGATCGAGGTCCACAGCGTCCGCAACAAAGATCTGGGCGACGGGATCTATTACGTGCGGATCGCGTCATTCCAGGAGCGGACGGGCAAGGATCTGGACCGGGCGCTGGAACAGGCCCAGAAGCTCAACTCCGTTGCGCTCATCCTGGACCTCCGGAACGACCCGGGCGGCCTCCTGAATCAGGCGGTGGCGGTGAGCGACATGTTCCTGGAAAAGGGGCAGCTCATCGTCTACACGAAGGGACGGCAGAAGAACCAGGACCTCAGCTTCACGGCCGAACACGCGGGGAACTTCCCCAACCTGCCGATCGTTGTCCTGGTGAACGGCGGATCCGCCAGCGCGTCGGAGATCGTGGCAGGCGCCCTGCAGGATTGGAAGCGGGCGGTGATCCTGGGCACCAAGACCTTTGGCAAGGGCTCGGTGCAGACGGTGATTCCGCTCTCGGACGGCTCGGGGCTGCGGCTCACTACGGCCAAGTACTTCACCCCCAAGGGCCGCTCCATCCACGGTTCCGGGATCGTGCCGGACATCGTGGTGGATCCGCCCAAGCTGGAAGCCAAGGCGCCCACGCCGGCGGAGCAGCAGGCGCGGGAATCGATCCTGCAGGGCAAGTCGCCGCGGGAGCAGAAGATCGGCGACCAGGAAGGGGAAGGGATAGACCTCGGGCGGCGCGACATCGTCGACCTTCAGAAGGACCTCCAGCTCCAGCGCGCCATCGAGATCCTGAAGGCGACCCGCATCCTGGAGAAGAACGGCAACACGCCGAAGGCGGGAAGCTGACCAGAACCCATGGATCTGATCCTCGGAGTTGAGACGTCCTGCGACGAGACGGCGGCCGCCGTCGTGGAAGACGGCGGCCGCATCCTCAGCTCGGTGGTGGCCTCCCAGGTCGAGGTGCACGCCCCGTACGGGGGCATCGTGCCGGAGCTGGCCTCCCGGCGGCACCTGGAGATGATTCTCCCCGTCCTCACATGCGCGCTCCAGGACGCCGGTGTCGGCCTGGCCGACCTCACCGCCGTCGCCGTCACGGCGGGGCCGGGGCTGGTCGGCTCGCTGCTGGTCGGCGTGTCTGCCGCCAAGGCCCTCGCCTATTGTCGCCGGCTTCCCCTGGTCGCCGTCAATCATCTGGAGGGACACATCGCCGCCGCGCGGCTGGAGTGGCCGCAGATCGTCCACCCCTTCGTGGCGCTGGTGGTCTCTGGGGGCCACACGCACCTCTATCACGTTCCGGCGGAGTGTCAGTACCGACTGTTGGGGCGGACCCGGGACGATGCCGCGGGCGAGGCGTTCGACAAGGTGGCCAAGCTCCTGAACCTCGGCTATCCCGGCGGGCCGCTGATCGAGCGGGAGGCGGCCCGGGGGAACCCGCAGGCGATCCCGTTCCCGCGGGCGGTGTGCAGCGACGGCAGCCTGGATTTCAGCTTCAGCGGACTCAAGACGGCCGTGGTCCACCACCTGAAAGGCTACGGGCCGACGGGCCGGGCCGGCGAGGCGCCCGGCGACGCAGAGGTCCGGGACATCTGCGCCAGCTTTCAGGAGGCGGCCGTGGATATGCTGGTGGAGCGGCTGATGCGCGCGGCGCAGGAGGTCGGCGTCGGCCGGCTCGTGGTGGCGGGCGGTGTGGCCTGCAACGGGGCGCTCCGGCGGGCCCTGACGGTCGAGGCGGAGGCGGAGGGGTTCGAGCTCTATCTTCCGGCGCCGGCGCTGTGCACCGACAACGCGGCCATGATCGCCGCCGCCGGCGCGGTCCGGTACCGCCGCGGCGAGCGGGCCGGGTGGGATCTCAACGCCACCGCCAGCCTGCCGCTCGCCTGAGGACTCCATGGGGACGCGACGGATTCTCACCTACGGCGCGCCGATCCTGCGGCAGCCTACGCGGCGTGTCACCGATCTCGATGGCGACCTCCAGCGGTTGATCGACGACATGGTGGAGACGATGTACGCGGCGCCCGGCCTGGGGCTGGCCGCCAATCAGGTGGGCAGCCCGCACCGTCTCTTCGTCGCCAATCCCGCCGAGAATCGGGATCCGGCCAAGCTCCTGATCATGCTCAATCCCGAGCTCGTCGAGACCGAGGGGGAGATCCTCTTCGAGGAGGGCTGCCTCTCGATCCCGGACTTCCGGGAGGACGTCCGGCGCGCGCGCCGCGCCCTGCTGCGGGGGATCGACCGGAACGGCCGCCCCCTGGAGGTCGAAGGCGAACAGCTGCTCGCCCGCATCTTCCAGCACGAGATGGATCATCTGAACGGCCTCTTTTTCGTGGACCGGCTCAGCCCTGCCAAGCGGTTCCTGCTCGGCATGAAGCTCAAGCGGGCGTTTCTCGACCCCAAGACGTGACGACGGGGGCGACCCCCGGCGCGGGAGGCGGCGCGGAAGGACGGATGGAGGACGGCATGCGGCTTACAGTGGTCGGCCTGACCGGCCTGCGGC
>JAPLLC010000240.1:2648-6663 GCA_026387775.1 Candidatus Methylomirabilota bacterium | reverse complement strand
TCCTCCGGGCGCTGATGGCGCTGTGGGTGGAGATGTTCACCGGGTTGCCGGCCTATCTGGCGGTCGGGATCGTGGTGGGTTCGCTGCTTGGCCTCGGCATCGCCGAGGCGATCGCCGCATGCTCGCGACGGGTTCCTGCCGCCTCCTCTCCGAAACAGGGACAGCCGGGGAGGTTGGCTGCGCCCTGATCCGCTCCTGTGAGTCCAGCCCGGAGCCCAGGCCCGGGAGCGCGCGCTTCCGAACCAATGCGAGGTCGTTTCGTGCAGGTACTGTCTCGAGTCCATCGCCAATCCCCTTGCCCGTGCGGGAGTCGCCGACCGCTGGCCGCCTGTTGCCTTCCGTGGGAGGAGGCGTTCCAGCGGCTCACGACGCGACTGACGGCCTTCGCCGAGACGCCGGCCGTTCGCCGGCTGGAGGCGCCCGCCGCCGAGCTATTCTGGAGTTCCCAGGGCGCGGCGAGCGGTCGAACGGACCGGACCGCCGCGCGGCATCCGGCGTTCGCGGAATGGTTCCTCCTGGACTATACCGCCCCGCGACGGAAGGGCCCGCTGCTGGGCGAGTATGCCGATCGTGCCGAGGGGCTCGGCACGCAGGAGGATCAGCTGTTGTTTTCCCTGCTGCTCGCCCCGGTCCGGGCCTACGAGGTGACCGAGTCCCCGACGTTGCACGGGGTTCAGGTCAAGGATCTCTTGACGGGGTCGGAGTACCTGATGGGTCCCCTGGGTTTCCCGGACGGCGTGATCCGCTCGGACATCTGCGTCGGTCGGCTGGTGTCGCTGGGGCGGCTCGGGCGACCGGGCATCAGCCTCCTCAGGCTTCCGCCGGGAAGCCAGGCCGAGATGCTGGCGTATCTGCGGGCCACCTACCGGATGACGCGACTAGGACGCCACCTCTCGCTCGAGGACTATCTGGACGGAGCGGCTCACCTCTACCACCAGTTCTTCCTGGACCGGGGGCGCGATCTGGGCGGCCGCGTCCACCGGACCTGCCGCTGGGCGGCCTTCGCCGCGGGGCGCGCCGTCTACCGCAGCCAGGAGAGTGCGCGGGTCCGGGCGGCGCTGGATCGCCAGCCGGAGCTCGAGCGAACGGGGGAGGACGAGGCGGGGGTACGCTATGTGTGGATCGATCCGAGGCTGGGAGTGACGCGCGCGAAGCTGCGCCTCGACGCCGAGGGGATCCAGGCGAGCGCCGAGACCCGGGAGGATCTGGATACGATCAAGGAGTTCCTCGAGACCTCTTTGCGGGGGCTGATCCGGCCGGCCGGGGCGCCGAAAGATCCCGCCGCCGCCGCGCCGCCACCGGACGCCGCGGAGACGAAGCAGGATCCCGCCGGGACGGCGTTCCTTCGCCGGGTCATGGTGCGATGGCCCGAGATACCGCTGCCGGCGCTCGATGATCAGAGTCCGCGGGAGGCCTGCGGATCTCCGGCCGGTCGGGAGGCGGTGGCGCATCTTCTGGTCGGTCTGGAGCGGGACATGGCTCGCCAGAAGCGGATCGGGAGGGCATGGGGCGAGGTGGAACCGCTCTGGGAGGCGCTCGCATTGCCGCCAACCGCGCTGGCACGCGGACAGGCGTCGGCCGAGCGGTGAGATCGTGCGTTACTGAGGGGTGCGATTTGGGGGATCACGGGACAGGGCAAGAGGCTCGGTCCGGTATGATTGTGTTGCCAACACTCATTCGTACGGAGGAGGGTACCAGATGGATCCGGCACAGAACGGAATGACGGGAGATGGAGGCGAGTTTGCGCGCCGGGTGGCGGACGCTCTGAACAAGATCCGGCCGGCGCTGCAAGCGGACGGGGGCGATATCGAGCTCGTGGCGATCGAGGGACAGGATGCCCGGGTCCGGCTGACCGGCGCCTGTCACGGGTGACCCGGCGCCCAGACCACACTCCAGGATGGAGTGCAGCGCTTCCTGCAGCACGAGGTTCCGGGATTCGGCCAGGTGATCAGCGACACGCCCCTGCCGGGTCGTCGCTGGTGAAGTGATGCACGCGCGGTGGATCCGGGCTACGCGATCCACTCGCCGGACGGCGGGTCGTGCGGGTGAACGTGGAAGACGCCGGGATGCTCGTGCTCGTGTTCGTGCCAGTAGTCCTGGTGGGCGTGCCGGTGGCGGTGGATGAGGTTGGCCGCACGTAAGACCGCCCGGTCCTGCAGGATCGCCTCGGGCGTGCCTGAGGCGAGCACTCGCCGGTCTTCCCCCAGCACCAGCACCCGTCCGGCGATCTCCGGCACGACGTGCAGGTCATTGGTCGAGGTGACCACCGTCCTGCCTCGTGCCTGCGCCTCCAGGATCAGGTCAACCAGGATGCGGCTGCTGCGGGGGTCGAGCCCAGCGGTGGGCTCGTCGAGGAGGAGGACCCGCGGGTCCGTGGCCAGGACAGCGGCCAGAGCGACCTTCTTCTTCTCGCCCCCCGAGAGCGCGAAGGGGGGCCGCCCGGCCAGCGGGCCGAGCGAGAACAACTCCATGGTCTCGCGGACCTTGCGGCGCACCACCTCCGGCGGGTCGCCGAGCTGGAGCGGGCCGAAGGCGATCTCCTCTTCGACCGTCGGATTGAAGAGTTGCGCATCCACGTGCTGGAACAGGACGCCGATCTCCTTCCGGAAGAACATCCCGAACGGGTCGCGGGAGAGGAGGGGGTCGGTGATCTCCCTCCCGAACGCCCGATAGGTCCCCTGCTGGGCGAAGACGAGGCCCCCGAGAAGCTTGAGCAGCGTCGTCTTTCCGCAGCCGTTCGCCCCCAGGATCGCCACCCGCTCCCCCTCCGCGACCGCGAGCGAGACGCCCGACAGCGCCGGGATGCTCTCGGCGTAGGCGTAGGAGACCTGATCCAGCTCGAGCAGTGGCCGCATGCGCTCCGTCCCTCCGGGTGTCAGTCTTCCCTCAAGCGAAGTGGGCTCCGAGGCAGAGGCCGGCGACCGCGGCCAGGAACCCCCAATCGGCGGCACGGAGCCGCGATCCCGGGGCGACGCGCACCTCTCCCGTGAAGCCGCGAGCGGTCATGGCCTCGCCGACGTCCTCCATCAGCCGGAGGCTCTTCTCCCAGGCATAGGCGATGCGGGAGCCCACCCACATATGGTCCGCGATCAGCGGCTGTCTGGTGAGCGTCCGGCTCTTCTTCCCGAGGTGGATCTCCTCCGATTGGCGAAGCAGGACGTGCAGATACCGCACCGTCATTCCGAGGGTCTGCAGGACGAGCGGGGGGAGTCGGAGGAATCGGAGCGCGCGCAGCAGATCCATCCAGCGTGTGGAGAGGGCCAGGCAAAGGACCGCCGCCACCGAGGCCAGCGTTCGCAGAAGAAAGGTGGCCGCCGTGAGCACCCCCTCGCGGCTGATCCCCACGATCGGCGGGATCGCATAGGGGCCAAGCCTCCAGGCCGTGTCTCGCACCAGCAGGGGCAGCAGCGGTTCGCCGCCGCTCACGAGGTTCAGCGTGGCGGGGAGCGCCATCAGCGTCGAGAAGACGAGGGCGATCAGGAACCCGGCGCCCAGGAGCTCGCGTAGACGCAGGCGGGACAGCCAGAGTGCTGCCGCCACGAGCGCGGCGTGGACGGCCAGGGCGGGGATCGAACGAGCCAGGCTGAGGCTCAGCACGAAGAAGAGAGTGCCCAGCAGGCGGGCGCGCGGGTCGAGCCGCTGCAAGAGTCCAAGGCGCCGCGCCGTCTCCTCGCGGAGCAGCGCATCGGAGAAGAACGCGGCCAGCCGGCGGAGCGTCTTGTCCACGAAGCCGTTCCGCGCCGGGCGGAGACGGCGCGCGCGGGCCATCTCGAAGAACTCCTGTTCGCGCGAGGGGATCGGCATGGCGCCTCAGCGGCTCTTCTTGGTGAGCCGGCGGGTCAGGATGTACGTCGCGGCGCCGCAGAGCCCGATGCCGAGCAGGGCGGAGAGGATGTACGCCAGGCTGCGACGGGCGAGCGGCGCCCCGTCCTGACCGGGGAGTGCGTAATCCGGAAGGAGGGCCTTCCAGACGTCGTTGAGTTGTTGCATCCCGGCAGGGACGTAGCCGACCATC
>JAPLLC010000240.1:0-2631 GCA_026387775.1 Candidatus Methylomirabilota bacterium | reverse complement strand
TCTGCCGAATCTCTTCCAGGCTCCATTCGCCCCAGGCGGTGCCGGCCCGCATCAGCTCCGGCAGGTAGAGCCCGACGGGGGAGACGAGGGCCAGCGCGAGCAGGGCAATCCAGACGGCGCGATATTCCTTCATCGGGACGCCAGCGTCCGCAGCCTGGAGGATCCAGGCGGAGCGGGAGCCGAGCAGGTGGTAGACGGCCAGACCGGTGAGCAGCGCCTCGACGACGCCGAAGAGCAGAAGATGCTCCAGCACCATGACGGGCACCGTCACCGAAAGCGGGTAAGGGGCATAGAGCGCCCGCCCGTCCTCGGCGGTATGGAGCAGGGGCTGGATGCCGAACAGGACGGCCGTGGTGAAGGCCGCGCAGGTGAGGCCGGCCCACCCGCCGATCCCCGCGGCGATCGCCTGTCCCTTGGGCGATGGGAAACATCGGGCGAGCCAGCGATATACGGCGTAGCCGGTGAAGGGCATGACGAAGGCGATGTTCAGGCAGTTCGCCCCGATCGCCGTGATCCCGCCGTCGCCGAAGAGGAGCGCCTGGATCGCCAGGGCGATGCTGATGGCCATGGCCGCCCCCCATGGTCCGACGGCGATGGCGATCAGGACGCCGCCGACCGCGTGGCCCGTCGTGGCGCCGGGCAGGGGGATGTTAAACATCATCACGACGAAGGTGAAGGCCGCCGAGATTGCCAGGAGGGGAACGCGGCGTGCCGTCAGGCCAGCCTGCACCTTGCGGGCGGCCGCGCCCCAGAGGGGGACGCAGGCGGCATACGAGGAGAGGTAGGTTGCGGGACCCAGATATCCGTCGGGTATGTGCATGGCCCTTTCACCTCGGTCCCGGCGCACGCGCATCCAATGCTACAATGCTATCGATCGTGGCACCCCGGAGTCAAAAAAATGATTACCCTAAAACGCGACCCTCCGCCGTGGCGGAGAAGGTGCCGTGCTTGACCCCGCGGGTACCGATCAGGCGATCGGCGATCGCCCGGAGCTCGTCGGCTTGCCCGCGCAGGACGAGGACCTCCAGACAATGGTGAGGATCCAGGTGCACGTGCAGGGTGGAAACGATGACCTTGTAGTGCTCGTGTTGCAGGTCGGTGAGCTTGTCCGCCAGTTCCCGCACCTCGTGGTTGTAGACCAGCGTCAGCGTGCCAACCGTCTCGCTGGTTCCTAGGTCCCACTGCTCGCGGACAAGGCTTTCCCGGATCAGGTCCCGGAGTGCCTCGGACCGGTTGGTGTACCCCTTCCGGGTGATCAGACGGTCGAACTGCTGGAGCAGCCTCTCCTCCAGCGAGACGCCGAATCGGGTGACGTCGGCCACCGTGCCCTCCTTCCCTTCCAGCATATTCTTGCAGGCCCGGCGGCGGGATGCAAGCGTTCTGTGAAGAAGAGTTGGTAGAGAGGTCCCTTGACCCTGCGGTGTGATGTCAGCTATGCTGTCCCGAGGACACGCCCCATGAACCCCTTCCAGGAGGAGGCGCGATGATCGACCCATCCAACATCCTGAACATCGTCACGGATCTCCTGATTCGCTACAGCTTCCAAGCGATCGCAGCGGTCGTGATTCTGATCGCCGGTGTCCTGTGCGCCCGGATTACCGGAGGGTTCATCGAGCGGTCTCTCCAGAAGTCGACGATCGAGAAGCACCTCCAGCAGCTCCTAGTTCGGGCGGCGAAGGTCGTCGTCCTGCTCTTCACGGCCATTCTCGCCCTGGACAAGTTCGGCGTCCAGGTGACGGCCCTGGTTGCCGGGCTCAGCGTGGCCGGCGTGGGGGTCGGTTTCGCCCTGCAGGGGGTCCTGGGAAATATCGCCGCCGGGCTCAGCATCATGTTCTCCAAGGTCTTCCGGATCGGGGACTACATCGAGATCGGCACCGTCCGAGGGCAGGTGCAGGCGGTCAATCTCACCTCGACAATCCTGCGTACCCTGGAGGACGCCCGGGTGATCGTGCCCAACCGAAAGATCGTGGGCGAGATCATCTACAACTACACCGGAGAGCGTCGAGTGACGCTGACGGTGGAGGTGAGCTACCAGGGCGACTTGGATCTGGCCCTGCGGACCGCGCGGGAAGTCCTGGCGGAGAACGCGCGGGTCCTCAAGACCTCGGAGCCCCAGGTGGGCATCGTGAGTCTGGCGGACTCGGGAGTGCGGATCACGCTTCGCCCCTGGTGCAAGGCGGAGGATTACTGGCACGTCCAGTACGAGGTCTACCGGGCGATCCTGGATCGCTTTCGCGAGCGCAAGATCGAGATTCCCTATCCGACGCGCGAGGTACGCATTCTCGGACAGACGAACTAGCAGGCTGCTGAAAAAGGCCCATCTGCCGGGGACCCATCCCCCGGATGGGTGCCCGGCCTGCGGCTGGGTACCCGCACGCTGGGGCACTCGCTGCGGCGTACCGGAGGTACGTCTGGACCCACCCACGGTGGGTACCCCGCCCCCGGGTACCCATTCGAAGAATGGGTGCGCCGCCTGGCATCTGGACCTTTTTGAGCAGCCTGGGCGAAAGCGGGTGTGACTGCGTGGTGTCCGGGCGATCAAAGGAATTGTCCGGAAGAGCGCGCCTTTTCCGGATTGCGTCGCCCGGCGCCATTTTTTTCTTTCCGAGTGGACGATACTTGCCTATAGTC
>JAPLLC010000120.1 GCA_026387775.1 Candidatus Methylomirabilota bacterium | reverse complement strand
TTGACAGGCCGGGACCCTTCTGATACGAAGACGCCTGGTTGGGACGATCGGCTCCGCTGGCTCTTCCGCGAATCCCCTCGGCGCGGCAACCGGTTATAGGAGGACCCCATGAGCGTCCGCGAGACCTACGAGTACAACCGGCTCACCTGGCCCGAGATGAACGATGCCATCGAGATGCAGAAGGTGGTCATCCTGCCCACCGGCTCGACCGAGCAGCACGGGCCGCACATGCCGCTGGACGTGGACCTGTTCCTGGCGACGTCGGTCTGCCACGAGCTCGGCCGCCGCGCCCCGGACAAGGTCCTGGTCCTGCCCGCGATCCCCTACGGTTTGAATATGCACCACATCGATTTTCCCGGGACCATCCACATCCAGCCGGACCATTTCATCGATTTCTGCGTCGACGTGACCAAGAGCGTGGCCTATCATGGCTTCAAGCGGATCGCGCTGGTGAACGGCCACGGGTCGAACGGACCCATGGTGGACCTGGTGGCGCGGCGCACGGTTCTGGAGACCCCTTCGATCTGCTGCGCCTTCACCTATATCTCCCTGGGGTGGGCGGAGGCGTTGAAAGTCCTGGAGAGCGAGGTGCATGCCCACGCCGACGAGTACGAGACCTCGCTCTATCTGTACTTCGCAAAGGAGCGGGTCCGATTCGACAAGGCGGTCTTCGGCAACGACCACGTAGGGCAATACATGAGCTCGGACTCCACGAAGACCGTCCGCTTCAACGACTTCTGGGGACGCTGGACGAAGACCGGGGTCCACGGGGATCCCGCCAAGGCGACCCCGGAGAAGGGCAAGCAGATTCTGGAGATCGTGATGAAACACATGCTGGCCTGGCTGGACGAGTACCGGGTCTGGCCGATCGAAGCCCGATCGGACCAGCACCGGCTGCCGGCCCAGAAGGAGATTCGGTGGTAGGTTGATCGTTCCGGAGCAACGACTCTCAAGAAGGAGGGCGAACCATGAGAGGCCGTGAGTGGATGACATGGATCGCAGGGGGCATGCTGGGCTGTGTACTCCTTTTCGGAATGGCGGGCCCGGCGCCCGCGGGCACGGTCCTGAGGATCGCCGCCGACGGCGACATCTCCGACGTGGATCTGCACAACACGACGCACTACCTGAACCGGGTCGTCCTGCTGAATGTCTACGACATGCTGTTTGCGCTGGGCGAGGACATGGGCCCCCGGCCGTCCCTGGTGGACAAGTACGCGATCAGCCCCGATGGGCTGGTCTACACCCTGACGTTGCGCCGCGGCGTGAAGTTCCACAGCGGGAAGACGCTGGAGGCGAAGGACGTGGTGTATTCCCTCACCAAGATGCAGAACAAGGGGCCGCGGTCCGGCCAGTTCAAGAAGCTCATCAAGTCGATCGAAGCGCCCGATCCGCTGACCGTGAAGATCGCCCTGACCGATGTGAATGCGGGATTCATCGCCACGCTGGCCAACCCCATCGCCCCGGCGGTGATCTACCCGGACGGCGAGGCGGAGCGGCAGGGGGGCACGCTCACCAAGCCGGTCGGGACGGGCCCGTTCGAGTTCGTGGAGTGGAAGAAGGACAGCGTGATCCGGCTCAAGAAGTTCACCGGCTACACAGCGGATGACCGCCCCACTTCTGGGTTCACGGGGAAACGGCTGGCGCTGGTGGATCAGGTGGATTTCATCCCGATTCGGGACTCCTCGGTCCGCGCCGCAGCGCTGGAGAAGGGGGACGTGGACGTGGCCCTCTCCCTCACCCAGCAAGACGTGGAGCGCTACAAGGGGAAGCCGGGCCTCACCGTTGCCGCCGTCCCCGGGGTCTCCTTCGCCGATCTCCGCTTCGGGTTCAAGAAGGGCATCTTCGTGAACAACCAGAAGCTCCGCCAGGCCGTGGCGCATGCCATCGACAAGGAGGAGATCGTCAAGGCGGTGACCTTCGGTCTGGGCAAGGCCACGCCGGCCGGCATCCCCGTTGGGACCCCTTACTTCGGCGCGGTGCACGCCAACGACCCGTTTGGCAAGCCCAACCAGGAGCGAGCGAAGCAACTCTTGAAAGAGGCTGGCTACAAGGGCGAAGAGATCATCCTCGATTCGCACCTGCAGCCCAGCGTCTACCCGGAGATCGCCGTGGTGCTCCAAGCGCAGATGCAGGCGGTCGGGATGAACGTCCGCGTGCGCACGCTGGAGTCGGCAGCCCTGCAGACCACCTGGGACGGGGGCGAGTTCGCCTTCTTCCTCTCGGGTCTCAGTCCGCGCCCGGATGCCGAAATCTACTATTGCCAGTTCTGGGAGAGCACCAGCACCTCGACCGGGTACAAGAACGCCGAGTATGACCGGTTGTGCCGGGCCGCGCGGACGACCATGAAGCAGGAGGACCGGACCAAGGTCTTCGCCGATCTGGAGAGCCTGCTCCGCATCGACGTGCCGTGGGTTCCGCTCGTCTATCTCGCGCAGGTAGAGGGCTGGCGCAGCAACGTCCAGGGATGGAAGGAGTGGTCGGCGGGGTACGCCCGCGCCTGGAACGTCTCGATCTCGAAGTAGTCCCGTTGTCCGCGTCCCGCCCGCCCGCCGCCGGGCGGGCGGGCGGGACGGGTGACCGATGCCGCCTCTCCTGCGACATATCCTGGCCCGCCTGGCCGCGCTGGTTCCGCTGCTGCTGGCGCTCTCGATCGCCTCCTTCGCTCTGGTGCATGTCATTCCGGGCGACCCGGCGCTGGTGATGCTGGGTGGCGAGGGGACGCCCCAGCAGGCGGCCGAACTGCGCAAGCAGCTCGGGCTGGACAGGCCGCTGCCGGTGCGATACTGGGAATGGCTCTCGCGGGTGGTGCGGGGCGATCTGGGGGAGTCGCTCTACAACAAGACTCGGGTGGTCGACGAGCTGATCTGGCGGTTTCCCACCACGCTGGCGCTGGTCTCCTTGTCGCTCTTGATCTCGATCCTGATCGGGGTCCCCGCCGGGCTGCTCTCGGCGGTGTACCGAAATACCTGGATCGACCATGCGGCCCGGGTGCTCACGCTGCTCAGTCTCTCCATGCCCAGCTTCTGGCTGGGCCTCATGTTGATCATCCTCTTCTCCTTGAAGTTGAACCTCCTGCCCATTGTGGGATACACCTCCGTCGTCACCGACCTGTGGAGCGGGCTGCGGTTCCTCGTCCTGCCGAGCTGTGCGCTGGGCACCTATCTCACCGCCCTGCTGGCGCGCCTGGTCCGGAGCAGCGTCCTGGAGGTGCTGGGACAGGATTACATCCGCACGGCGCGGGCCAAAGGGCTGCGCGAGCGAGCCGTGCTGTTCCGCCACGCGCTGCGGAACGCGCTGATTCCCGCCGTGACCGTGATGGGCATCAACATGGGCATCCTCCTCGGCGGCAGCGCCGTCATCGAGACCCTCTTCGTCCTGCCGGGGGTGGGACAGCTTGTGATCACAGCCCTCTACAATCGGGACCTCCCGGTGATCCAGGGGCTGCTCCTGTACATCTCGGTGCTGTACGTCCTGATCAACCTGGCGGTGGATCTCCTCTACACGTATCTGGACCCGCGGCTACGCTTGGCCTGAGCGGGCCGGGCGGCGACGACGATGCGCACCTCGACCTCCAGCATCCCTGCGGTGGCCCCTCCGCCGCCACGCGGCGAGCGCGCCGGCCAGATGTGGCAACAGCTCCGCCGCAACCGGCTGTCGCTCGCCGGGAGCGCCATCGTCCTCAGCCTGGTCGTGGTGGCCCTGGCGGGCCCGCATCTCGGCCTGCCGAGTCCGGTGAGGCTGAACATCCCGCAGCGATTCTTCCCGCCGGGCGCGGGCCACTGGTTCGGGACCGATCAGTTGGGCCGGGACGTCCTGAGCCGCGTGGTGCACGGGGCGCGGGTCAGCCTGATGGCCTCGCTTCTGACCATGCTCGGCGCGGGGCTGCCCGGGGTCCTGCTCGGGATCGTCGCGGGGGTCAGCTCGCCGCGGATCTCCGGCGCCATCATGCGGGTGATGGATCTCATGATGTCGTTCCCACCGCTCCTGCTGGCGGTGGCGGTCGCGGCGGCGCTGGGGAGCGGGACGCGCAGCATCATCATCGCGCTGAGCGTGGTCTACTTCCCGCGGATCGTGCGGGTGACGCGTGGGGTAGCGCTCTCGGTGATCGCGCAGGAGTACATCGTCGCGGCCGAGGCGCTGGGGAGCCCGCGCTGGCGGCTGATTCTCCGCACCATCATGCCGAACTGCTTGTCGGTGGTCGTCGTGCAGCTCAGCCTCTACTTCGCCGAGGTGCTCCTGGCCGAGGCGTCCCTCTCCTTCCTCGGCCTGGGCGAGCCCCCGCCCACGCCGACGTGGGGAAACATCCTCCAGGATTCCCAGAAGTACATCCGGAACGCCCCGTGGATCTCCATCTTTCCGGGCTGCGCCATCGCCGTCTCCGTTCTGGGATTGAATCTGTTCGGGGATGCCGTCCGGGACGCCATGGACCCGCGCCTGCGCACGTAGCGCCGTCGCTCGGTATTTCATTCGGCAGTGTGATCGTTTCTCCGGCGCGGCGAATGCGGCTAGGTATGGTTCCGCAAACGGCCGGCCGGTTTCTGCTGAATTTTGGCCGTCGGTTGTGGTAGGTTTCTGTTGCTCGGGCTATCGGCTCTGGGGCCGGGTGGGTGGCGGCCGCTGGGGTCTCGTGGGCGGCTCCCCCGGGAGCTTGAGGATGGCCGTGGCCAGATTGATGGCGTCGCGGGGAGAGAACGGCTTCTGGCAGTGGCCGACGCAGAGCTGACCGATCAACCGCGCCTGGTTTCCCGCGACGTCGTAGGCGGTCATGGCCACGATGGGGATGTGCCGGGTGGCCGGGTCCTGCTTCAGTGTCTGGGCCGCGGAGAGGCCGTCCAGATCCGGGAGCTGGATGTCCATGAAGATCAGACCTGGTTGGCGTTCTGCGGCAAGCTGGAGCGCCTCGACGGCGGTGTGGGCCTGCAGAACGGCGAAGTCGGCGAATCGGAAGGCGTCGGCCAGGACTTGGGAAATATCCGGGCTGTCCTCGACGATCAGGATCGTGGCTTTCGACATGGCCGGATCCTCCTGAGGGGGGGCCGCAGAGGCCTGGGGACAGAAAAACTGAATGCTATCCTGGGGATCCATGGGAGCGCAAGGGGTTTCTGACTTGGGCGGGACTCGCGGACCCCTCTTTCTTCCTTCTTGCATCGGAGGTTGACCATGGGCATCTTGGATCGGTTCTCGCTGGCAGGCAAGACCGCGCTCGTCACCGGCGCAGGCCGGGGGCTGGGGCAGGGCATGGCGCTGGCGCTGGCCGAGGCGGGCGCGGACATCGCCATCGCCGAGTTGGACCTGCCGGCCGCGGAAGAGACCGCCGCCGAGGTCCAGAGGCGCGGACGCAAGGCCTTGTCCTTCAAGGCCGACGTGACGGACTTCGAGGGTGTGGAGTCCATGTTCAAGAGCGCGGTCGAGGAATGGGGGCATCTCGACATCCTGGTGAACAATGCCGGCTACGCCCAGCCGGTGTCGGTCCTGGAGATGAGCGTCCAGGACTGGGACCGCATGCTGGCTGTGGATCTGAAGGGCGGGTTCCTGTGCTGCAAGGCCGTCGCACCGTACATGATCAAGCAGGGGGGCGGGAAGATCGTCAACATCGCCTCTATGTCCTCGTTCCATGTGAACCGGGATGCCGACTACGCCCACTACAACGCGGCCAAGGCCGGGGTGGTGATGCTCACCAAGACTCTGGCGGTGGAGTGGGCTCGCTACAAGATCTACGTCAACTCCATCAGCCCCGGCTACTGCCGGACGCCGGGCAACGCGGCGCGCTCCGACAATCCGGCCATCCGTGCCATCCGGGTGGACCAGGGGGTGATCAAGCGGTACGGCCAGGGCTACGAGGATCTGGGCGGTGCGGTGGTGTACCTGTCGTCGGACGCATCCAGCTTCACGACCGGATGCAATCTCGTCGTGGACGGCGGCTAAAGTATTTAGCAGGCTGCTAACAAAGGGCCCATCTGCGGGGACCCATCCACCGGATGGGTACCCCGCGCGCTCGGGCACTCGCTGCGGCGTACCTGGAGTAAGCCTGGACCCACTTGCGGTGGGTACCCCGCCCTTCTCGCGCCGCCTTGCATCTGGACCTTTTTGAGCAGCCTGTCGAAAAGTGTGTTCTTCAGCAGCCCGTTAGGCGGGGCTGGATCGGCCCATGCGTGAGGCGCAAGCCAAGGAGGATGCGATGAAACGATGGAGCCTGTTGCTCGCGATTACCCTGCTCGTCTGTTTCGGCGGCGTGGCCCTGGCCGGCGAGAAGCTGATGGTCTACACCTCGATGAAGGAGAGCCTGATCGGGACGCTGCGCGACGCTTTTGCGAAGAAGCACCCCGATGTCTCCTTCGATTACTACTCAGCCGGGGCCGGGAAGCTGATGGCCAAGATCGCCGCCGAGCGGCAGTCGGGGAAGATCACGGCGGACATCCTGTGGCACAGTGAAGTGCCGGACTTCTTCCAGCTCAAGAAGGAGGGGGTCTGGGAGAAGTACGTCTCGCCCGAGGCCAAGGCCGTGGAGAGCACGGTGAAGGATCCTGACGGATTCTTCACGCCGGCGCGTCTGGGCACCCTGGGGATCGCCTATAACACCAAGAAGATCACCGCCCCTCCCAAGGGCTGGGACGACATGCTCGACCCGCGCTTCAAGGACGGCTTCGCCATCGCGAATCCCGCGCTGTCCGGGACGGCCATGATGAGCGTGGCCATGATCACGAACACCTTCGGCTGGGAGTACATCCAGAAACTCAGGGCAAACGGGGCGAAGATGGGGTCCGGGTCGGGACAGGTGGTTGACGACACAGCCTCCGGCGACTTCAAGGCCAGCCTGGCCCCGGATTACATCGCCATCGACAAGATCCAGAAGGGCGCCAACATGGGCATCGTCTTCCCCAAGGAGATGCTGGTCGTGCCCAGCCCTATCGCCATCTTCAAGGGGACCCCGAACCTGAAGGCGGCCCAGAAGTTCGTGGACTTCCTGCTCTCCAAGGAGGGCCAGACCATCGTGGCGGGCGAGGGGACCCTGCCGATCCGGGCGGATGTGGCCGTGGACAAGAAGCACGGGCTTCCTCCGGCCGACGAGGCGGTGAAGCGCGCGATGAAGGTGGACTACCTCAAGGTGATGGATGAGAAGGAGTCCATCATCCAGAAGTTCACCCAGATCATGCGGTAATCCCGCACCCACCCCGCGCCCGGCGGAGGGCGCGGGGTGGGTGCGGGATGCGGAGAGTGCCCATGGCTGACGTCCGGTTGGAGAATCTGGCGGCGGTCTTCGGGACCCACCGGGTCTTCGAGGGTTTCACCCTGACGATCCGGGACGGGGAGTGCTTCTCGCTCCTCGGACCGTCGGGGTGCGGGAAAAGCGTGGTCATGCGGATGATCGCGGGCTTCGAGCACCCCAGCGCGGGCGAGGTCTTCATCGGGGACCAACTGGTCTCCAGCGCGGCCAAGAAGGTCCATGTTCCGACGGAATCCCGGAACATCGGGGTGGTCTTCCAGGACTACGCGGTCTGGCCGCACAAGACGGTCTTCGAGAACGTGGTCTACCCGCTCCAGATCCAGAAACTCTCGCCGGCCGAGGCCAGGACGCGCGTGCTGGAAGCCATCGCTCAGGTGCACCTGACTGGTCTGGAAGACCGCTACCCGTCGCAGCTCTCCGGCGGTCAACAGCAGCGCGTCGCGTTGGCGCGTGCGCTCGTCTCCCGCCCCAAGATCATGCTCCTGGACGAGCCGCTCACCAACCTCGACGCGAACCTCCGGGAGGAGATGCGGTTCGAGATCAAGGACCTCCAGCGCCGGACCGGCGTCACGATTCTGTACGTCACTCACGATCAGGAGGTGGCGCTGGCCATCTCCGACCGGATCGGGATCATGGGGAAAGATGGGTCGCTCCGCCAGATCGGAGACCCGCACGCGATCTACACCGACCCGGATGACGGCTTCGTCTTCAACTTCCTGGGAGTGGCGAACTTCATCCCCGTGGAGCGCCGGAACGGCGCGGTGCACATCCAGGGGAGCGAGCTGCCGCTCCGGGTCGAGATCTCTCCGGCCGCGCGGGAGCGGATCGCCAAGGGCGAGGTGGTGGCCGCTTGCCGGCCCTTCGAGATCGACCTGGTCCGTGACGGGGGCGCGACGCGTGGTGTGGTGCGGCGGCGGGTCTTCCTGGGACCGATCGTGACCTACTTCATCACGGTGGGCGCGGTCGAGATCCGGGCGCAGCAGGAGGCCGCGGAGGCCTTCCGGGACGGGCGGGTCCTGGAGGAAGGGGAGGCCTGCGGGCTCACCTTCCATGCCTTGCGGTGGTACGACAAGGCCGGCATCGGGAAGGAGGCCGGATCATGACCGGCGCCGATCGGAAGTTCGGCATCGCGGAGCTCCTGCTCCTGTTCTCGGTCCTGGTCCTGGTGGTGGTGGTCGCCGTCCCGATCCTGCTCATCCTCTGGA
The DNA here is from genome assembly GCA_026387775.1 of Candidatus Methylomirabilota bacterium. GTDB lineage: Bacteria > Methylomirabilota > Methylomirabilia > Methylomirabilales > 2-02-FULL-66-22 > 2-02-FULL-66-22. The sequence goes on along the minus strand of JAPLLC010000120.1, from coordinate 31,352 downwards.
CTGCCTTCGTGGTGGACGGGGGGCTGAACATCGCGGGGGTGATCCAGGTCCTGAGCCAGCCCGACGTCTTCCAGGCGGTCGTGAACTCTCTGGTCATCGCGGGGGCGGTGACGGTGATGAGCACCATCCTGGGGGTCTTCTTCGCCTGGCTCGTCTCGCGGACCGACCTTCCCTTCAAGGAGACGATGAAGCTGCTCTTCCTGGTCCCCTTCATGCTCCCCTCCTTCATCGGGGCCATCGCCTGGAAGATGCTGCTGTCGCCGCGCTCCGGCCTGGTCAACAAGTGGCTGATGAGCCTCCTCGGGACGGAGCAGCCCCTCTTCAACATCTACAGCCTGGGCGGGATCATCGCCGTCGAGAGCATGTACCTCTTCCCGTTCGTCTTCATCCAGGTCTCCGGGGCGCTGGAGCGGATGGATCCCACGCTGGAGGAGTCGGCGCGGATCTCTGGGGCGGGTCTGCTCACCATCACCCGCCGGATCACGCTGCCATTGATGATGCCCAGCATCGCCGCGGGGGCGCTGCTCGTCGCGCTCTACTCGCTGGCCCACTTCGGCGTCCCCGCGGTCCTGGGGACGGAATCCGGCATCTTCAACATCCCGACCCTCATCTATCAGAAGATCTACGCCAGCGGCGGCCGGTTCGAGGCCATCCGGGCGGGGACGATCCTGTCCTCCATCCTGGTGATCGCCGCCGCGCTCATCCTTTACTCCCAGAACCGGATCCTGACGGCAGGCCGCTTCCAGGTCATCGCGGGCAAGAGTGTGCGGCCGATGCTCCTCAAGCTCCGCGGCCTCAAGTACCCGCTGCTTGCCTTCAGCGTCCTCTATATCGCCGTCACGGTGCTCCTGCCGACGGTCACGATCTTTCTGGTGGCGCTGCTCAAGACCTACGGGCTCAGCTTCAACCTCGAGAACATGACCCTGCACAACTTCACTTACATCCTGTTCACGATGAAGCTGACCAGGGACGCCATCTGGAACAGCTTCTATCTGTCGCTGGCGGCGGCCCTGGTGACGATGCTGGTGGGGACCCTGATCTCCTATGTGATCGTGAAGATGCGGGTGCGGGGCAAGTTCCTGCTGGAGTTCCTGGGGCTGCTGCCCTTCTCGGTGCCGGGGACGGTCATCGCGCTGGGCGTGATCCTGATGTGGAGCGGGAAGTTCGGGGTGAACCTCTACAACACGGCCTGGATCATCTTCGTGGCCTACATCGCCCGCTACATGGCCTTCGCCCTGAAATCCACCTCGGCCGCGTTGGAGCAGGTCGGCGACTCGCTGGAAGAGGCGGCGCGGGCCTGCGGCGCCACCCACTGGCAGGCGATGAAGGACGTGGTCTTGCCCCTGATCAAGCCGGGGATGGTGGCGGCGTTCTTCCTGATCTTCCTGCCGGCGCTGCGGGAGTTGACCACATCGGTGCTCCTCTACGGGCCTACGACCCGCACCATCGGCGTGGCCATCTACGCGCTCAACGAGGATGGCGAGACGGTGTACGCCGCCGCCCTCGCGGCGGTGGCGCTCCTGATCATCATCGTCGGGCACTGGGTGATCAAGCGCGTCACCGGCACCACCAAGATCGGCGGCGGAGGGGCGTGAGAATGGCGCACGTGATCCTGCGGGATATCACCAAGCGATTCGGGAGCGTCGTAGCTGTCGACAAGCTGAGCCTCGAGGTCGCGCGCGGTCAGTGCATCTCCTTTCTCGGCCCCTCCGGCTGTGGGAAGACGACGACACTCCGCATGCTGGCCGGTTTCGAGGACCTGGACGAGGGCGAGATCCTGGTTGGAGATCGCGTCATTTCCTCCAGCTTCAAGAACTACTACCTGCCGCCGGAGAAGCGGGACTTCGGCATGGTTTTCCAGGCTTTCGCCGTCTGGCCGCATCTCAGCGTGTTCGACAACGTGGCCTTCCCACTGCAGATCCGGGGTCTGTCCCGGGCGGAGATCCGGGAAAAGACGACCAAGGCGCTGACCTACACGGGCCTGCTGGATGCCCGGGACAGCTACCCGAACGAGCTGTCGGGCGGGCAGAAGCAGCGGATCGCGCTGGCACGCTCCATCTCGTTCAATCCCACGGTCATGTTGCTGGACGAGCCGCTCTCGAATCTGGACCCGAAGATGCGCGAGGTGATGCGGTTCGAGATCAAGGAACTGCAGAAGCGGTTCAATTTCACGATCATCTACGTCACCCACGACCAGGCCGAGGCCATGGCCCTCTCCGACCGGATCGTGGTGATGGACTTCGGGGCCCTGATCCAGCAGGACGATACGCCGGTCGACGTCTACCTCAAACCCGCCAACAAGTTCGTCTTCAGCTTCATCGGCCTGTCGAACTTCCTCGACGTCGAGGTCGCGGATGGGAAGGTCTTTCTTGCGGGGACTAGACCGGCGGGTCCGGTGACGGCCGTCGTCCCGCCTCACGCGGCGGGAAAGCCGCCCACACTGGCCTGCCGGCCCGCGGAGATCGAGATGGTCCCGACCGGGGGCGTGCGCGGGGTTGTCACGCGCCGGGTCCTCTTGGGCGATATCATCGACTATGTGGTGAAGGTCGGCCCGACCGAGGTCCGGGTGCAGCGGAACGTGCGCAAGCCTCTGTTCGGCGAAGGAGACCGGTGCGGCCTCGTGTTCGCCGCCCTGCACTGGTACGACGAATCCGGGGCGCGGGTGAGCGCCTGACCGACCCCTCTCACCCCGCCATCTCCCCGCGAGCCAGGGAGAGGAAAATGGAGAGGGCGCGAGGGACAAGAGACAAGGGGCGATCGTGCCAAGATACGTGCTGATTCGTCACGGGGAGTCGGTATGGAATGGGGAGCGGAGGATCCAGGGAAACCAGGACCCCGCGCTGAGTTCCCGCGGGCGGCGGCAGGCCGACCTCCTGGTGGCCGGCCTCACGGCCCGCCTCCCGAAGTCCGCGGCGGCCGTCTACACGAGCCCCTTGCGCCGGGCGTCCGAGACCGCCGAGCGGATCGCCGGGGCGTTCAATCTTCCCATCGTGCCGGAGCCCGACTTCCGCGAGATGCGTCTGGGCCGATGGGAAGGGATGACCGTGGCGGAGATCCAGGCGGCTTTCCCCGGCACCTACGAGCGCTGGCTCGCCGATCCGCTGGCGCATCCGGCTCCGGGGGGCGAGAACCTGGAGGTGTTCTTCGCCCGGGTGGTCGGCGCCTTCACGCGGATGCGGGAGTCCCGGCCGGGAGCCGACGGCATCCTGGTCTCCCACGGCGGCGTCGTGAAGGCGCTCCTGTGCCATGTTCTGGGACTGGACATGCGGGCTCTGTTCCGGATCAAGCAGGACAACACGGCCGTCAACCAGATCGAGCTGGACCGAGACGTCCGTCGCGTGGTCCTGGTCAACGACACCTGTCACCTCTCCGAAGCCGGCGTGGATCTTTCCCCCCGGGACGTCCTCACGGATTCGGAGATGGCGGCCTCCTCGTTCTGATCCATTCCGGGCGGTCTGGAGCGCCCTCTCATCATGGACTTCACTTCGCTGCGCGCCTTCATCTTCGATCTCGACGGATGCGTGTACACCGGGAACACCCTGCTGCCGGGCGTGCGGGAATTTCTGCAGGAGCTGCGGGCGGCCGGCAGGAAGGTCCTGTTTCTCACCAACAACTCCCGCGAGGCAGGAGACGAGCTGCTGGCGAAGCTCACGCGGCTGGGAGTCTTGGCCGCTCCGGAAGAGATGCTGTCCGCCGCGGAGATCACCGGTCCGTTCATCCGGGAGCGCTTCGGCCCCTCCCGGGTCCTCGCCATCGGCTCCGAGCGTCTCCGCCGTCTCCTCGCCGAGGCGGGCCATGCCCTGGTGCCGCTCGACGCCCACGCCGAGGCGCAGGTGGTGGCGATCGGCCACGATTTCGGCTTCGACTATCAGAAGCTCACCGCCCTCTCGCGCGCGGTGCGGCGCGGGGCCGCCTTCGTGGCGGTGAATCTGGACCCGCGCCTGCCCGTCGAGGCCGGGGAGTTCTTCCCGGGCTGCGGGGCGATGGTCGAGGCGGTGGCGACGGCGGCGGGCGTCCGCCCCGAGGTCATCGGGAAACCCGCGCCGCACCTCTTCCGGGTGGCGCTCGCCCGGCTCGGCGTCCCCCCCGAGGACGCCGCCATGGTCGGCGACAGCCTCAACTCCGACGTGCGCGGGGCGCAGGGGGTCGGCCTGCGAACGATCTGGATCGCCCCGCCGGGTGCAACCTCCGAGGACATCCGCCCCGACATCACCATCCACCACTTCGACGAACTCACCGGCAGGCTCTGACACACGCCGCTTCACCTTTCCGCACAACCGATGTCCGGCGGTCAACAGTGAGATAGGCGCCGCCGCGTCGGTCCCGGCCTGAAGCCGACGGCTGACGGCAGGCGAACAGACTGCGAAGAAGCCCGCTCTCGCCCAGGCTGCTCAAAAAGGTCCAGATGCAAGGCGGCGCGCGATGGGCGGGGTACCCACCGCAGGTGGGTCCAGGCGTACACTGGGTACGCCGCAGCGAGTGCCCGAGCAAGCCAACGCCGCAGATGGGCCTTTTTCAGCAGCCTGTTAGTACATGAACCTTCGCATGTGGATGTTGAGGAGGAGCCCGAGGCCCAGCATGGTTGCGAGCAGGGAGGAACCGCCGTAGCTCAAGAGGGGGAGGGGGATGCCCACGACCGGCAGCATGCCCAGGACCATGGCCACGTTTATGAAGACCTGGATGGCCAGCATGGCCGAGATTCCCGTGGCCAGGAGGCTGGCGAAGAAGTCGGCAGATTCCATGGCGATCTGGAATCCCCTGGTGATGAGATAGACGTATACCAGCAGGACCAGCAGGCATCCGACGAATCCCCACTGTTCCGCCAGGACGGCGAAGAGAAAGTCGGTGTGGTTCATGGGGAGGAAGTTGAGCTGGCTCTGCGAGGCGGCCAGCCACCCTTTGCCAAAGGCTCCGCCCGAGCCGACGGCGATCTTGGACTGGGCGATGTGGTAGCTGGCCCCCAGGGGGTCGATCTCGGGGTTGAGAAAAACCAGGATGCGGCGGCGCTGGTAATCCTTGAGGAGGGTCCACATCAGGGGGGTCAGGACGCCGCCCCCGATTGCCAGGGGGAGCAGGTATCGCCAGTGGAGACCCAGCAGGAGCATCATGCTGAGGCTGATGAAGACGAGGAGCAGGGCCGTCCCAAGGTCCGGCTGTTTCAGGACGAGGAGGGCGGTGAGCAGCGTGAGACCCGCCGGGAGCAGCATGGTCTTGGGCTGGTGGAGCGTCTCGCGGTGGTCGTCGAAATACCGGGCCAGGAAGAGCACCAGGCTGAGCTTCGTGAACTCGGATGGCTGGAAGGCGATTCCCCCGATGCGAATCCAGCGCTGGGCCCCCAGGCCGGCCTTGCCCAGGACCAGGACCACGAGGAGCATGAGCACGCTCGCCCCGAAGATGACGTATGCGAAGCGGGACAGGTTCCGGTAGCTCACCGTGCATGCAAGGAACAGGACGACCAGGCCGGCGGCCAGCCAGGTGAGCTGTCGCAGGTGCAGGGTCTGCCGGAAGGGAGAGGTGGTCAGCGCGTTGGCGCTGTAGATGGAGAGCACGCCAAGGCACGCCATTCCCAAGATGGTGCAGGCGAAGCCCCAATCGAAGTAGGTCAGCAGGCGGCGATCGAACATGGAAGAGCCCTCAGTCCTCGTCCTCGACCTCTTTCGACTCGACGATGGCCTGGCGGGCGCCGGGCAGCCGGTCCTTGAAGGCGGCCTCGTAAACCGCCTTGGCCACCGGGGCGGCCATCTGGCCGCCGAAGCCCCCGTTCTCCACCAGGACAACCACGGCGAGCTGAGGATTGTCCACGGGGGCGAACGAGGCGAACCACGCGTGGTCTTTCAGGTCGGCCTGTCGCTTCTCTTCCCCCTTCTTCACCACCTGGGCCGTGCCGGACTTTCCTCCGATCGGTAGTCCGGGCACCTTGGCCCGCTGACCGGTGCCTTCATTCACGACGCCGAGCATGGCCTGCCGTATGAATGCCAGGGTCTCCTGCTTGACGTTCACCTGGCGCATTGCCTCCGGTTCGTACTCTTCGAGGACGTCGCCTGAGAGCGAGACGATCTTCTTGACCACGAAGGGCCGGTAGATCGTCCCGCCGTTGGCGATGGCGGAGACCATGGCGAGGATCTGCATCGGCGAGGTCACCACCATGCCCTGGCCGATACTGGCGATGACGGTGTTGCCCGCGGTCCAGTTCGGCTGGCCTCTCCTCCTGGGCTGTGGGTTGGGGAGGTTGCCCTTGGCCTCGTCCCCGAGGCCGAGGCCCGGCGGTTCGCCCAGACCAAAGGCCCGGGAGACGCGGACGATCTCGTCGATCCCGACGCGCAGGCCCGCCTGGTAGAAGTACACATTGCAGGAGTTGACGATGGCGCCCGGGAGGTCGAGTGTCCCGTGACCGCCCTTCTTCCAGTCGTCAAACTTCACATTGCCCAGATAGAACTGGCCCGGGCAGTTGAATCTGGTCTCCGGGATGAGGGCCCCGCTCTCCAGACCGGCGATGGCCACCATCAGCTTGAAGATGGAGCCGGGCGGGTACTGAGCCTGGAAGGCGCGGTTCTGCAAGGGGTGGCTGGTGTCGGTGGCGATCCGCCTCCACTCCTCGCCCGAGAGGCGCTGCGCGAAGAGGTTGGGGTCGAAGGAGGGCCGGCTGACCATCGCCAGGATCTCGCCGGTCGTGGGATTCATGGCGACGACGGTCCCCTTCTTCCCGATGAAGGCCGCCTCGGCCGCCTCCTGGATCTTCCGGTCGATGGTGAGAAACACGTTCGAGCCGGAGCTGGGCTCGTCGCGGTTCACCAGCCTGAGGGCGCGACCGCGGGCATCCACTTCGATCTGCTCCCCCCCGTCCACGCCGCGGATGAAGGCGTCGAAGCGCCGCTCAACACCGGATTGGCCCAGGTTCTCGCCGGGGCGGAAGTTCCGATACTCCTCGCGCTGGAGCTGGGACTGATTCACCTCGCTCACGTAGCCGAGCAGGTTGGCCGCCGTCCCCCCGCTGGGATAGGCCCGCACCGGGCGGATGCGCAGGTTGATGCCGGGGAGATCGATACGCCGCTCTTCCACGGCTACCATCATGGCCTCGTCCAGGTCCTTGCGGAGGAGGAGAGGCTGATAGGACCGGGTCCGGCCCTCCGCCAGACGGGCCTCGATCTCCGAGGCCGGGATCTGCAGGATGCCCGCCAGAACCCCCGTCGCCTCCACCGGGTTGGTCACATCCTCGGGAGTGGCATAGAGGTCGAAGGTGGGTCGGTTCTCCACCATCGCCTCGCCGTTGCGGTCGAGGATGAAACCCCGCGGGGCCTCGACCACCCGGAGCCGCAGGCGGTTGTTGGTGGAGAGGGTGAAGTAGCGGTCCCCTTCCAGGATCTGGAGGTACCAGAGGCGAAGCAGGAGGATCAGGCAGCCGATGCCGACGCAGACCATCGCCCTGCGGAGGCGGATCGGCAGGGCCTGGACGGGGTGAGGGGTCGGCGCACGGAGTCTCATGTGGTTCGGGCGAGGGCGACGCGCACCCAGGGCAGCCGGAGGAACAGGAAACCTGCCACGGCGGTGTAGAGAGTCTCGGGCACGATCACCCACAGTGCCGGCAGAAGCGGGGTCAGGCCCGTGAAAAAGCTCAAGAGCAGGAAGGAAAGCGCACCTGCGCTGGCGGCGCCGACCAGCAGCAGCCAGAACTGGGCCAGCGGCTTGTCGGTGAACAAATCATGGCTGAGGAGAGCGGTAAGGAACCCCAGCAGGCTGTAAGTGAATGCTTTGAGACCCAGGGGACCGCCCGAGAGGGCGTCCTGGCAGAGACCGACGCAGAAACCTTGAATCGTCGCCAACTCCGGCCTCACGCGGGGGCTCCAGCAGAGCACCAGCAGGAGGAAGCAATCGGGGCGCACCCCGCCCACGCTCAGAGAGTCCAGGAGGACCGTCTGAGCCGCTGCGCAGGCGATGAGACTCAGGAGGAACACCCTCATGGCTGACGAACGCCCCCGGTCTCGAATCCGTCGCGGGACTCCGTCCCCATCAGGACCAGAACCTCTTCCAGGCGGGACAGGTCCACCTTGGGGGCCAGTGTCGCTTCCTGGAAGAGCGCCCCGCTCCGCCGTTCGGCGGCGATAACCCGTCCCAGCGGGATTCCCTTCGGGAAGACGCCGCCCATGCCCGAGGTGACCACCTCATCCCCGATTACGATGTCCGCCATGAGGGGGAGGTAGCGGACCTTGAGGCCGGCACCGAGGCCGCCGGAGACGATCCCGGTCACCCGGGTCCGCTGGATCAGGCCGCCGGCCGCGCTGACCGGATCGGTGATGAGCTGGACCTTGGCTGCGGTCGGCGTGACCTCGACCACGCGACCCACCAGGCCGTCCGGGGCCACGACCGGCAGGTTGCGACGGATGCCTACCAGGCTGCCGCGGTCGATCAGGACGGTCTTGAACCAGTTGGTGGCATCCTTGCCCACGACCCGCGCCGCCAGGAATTCTGCCCGAGAGATCTCCTTCATGGCCAGGAGGCCCTGTAGACGCTGGGTCTCCAGGGCCTGTTCCTCGAGATAGCTGATGCGCCGCTGGAGCACCGCCGACTCGCGGGTCAGGCGCAGACTCTCCTCGCGCAGGTTGCGGAGGTCCACATAGTCCCCCCACACCCGGGAGACGCTGCTCACGGTCACGGCCGTGACTTTGATGACAGGGGAGATCAGGAAGAGGACGGCCTGGCGCGTGAAGGAAACCACGGCGCGATCGTGGCGCACCTGGAGCGTCATGAGCAGGAAGGCCATCACCAGCGCGACGGCCAGGATGATAGCCCGCCGATACTTAGCCAGCAGCCGCCAGAGGATGCTCACAAGACCCCCTCGGTCCTCCCGCCCGGAGTCGCATCAGGCGATCTTACGGCTCCAGGCAGACCATCTTTAAGAGATCCAACTCGTCCAGCACCTTGCCGGTCCCCAGCACCACGCACGAGAGAGGATCGTCGGCTACCCGAACCTTCAGGTGCGTCTCCAGGGAGATGAGGGTGTCCAAGCCGTGGAGCAGCGCGCCGCCGCCCGCCAGGACGATCCCCTTCTCGGCGATGTCGGCCGAAAGCTCGGGCGGGGTTCGTTCCAGGGCGGTCTTGACCGCGTCTATGATGGCGTACACCGTATCGTGCAGGGCTTCGCGGATGTCGGCGTCGACGATAGAGAGGGTCTTAGGAATGCCGTCCACAAGGTCGCGGCCCTTGATGTCCATTTTCCGCGGCTCGTCGAACGGATGGGCGGAGCCGATCTGGATCTTGATGTTCTCCGAGGTGCGCTCACCGATCAGCAGGTTATACTTCCGCTTGAGGTACTGCATGATCGCCTCGTCCATCTCGTCGCCGGCGATGCGAACCGACTGGCTGTACACGATGCCGGAAAGCGAGATGACGGCCACCTCGGTGGTGCCCCCGCCGATGTCCACGATCATGCTGCCGCTGGGCTCCTGCACGGGGAGGCCCGCACCGATGGCCGCGGCCATGGGCTCCTCGATCAGATAGACCTCGCGGGCGCCGGCCTGATCGCAGGAGTCACGAATGGCCCGCTTCTCCACCTGCGTGATGCCCGACGGCACGCCCACGATGACCCGCGGTCGAACCAGCGCCTTCCGGTTGTGCGACTTCAGGATGAAGGCGCGGATCATCTGCTCGGTCACGTCGAAGTCGGCGATGACTCCGTCCTTGATGGGGCGGATGGCCACGATGCTGCCGGGGGTGCGGCCCAGCATCTCCTTGGCCTCCTTGCCCACCTTCAATACCTGGTTGGTGCCCTTCTTGATGGCGACAACCGACGGCTCGCTGAGGATGATCCCCTTCCCCTTGACGTAGATCAAGGTGTTCGCCGTTCCCAAATCGATCGCAAGGTCGTTGGAGAACATCCCAAAGAGCCAATCGAAGACCATATTATCTCCTTTCCGGCTCCCCCGCAGAGGAAAGCCGTATTACTTGCAGTTTCAATACCAACCGTGTGTGTCTTTAACATACGCCCCGGGAAAACACAAGCAGTATTGCGAGGTTGGACTGTCGGAAAGCCCTTGCAAATCGTGCGCCTGATGCGGTATGTTGCGCTTCAGACCTCGCTGGAAAGAAGGGACAATCGTATGCTGAAAACGATGCGTGAGGGCAGCGCCATATTTGTCAAGGGCGTCATGATCGTCGTCGTGGTGACGTTCGTCGGGACCATCTTCATGGTGTGGGGGGTCGGGTCCACGCCGGGCGAACTGGGCCGCCGGGGGGTCGCCGCCGTGGTGGGGAACGTCGAGATCCCCCTGGACGAATATCGCGAGGCGTACCGCCGCCAGGTGGAAACGTACAAGCAGCTCTTCGGGGACAAGCTGGACGAGAAGCTGCTCGAATCTCTCAACCTCAAGCAGCAGGTGCTGGACCGTCTGATCCGGCGGGCCCTGATCCAGCAGTACGCGGAGCGGAAGAACCTCAGGGTCGGGCCGGACGAGCTGACGGCCGAGATCCAGCAGATCCCCGCTTTTGGAGGGAAGGACGGATTCAGTCGGCAGCGCTATCTGGCCGTCCTCAAGGCGAACAATTTCACCCCGGAGCGGTTCGAGAGAGAGATGGGCCGCGATCTCACCGAGCGGAAGGTCGAGAGCTTGATCCGGGATTCGGTGAAGGTGTCAGAAGCCGAAGCGCGCGAGATCTTCCGGCAGGTCAGGCGGCAGCTCACCGTCGAGGTCGCCCAGCTCCCCGCCGGGGACGATGGAAAGAAGCTCGCCGAGACGATCACGGTGGCCGTGGGCACGGGGAAGACGCTGTCCGCCGCCGGCCGGGAGTCCGGCGCGCAGGTCAAGACGTACGGCCCCTTCCCGGCCACGGCCCCGCCCCAGGGGATCCCCGATCCCGAAGCGTTCCGTCAAGCCGCGATCGCGCTCAGGCCCGGCGAGATGAGCCCGCTGGTGAACGGGCAGAAGGCGTCGTACCTCCTTCGGCTCGAGTCGCAGCAGGAGCCGTCCGCCGAAGAATTCGAGAAGGAAAAGCCGACGTTCCAGACGCAGGTCCTGCTCGGCAAGCGCGAGGCAGTCGTCGCCGACTGGGTTCTACAGCTCCGCCAGACGGCAAAGGTCGTCGTGGAGCCGGACAGCCTCTGATCAGAAGTCCAGCATCACCAGGCGAGCGTCGTCGGGGGGATCGGGCAATGGCTGGACGACCTCAGGCCTCCACGCTCGGGCGGCGGCAGCCATTCCGGTGGGTCGGGCGTGGCGAGGGTGGACGCGCTCCCATGCCTCGCGCTTGGTGATGATGACCTTGGAGGACAGCGACGGCTCCGCCCTGAGATCCCGCACCCGCTGGAAATCCTGGAAACACCCCACCAGATACATGAGCAAGAGACAGCCAAAGGCGATCCGGGAAAGGGACCACCATGTGCGAGCCGAGACTGCCATCGTGACAGGCTGATCCGCGGGATTGGCAAGGGTTATGTCGAACTGGACTAGCGCATATTCGATGGACATGGCCAACTGCCTCCTGTCCGTCCGGGATCAGCAACAGCACGTCATGACGGCGTGAACGCTTCACCCTGGGGTAGTGCCGATTGGTTAGAGCGCGACGTAAAGACCTCGCACGGGCTTGATCCAAGACAGACCGGGTCAAACTGTGCTACGTCCGCCTCTGAGGGATGATAGGAATGAATAAATCCGGTTGATACAACAGATCGACGAGGCGTCCGACTGAGGCAAAACGACTACGATTAGTTGGATAAGGTAGCGGGAGGATACCCGGCTCGGGGTCTCCTGTCAATCAATTTGTTGGGGGGGAGGCCGCCGGGACCCCCAGGGCTAGGGATGGACGGTTCCGATGACCGCATCGGGTGACGACGGGAACGAGTATCCGCGACTCCGCCCCCTGGAGGCATTTCCTGTCACGGTTCAGGGGCGGCAGGTCCTCTGCCTGCGGGATCCCCTGCACTACACCGACGCGGTAGTGTCCGTGCCGCCCCAGACCGCGGCCCTCCTCGACCTGCTCGACGGAAAGAATTCCCTCCTCGACATCCAGGAGGCCTTCGCCCACCGTTTCGGTGTCCTGCTCCTTCGGGAGCAGCTCCTGGATGTCATCCGGTCCCTGGACGATCACCTGCTTCTGGACAGCCTGCGGTTCGCCGGACACCGCGCGTCAATGGAGACGGAATTTCGCCGCGCTCCCGATCGGCCCGCTCGCCTGGCGGGGACGAGCTATCCCGCCGATCCGGAAGCTCTGCGGACGGAGCTGGACGGTTATTTCGATGCCGAGGGCGGCCCCCAAGCCGCGCCTCCCAGCCCGCAGGCGGATCGCCTGGCCGGCCTGATTGTTCCGCACATCGACTTCGCGCGTGGCGGCCCATGCTACGCCTGGGGCTACCGGGAGCTCGCGGGAGCCCTGCCGGTGGACCGCTGGGTGATCCTGGGGACGGTCCATGTTCCTATCGCGAGGCCGTTTGCGCTGACGCGGAAGGACTTCGGGACTCCGCTGGGGCCGGCGAAGGTTGATCGAGATTTCGTGGAGGCGCTGCACCTGCGGACCGGGGAGCGGTATCTGGAGGACGAGTTCGCCCATCGCGGGGAGCACTCCATCGAGTTTCAATGCGTCTTCCTGCGACATCTGGTGCCCGCGGACCGCCCCGTGCGCATCGTCCCCATCCTGTGCGGGTCGTTCCATCGCTTCGTGGAGGAGCGTCGTCCGCCCGGTCCGGGAGATGAAGCGGGGGAGTTCCTCGACGCTCTCGGCGACGTCCTCCGCGCGCAAGGGGGACGCACGGTCGTCATCGCCAGTGCGGACCTGGCCCACGTGGGACCCCAGTTCGACGATCCGCGGCCACTCACGCCCGGCGCGCTCCGCACGGTGGAGGCGGCGGACCGGGAGATGCTGTGCTCGGTCGAAGCCGGGGACGCCGAGGGCTTCTTCCGGGCGGTGGCGCGAGACGGCGACCGCCGGAGGATCTGCGGACTGCCGCCCGTGTACGCTGCCCTGCGGGCCCTGGGGGAAGTGGGGGGGCGCCTCCTCCGCTACGGCCAGTGGCCCGATCCGAGCGGTACGGTCAGCTTCGCCGCCCTTGCGCTCTATGCACCGGAGAGTGCGAGTCGTCAGCCATGAGCAAGGACTCTTCCGTTCCTTTCCTGGATCGCACCCCTCAGGAGGCCCGACGGCGCCTCACCGACGACCTGGAGCGCTGGGGGGATCTTTTTGTTCGGGTCGCCCGCGAAGGCAAGGTGGAGGCGGCCGAGCAAATCCTGGGAGGCTTGGTCGACTGGATGGGGAACGGCCTGATCGACGGGTGGCTCTGCCTGCCCATTCCGCTCTTTGAGCGAATCAGCGACCTGGCAGAGGAGCTATTCCTGGCCTGCCAGGGCTATCTCGGACGGCTGAGCGCGGTGCCTCCGCCCCTGTCTGCGGCCGAGCGCGCCTCGCACGAGGATGCCGTCCGCGAGATCCTGAGTCGCGCCCGCGCACTGGCGGAAGGCGTGTGAGGTGGGAAAAAGAAGACCGAGACCATTTGCATGGTCTCGGTCTTCTTGGTGGTGGAGCTGAGGGGATTCGAACCCCTGACCTCCTGACTGCCAGTCAGGCGCGCTCCCAACTGCGCCACAGCCCCGTGATGCTCAAGGGGTGTTATGAAACCATGCAGGGGCATCCACGTCAAGCGAAAAATCCCCTCCGGCCCGACTTCTTCGGCGACCACGGATCATCGACCAGCGTCTTTGCCGCGCAATTCGCCCAATCTGAGACTATCCCTCGGACGTTCACCGTTCAACGCGCAGCGAGTAACGTGCCGTCGCCCCTCCCTCTCAAATCGCGCAATTCGCAATTCGAAATTCGCAGTCCCCCGTTTCGCCTTGACACGCCAGGACGTCTGGCCTAAAAGTATGGCTCTCTCCATGCCGGGGTGGTGAAACTGGTAGACGCACGGGACTCAAAATCCCGCGAGGCTTGCCTCATGAGGGTTCGATTCCCTCCCCCGGCACCATACGATCCTTGAGGTGGCGGCCCATGAAGAATCTCAAGATTATCATCGAAAAGCATCCGGACGGATACGTAGCCTACCCGGTAGGGATCAAGGGCGTCGTGGTCGGAGAAGGGGATTCGTACGAGGAGGTGCTTGCCGACGTGAAGTCGGCAATCCGGTTCCACCTCGAGACCTTTGGGCCCGAGGCGCTGGACGTGGATGAGCCGGTGCTGGAAGCCTTCGTGGCCGAAGCGACGGTCTGACTCATGGGGAAGTTCCCAGTAGACGCACCCAAGGCGCGGGTGCTCCGGGCATTGCAGACACTGGGCTTCGAGTTGGTGCGCGAGGGTTCACACGTTGCTTTGCAGCGCCGGAATACCGACGGGACTGTTACCCCGCTGACGATGCCCAATCATCCCAAGATCAAAGGGCCCACCCTCCGTACCATCTGCAGGCAGTCAGACATCTCCCGTGAGGATTTCCTAAAGGCTTACGAAGAGGCCTAGGGCTCGCCGTGGCCCCAGCAATGGCGTAGGCCGGACTGCCTCCCCCTGTTGCCCTTGACCCGAATGGGGCGGCAACGTAAGCACAAGAAGTTGTCTCAGAACCAACGGGTCTCCAAAATATCGTCGACACCCTCTATCACCCATACCCCTGACGTCCTGCCGGGCAGGTGCCGGAATTCCCTTGACCGGGGCGAGCGGGCGGCGCTATGGTTCGCCGGATTATCCGTGAACCTCCCGCACGAGTCAGGCAGGGGGTCAGAAATGTCCAGCTTTCCGACAGTGTCTCCATCCGGTCCTTGGCGATTGTCTGCGTCGCCAAGGGCCGTTCTGTTTTCCTGGTGGAAGGAGCACTGCGATCGATGGGGAGCCACGCACGGCCGGACGGTAGCCGGCGTGCCGCATGAGCCACTTGCCCCAATACGCCTACGGGTGACCGGGTGGGACGAATTCAGTTGAAAGTGACGAACGTGGCAACGCCCCCCATCAAATGGGTGCCCGACGAGAAACAGCTGCCGGCGTATCTCCTGAGGGTGAGGAGCTTGCTCGTGAAGTCCAGTGACCGGGCCGCAGAGAAGCACAAGCTGGCCGACCAGTACAAGCCCCTTTATTGCCAGATCGTCTTTGCCGCCGCCTGGCAGGAGACCTGCTGGCGCCAATTTGTCAAGCAAGGGAAGAATGTTACCCCGATGACCTCGGCGACAGGGGACCTGGGCCTCATGCAGGTCAATCGCAACACGTGGCGCGCGGTGTATGATCTCACCGGGCTGAGCGGCGACATCACCTACAACGGCAATTCGGGGAGTGAGATCCTGCTCTACTATTTGGCGCGCCACGCCATCCGGAAGGGCGAAGACAAGCATGAAGGGGGAAACCTGGCCCGAGGGACCTATTCCGCGTACAACGGCGGGCCGAGGCAACTTGGACGCTATCGTGCCGCCAAACCGAATTCGGCGTTAAGAAAGGTCGACGACGCCTTCTGAAGAAAATTCCAGACCGTCAGTTATGGTCATGAAATGGACGTGCAGCGCTGCTATCGGAAATAGCGCATAGGACTCCCCTCCGCACGCCTTTCGCCGAGGATTCCGCAACGCTTTCAATGTTCCGCCATGATCCGCGTGCAACCCCACGGCGGCGACTCGGCGCAGGACCGTCGTCGGCGGGACGGCCCCGGTGCGGAGCAGGAATCGCACCCTCTGCGATCGTCTACGATGGCAGGCCGTACAGCCGGGCGGCGTTGTCGTGCAGGATCATCCGCCCCGTCCGCTCGGCGTCCTTCTCGCACATGGTCCCCAGGCGGACGGCGTCCGTCAGGACCTCGGCCAGGGCGAGCTTTGCCATCTTGCCGGCGAGCCAGGAGATCTCTGGCGAACCGTGACCGCCGCTGCCGATCATCAGCTTGGAGAGCGGGGCCATCGCGATCAACTCGCGGTAGCACTCGACGATCCGCTGCGAGATCCAGGGGGTCGTCCAGCCGATGTCCACCCAGACGTGGGGGAAGGCATGGGCCATCGCGCCGGCATGCTGGATCCAGGGGTAGCCCGCGTGGAGAAGAATCAGCCGCGTCTGGAGGAACCTGGGTTGGCGGCAAATGGGGACGAGAAGGAGCGGGTCGGTGTGGGCGATGGGGCCGCCCCAGAGACCCCCGGTGAACCCGGTGTGGATATGGAGCGGGATCTTCAGATCCTGGCACTGGAGCATGGTGGCCAGCCAGACAGCCATGTAGAACTTCCGGAAGGCTTCGGCGTCTCCGCCCTTGGCGGCGGGAAAGATCCGCTCGGCCTCGTCCGCCTCCACCGGCGGCGTGCCGAGGCCGATGAGCTCGCCCGGGTGGGACTTGATACCCACGAAGCCGTCCTGCCGGATAGCGCGCTCGACGCCAGCCTGGAAGCTCTTGAGGAGCTCGGTGTACGAGCCACAGGACTTCAGGAGCTTCTGCACGAGAGGATCCATCTGGAACAGCCGAAGCTTCCGGCCGGGGGTCAGATCGAAGATGGGATCGTTCAGGGGAAGCCCGGAATCCATGACGGAGGCGACGATGCCCGCGTCCTCGTAAAGCATCTTGGCGTAGCCGCCAAGCCCCGCCTCCGCCGTCCGGCGGTTGCGCTCGGCGGTGACCGCCTCGAGCGTCGGCTCGCACTTGAAGAGTCGAGCCAGCTGGCAGACCGCGGTCAGGACGACCCCCATGTGTCGCAAGTCGGCCATGCCATGAAAGAACTCCCGGGCGAGCCAGATCGGCTCGAGAGTCTGCGTCTTCGGCGCCAGGACATGGGCATGGTTGTCAATAACTTGGCAGTTCCTGAACTCGACCACGGTGTACCTCCATGCGGGATTGGAAACCGGTTCGTTGTTGAGAGGAAGTCTACGCGCTCTGCGCGTTCGCCTGCGCTCCGCGCCCCACGTCTGCTGGGATAGCTCCACAACTACAACTACTCGCGCCGACAGATCACGTTGAGCACCGCTTGCCGCCTCTCCTCCTGCACTGCCCGCAGCGCGCGCCGCAAGGCCGGACGCACCTGGTCGGGCCTCTCCACCCGCTCCCCATACCCGCCGTGCGCCCCGACGATCTTCTCATAGGCCGGAGACGGCGTGAGGTCGCTGAGGGGAAAGACTCCCGTCTTCGCCGCCCACCCCTGCGGGAAGAGGGCTTCCGTGGTCTTGCGAACTGCGCCCCAACATCCGTTATTGAAGATGACCACCAGGATCGGGAGGTCGTAGGTGGCGCTGACCATGTGGGCCGCCGTCGGCACGCTGAAGATGTAGGCGCCATCCCCCACCGTCGCGATCACCGTCCGGTCCGGATGAGCCAGCTTGGCCCCCAGGGCCGCTCCGACACCCCAGCCGAGACAGCCGGCAGGGGAATGGGAAAAGAAGGCGCCCGGCTGGTCGCGAGAGACTTGCGTCAGGCGAAGGTCATACTCGTTGACGAGGATGGTGTCCTCTCCCGCCACCTCGCCGATGCACCGCGAGAGCCACTCGAAATCGATGGGGGACGCCTCCTGGGCCGCCAAGGCGGTCCCCTGCCACGCCGCGCGCTGGGCGTCGTGCTCGGCCCGGAGCGCCGCCCCGCGGGCGCCGATCTTCGCCTCGTGATTGCCGGCGTGATGCGTCGCCCCGGACGCCAGCGCCACGAGCGTGGCCGCGGCATCGCCTCGAACGACCAGCTCCGCAGGGAAGGTCCGGATCGGGTAGCGGGCAAACAGCGGGTCTCCGCCCACATGAACAACCCGGGCGCGGGGATTCACGCGCATCCGGGAGGGGAACCACGGGACGTCGCTCTCGACCACGAGGACGACATCGGCCCGCTCGAGGAAGGGGGCCGGGTTGAAGCCGAGATGGTGGGGATGACTCGAGGGAAAGTTCACGTGGGTGGGGTTGAACTCCACGACCGGGACGGCCAGGGCCTCTGACAGCCCAATCAGGGCCCTCAGCGCCTCCGGGTCCCGCCCAAGGCTCGTGGTGATCAGGAGAGGCGATTCGGCCTCGGCAAGGAGAGCCGCTGCCCTCTCCACCAGCGCAAGCTCCGGCCGGAGCCGCTCACGTCGAGAATCGATCGAGCCCGTTTTCAGCCGAAACACGGTCTGCGTCTCGGCCAGGATCTCGCGCGGAAGGGTGAGATAGGCGATTCCCTGCGGTTCGCTCATCGCGACGGACAGGGCCCGATCCACGACGGCCTCGAGCTGCACGAAGTTCCGCAGCTCGTAGTCCCACTTCAGGAACTCGCGAATCATCCCGGCCTGGTCGAAGGCCTCCTGCGCCCCGTGGATGTAGAGATCCCTCGCCCCCAAGAGGCCCGACTCGACAAGAGGGGTGCGGCCGGCCGTCATGAAGAGGGGGATGTTGGCGCGGGCGGCGTTGATCAGGGCCCCGGCGCAGTTGGCGGTCCCGACGATCGTGTGGGCCATCACCACCTGCGGCCGACCCGTGCACATGGTGAAGCCGTGGGCCATGCTGACGGCCACGAACTCGTGAGGCACCGTGATCGGTCGCGGCCGCTCCTTGCCCTCGGCCGCGAACCTCGCGAACCCATCCACCAGCGGGCCGAAGTCCGTCCCCGCATTGCCGAAGAAATACTCGATCCCTCGCGCCCGAAGCAGCTCAAGGTAGGCCTGCGCCGTGTTCTCTACCGGGACGGACATCTCCTGCTCTTCGCTCATGGTGGAATCCCCCCCTGGTGCGCTTTCGATGGGAGCTCACCCGGCTCCGTGTCGATCGACGACACTCTTATGCCACGGCGTCCCACGGTGTCAAGCGAAGAGTGCGACCGTGAAGACCTCGACCGGCGCAGGCGAGCCACCCTCAGCGGGATGCGATTGCCGGAGGCGGCTTACGCGGATATAGTGGATGAGCGAGAGATGGCTGGGGCGATTGAGGGCTGTCGTGCCTTCACCACAGGCGTGGTCGGCGCATGCTCCGGTGCCTGGAAGAGTCCGGCCCCGGCGCGAGGGAGGTCTTCCATGTTGCGGCGATTCCTGCTGGCCGTATCCCTGGTGACGAGTCTGGCGGGCTGTGCGGCGATGGACACATCCGAGAGGGGCAGCATGCCGGCCGCGCCCCCCGAGACGTTCACCCATCGCGTGGCGAGCTCGGAAGTGGTCCTGCTCTGGAACTGCCTCCAGCCGGAGTCGGACCAGTTGCGCCTGGAAGGGGTTGCCAAGAACCCCTGGGCGGCGCAGCCGATCCAGTATCTGGAGTTTGAATTGGTGGGGGTGGACGGACAAGAGCGGACGACCGCGCGGGGCGCCGGGGCGGCCCGGGAGCTCCAAATCCTCACGAACCAGAGCTCGCCGTTCCAGCTCGGGCTGAAGACCGCCGGGACCGAGGTGCGCTTCGACCTCTACTATAACTACCGCTTCCACTCCGATTTCGACACGAGTGCCCGACTGGCGGGGCCCCCGATGGCCGGCCCCCGCCTCCTCGCGCAAACGAACACCTTCATGGTCCGGGACGCGTGTGGCGCCACCCAGCACCTGGCGCGCTGAGCACACAATGAATCTCTTTCTGAATTGCTCGGGGAGAGGCCTGGCGAATGGGCTGAAGTGGCGGAGCGAGCCCGCGGCATGGGACTTCACCGCTGAGGGGCTGTTCGTCGAGCCCGATGGGAAGACCGATGTCTTCCGGAAACACGGCTATCCGGCGAAGGACACAGCCTGCTTCCTCTATACAGAAGTGTCCGGCGATTTCAGCCTGACCGCGAACCTCAAGATGGAAGGCACCGCCTTTGGCGATGCCGGAGCCATCACCATCAGGCGGGACGAGCAGATGTGGGCAAAACTCTGTGTCGAGAGAAGTCCCGCGGGAGAGACCTCGATCGTCTCTGTGGTGACAAACCCATGGTCCGATGACGCCAATAATGAACTGCTCGGAACACCCGAAGCTCATCTACGGATCACGCGAATCGGTAGTCTCATCGGCATGCATTATCGCACATCCGGGGACGCCTGGCGGTTCGTGCGGGCGTTTGGCCTGGATTGGCCGTCGGTCGTGCAAGTGGGGTTTCAGGCGCAAGCGCCGGTGCAGGCCGGGTGTAGAGTGTATTGTAAGCAATTGATATTGTCGAAAGACGTCATCAGAGATTTCCGGAGCGGAACGTAAGGCGCACACACAGGAAAGAAGCCGCCTCTCTTCACGGGAGAGGCGGCTTCGCAGCGGTCCAGGGAAGTCAATCGCGGTGCCAGCCGCGCCCATGCTCGTTGTGCTCCTGCCCCCAGTGCCCCGGAGGGCTCCAGCCGCGATATACCACCACAGGTGCCGGCGCATAGACCACCGGCGGCGGAGCATAGTAAACCGCGGGCGGGGCGGCGTAAACCACGGGTGGCGGGGCGTACACCACCGGCGGCGGGCCGTACATCGCCGGGGGAGCGGCGACAGGGGTCTGCAAGGCATTCAGGAAGAGGCCCCCAACCACAGCCGCCGCCGCGCCGATGGCGACCCCTGTCCATCGATTGCTGACCGCGTGGCTGTCCCCTGCCAGTGCCACGCTGGGGAATGTCGCCAACAGCAGGCCGCCTACCAAGGTCATCGCGAGAATCTTTCGCATCGGAGTCCTCCTTCCCGGGATTTCAATCATCTTTACAGGTGCTTCGGTTTTCGTCTCTCCTCATTGGTGAGTGTCTACTTACTAATACGAGGAGTACCCCCTCCCCGTTTCATCCCGAACGTTACAGTTGGACCGCCGGTACCAACGGCCGTTGGTGCGCAAAGGGCGCAAAGAAAGGCCCGCTATTTCCAGAGGGCTCTGGAATTACCCGACCCGAGCGAGCCTTTGCGGTCTTTGCGGTAGAATGTTTGGGTTCATTCAGGGCCGCGGTGGGCACACATAACGGATCGGCTTGCCTCGGTCCCTGGAAGGGCTATTGCGGCGATCGGTAGGGGGTGTGCTGGTTCGTTTACCGGTGATACGAAGATCAAGGCGTGATGCACAAATCCCTTGAGGCGACCCAACCCTCCTCTGGGTCGGGTAACGGCGGCCCCCCCGCACCTCGGTTGCCGCTGCCCTGCGATTGCCCCCCCGGAGGCGACGGGGCCGCCGTGTCTAGCGGATCTCCTCCGGGCGCACCTCGCGACCCTCTTTGGCCGACAGTTGAGCGGCGCGGCAGATCTGGAGGACCACCTTCCCCTCCTCCCCCGTCAATGCTGGCTGGCGGCCTCGGATGATCCCATCCGTGAAATCGTGCAGGCCGGCGATGAAGCTTGCTCCCCAGTCCGTCTCCATGTCGGAGAACTCGGTCGTGACGCCGTCGCGGTACATCACCACGGGTGGCCGGTCGAGCAGGTTCGAGGTGCACCGGGTGACCCAGATGAAGCCCCGGCTGCCCGTCAGCTCCACCCACTCGTCTTCCGGCGTGTACTTGGAGGGCACCTGAATATCGTAGGAGGTGACGACTTCAAAGGTGCCGTACTTCTCCGCGTTCTTGTACTTCCAGATGGCGACGGCGGGGCTGTCGATGAGCCATTCGTCGGGGGCGGCGACCTCCTCATTCCCCCCACCGGCGGCACCGACGACGTGGTCGACCCCCCGGATGAGGGACACCCCGCGCTTCGCAAGTTCAGGCCGGATCGGGCGGTAGGTGATCCAGGAGTAGACCTTCTCCACCTCTCCCAGGAGCCACATGGCGATGGCGAAGAAGTGGGAGCCGTAGTCGAACATGATCCGCCCGCCGCCACTCTTGGTCTCATCGAACCGCCAGGCCCACCGGCTGTACGGAACCTTCCAGCCTTTGCCCATCGACCCCTGGACGATCTTGATGCGGATAGAGAGCGGCTCACCGATGGCCCCCGAGTCCAATAACTCCTTGGCCCTCACCAGCGGGGGGTAGTAACGGAAGTTCTCCAGGACACGAAAGAGCTTCCCCGAGCGGCGCGCTGCCTCGATGAGGGCGTCGCACTCCGTCACGTTCATGGCCATGGGCTTCTGCATGGAGACGTGCTTGCCCGCCTCCAGGGCGGCCACGCCGATCCCAACGTGCAGGTGGTGGGGCGTGATCACCTCGACCGCATCCACCTTGGGGTCGGCCAGGAGCTGCCGGTAGTCGGTGTACGCCTGCTGGGCGCCCCACTCCCGGGCCCGCCGCTGGAGCAGCTCTGCGTTGATGTCGCAGACGGCGTACATCTCGGCCGTGGGGTTGTCCTTGTAGCCCTGGGCGTGCAGGCTCGAAATGCCACCGACACCAATCAATCCGATGCGTAGCTTCTCCATGATGTCTCCTCAGCCTTTGGTGGCCCCGCTAACGAGGCCGCTGACGTAGTAGTCCATGAGAAACCCGTAGGCGATGACCACGGGCACGGAGGCCAGGAGGGCCCCCGCCATGAGCGGCCCCCAGTAGAAGACATCGCCCCGGACCAGCTCGGCGACGGTCCCCGCCGTGAGGGTCTTGCGGGGGCCGGAGGCGATGAAGGTCATGGCGTAGATGAACTCCCCCCAGGCCAACGTGAAAGAGAAGAGGGTCGCCGTCACCACCCCGGGGAGGGCCACCGGGAGGATGATCTTGCGGAGCGCCTGCCAGCGGGTGGCCCCGTCCACGATGGCGCACTCCTCCAGTTCCTTGGGGATGGTGGCGAAATAGCTCATGAGGAGCCAGGTGCAGAAGGGCACGATGAAGGTGGGGTAGGTAACGATGAGGGAGACCTGGGAGTCGCTCAGGCCCAGGGCCGTCACCACCCGCGAGAGGGGAATAAACAACAGGGTCGGCGGGACCAGGTACGTGATGAAGATCCCGATGCTGAAGGCCGCCGAACCCCGGAACGGGATTCGCACCAGCCCGTAGGCCGCCGCGGTGCTGATGACGACCGAGATCCCGGTGGCGACAATAGACACCAGCAACGAGTTCCCGAACCAGGCCGGGAACTGGGTCCGCGTCAGGAGCGTGCCGTAGTGCTCGAAGGTGAGGCCCTGGCGCACCAGGAACGACAAGTGCGTCACGTCATAGATCTCGGCATTGCTCCGGAGCGAGGTCAGGAGCATCCAGTAGAAGGGAAAGAGGGCGAACCCGAGGTAGGGCAGGAGGCCCACGTAGGTCCCGATGGTGCCGAGGCGACGACGCAGTGGACTCATTGGGTCTGCCTCCGGGTCAGACACAGTTGCAGGTACGCGACCACGGCAAGGAAGGGGAGGATGAACAGCGAGATCGCCGCCCCCTTGCCGATGTCGCCCGCGGCCAGGCCCATCTCGTAGGCGAAGGTGGCAAAGAGGTGGGTGCTGTGCATGGGCCCGCCGCGCGTCAGGATGTAGACGATGTTGAAGTCGGAGACGGTCATGATGATCGAATAGAGGATGATGACGCCGAGCACGGGCCGGAGGAGTGGTACCGTGATCCGCAGGAAGCATGGCACGGCCCCGGCCCCGTCGATGCGGGCGGCCTCGTAGAGCTCCTCCGGGATCGACACCAGGCCCGCCAGGAACGAAATGGCGAAGAACGGGAGGCCGCGCCAGATGTTCACGATGATCACGGCCGCCATGGCCCAAGTCGTATCGCTGAGCCAGGGGATCCGCTCCGTGATCAGGCCGAGCTGCGTGAGCCCCATATTGATCACGCCGTTGAGCGGGTCGAACAGCCACCACCAGCCGAGCACGCTCAGCGAGGAGGGTACCACCCAGGGTAACAGGATCACCCCCCGGAGAAGCCGCCGCCCCACCATCGCCCGCTGGAGCAAGAGCGCCAGGCCGAGCCCCAGGACGGTCTTGACCGCCACCGCCACGCCGGTGAAGAGGAGGGAGTTCCGGATGGTGAGGAGGAAGATTTCCCCCTTGAAGAGGTCGAAGAAATTGCGGAAGCCGACGAATTGGCCCGGCACCCCGGCCTGCTTGGCGGTGAGGCTGAGGAGCAGGGCATAGCCGAACGGGTAGGCCACCAGGCCGACCAAGAGCAACGCGGCCGGGAGGGCGAAACAGACCCCCGTCAGCTCGGAGCCACGCCAGAACCAGGGGGTGCCGGGGGGGCGGCCCAGCGGCCGCCCCCCCTCCGGCGCTACCGGTACAACTGCTGCAGTTCGTTCTCGGCCCATCGAATCGCCTCCGCGGTCGGGGTGCCGGTGACGGCCTTCGCGAACATCACCGGGACAATGTGCATCGCCCAGGCCTTCACGGCGGCCGCCCCCTTCTCCGCCGGGCCGGGCCAGCCCATGGGGGCGAGCGTTTCGACGACCGGCTCGTAGGCGTTCAGGGGCGCGTTGGTCCGCCAGATGGGGAGCGTTGAGAATCCCTTGCCGAGCGGCTGATTGTAGCCCCAGGTCGCCTCGAGCTGCGCCTGATAGTTGTTCTTCTGCATGAGGAACCGGATCAGGTCTGTCGCCAGGGGGGAGGCCTTGAACTTCCAGGTCGACAGGAAGAATGCCGTCGTGGTGCGGAACCGCCCGGCCGGCCCGCCGGGGACGGGGGCGTGGTCGAGCAGCCCCTTCAGGGCCGGCACATCCTTCTCCGCGGTGGCCCAGACGCTGGGGGGATTGAAGGTGTACGATCCCTGACCCGAGAGCATGAAGCGGTTGTTGCCGGCGTCATCCCACCCCATGACATCGCGAGGCATGTACTTGGCGATCTCCTTCACGTACTCGATGGCCTTCGCGGTCCCGGGCGAGTTGATGGCGACCTTCCCGTCCTTGTCCACGGTGGAGCCACCGAACGACCAGAGCAGCATGTAGAGGTTGTTGTCGGCATCATCGGTCTGGCTGATGGCGAAGGCGACGGGCTTCCCCTTGGCGTGGAGCTTCTTGGCCGCTTCCAGGAGCTGATCCCAGGTCAGGTTGTGCACCTGCTCCCGCGTATACCCCACCTCCTTCAAGAGGTCCGTGCGGTAGACCGCAGGAAAGGACTGGTGATAGAAGGGAATGGACTTCCAATGGCCATCGACGAACGCCTGTTCCGCGATCGGCAGCCACCCCCCGTGCAGGGCCCCCAGCTCGGCGGCGAGGGCATCCTGATCCACCAGGCTGTCCTTGAACAGGGCGGGCTGTTGCTGCTTGATGACCACGATATCATGACCCGCCTTGGTCTCGGCCTCCGATACCATCTTGGCGTTGAACTCGCCCGAGGCGACGAAGTCCACCCGGGTCGGCACACCCTTCAGCTTCCCCCACGCGTCAACCTGCTTCCTCAGCTCTGTTTCAAACGCCGGCACGAAGTGCGAGTTCGTGAGCAGGGTGATCTCCCCGCAGAATCCAGGACGAGCGGTCAGTACGAAGAGCGGAAGCGCCAGTGCGATCACAGCCCACACCGCGCAGCTCCTCCAGACCCTTGCCAGCTTCATGGCGTGTCCCTCCTTGCCAAGTGTTTTCTTGCCGCCATCACTACCCACAACCACCAGAAGCGTACATCGCTCCCCGAGGATTTCACCTCCCTTCGATGCTACCGCACCCTCCGGCCCTTCCGACCTAACTCAATACCGATACGCGGCCCTGACCAGTGATACCACCTTGGTATCTACCGGATCTCCTCCGGGCGCACCTCGCGCCCCTCCTTGGCCGACAACTGCGCGGCCTGGCAGAACTGGATCACTCCCCTCCCCTCCTCGCCCGTCAACGCCGGCTGGCGGCCCTGGACGATCGCGTCCGTGAAATCGTGCACGCCGGCGACGAAGCTGGCCCCCCAGTCCGCTTCCATGTCGGAGAACTCGGTCGTCACGCCGTCGCGGTACATCACCACCGGCGGCCGATCCAGGAGGTGCGAGGTGTTTCGATTGACCCAGATGAAGCCCCGGCTGCCCGTGATCTCCACCCACTCGTCCTCCGGCGTGTACTTGGAGCGCACGAAGATGTCGTAGGAGGTGACGACTTCAAAGGTGCCGTACTTCTCCGCATTCTTGTACTTCCAGATCACCACAGCCGGACTGTCGATGAGCCACTCGTCGGGAGCGGCGACCTCCTCCTTCCGCGCCCCGGCGGCCCCCACGACATGCTCCACCCCGCGGATCAGGGACACCCCGCGGTTCGCCAGCTCAGGCCGAATCGGCCGGTAGGTGATCCAGGAGTAGACCTTCTCCACCTCCCCCAGGAACCACATGGCCGTGCCGAAGTAGTGAAAGCCGGCATCGAACATGATCCGCCCGCCGCCACTCTGGGCTTCGTCGAACCGCCAGGCCCACCGGCTGTACGGAACCTTCCACCCTTTGCCCATCGACCCCTGGATGAACTTGATGCGGATGGAGAGCGGCTCGCCGATGGCCCCCGAGTCCAATAACTCCTTGGCCCTTACCATGGGCGCGCAGTAGCGGAAGTTCTCGAAGACGCGGAAGAGCTTCCCCGAACGGCGTGCCGCCTCGATGAGGGCGTCGCACTCCGTCACGTTCATGGCCATGGGCTTCTGCATGGAGACGTGCTTACCCGCCTCCAGGGCGGCGATGCCGATCGGGGCATGCAAGTGGTGGGGCGTGATCACCTCGACCGCATCCACCTTGGGGTCGGCCAAGAGCTGCCGGTAGTCGGTGTACGCCTGCTGGGCGCCCCACTCCTGGGCCCGCTCCCGAACCAGGCTTTCATCTACGTCGCAGACGGCGTACAGCTCGCCCGTCGGGTTGTCCTTGTAACCCTGTGCGTGAAGTCGCGCGATGCCGCCGACACCGATCAACCCGACACGTATCTTCGCCATGACTCCTCCTCGTTACTGCGCGGAATGTGGCCTAACCCCGACTGTCCGACGCGCTCCAGTCCGAAGCCTATCGCTCCACCAGCTCCAGCTTCTCACCGTCAGGCCCCCAGAAGAAGGCGATGCGGACGCTCAGTCTCTCCAGGGGGAGCGGCTGCTGGTGGATCAACTCCACCCCATGCTTGCGCAGGCGCTCCAGCATGCCGGCCAGATCATCCACCGTAAAGCCCAGATGGTGGACGATGCTCTCCTTTGCGTAAGTGTACTCGGTCGTCTTGCGGATCAGCTCTATCTCGCTCGTGCCCTCTCCCATGGTCATGAACGCCAGCTCCGTCGTCTCGTTCAGTTGAACCCGCTGGCGCAGCGTGAGCCCAAGGACCTCAGTGTAGAACTTGATCGACCGGTCCAGGTCCCGAACCTGAATGCCAACATGCTCAATCTTCTTCAGCATCGCGCTACCCCTTTCTCCCGATAGGTGAAGAGAGTTACCGCTTTGATCGGAAAAGTTCTTCTGCGGCATTCGTGATGTGGGACGCTCCCATTCCGTACTTTTCCCACAACTGGTCCGGCGTCCCGACACCACTGAAGAGATCCCGAAGGCCGATCCTCCTAAATGGAACTGAAAGTTGTTCCTCGGCCAAAATCTCCGCGATGGCACTACCGAGCCCGCCGATGATGCTATGCTCTTCCACGCTGATTATCGCGCCCGTGTCCCGCCCCGCTTTCAGGATAGTTTCCCTATCGATAGGTTTAATTGTATGCATATTGATGACCCGGGCCTTAATTCCCTTTTCCCGCAGCTTCTCTTCGGCCTCTAGGACATTGGGCAAAATAAGACCCATTGAGATGAGAGAAATATCATCCCCGGCTCTTAGGGTAACCGCCTTGCCGATCTGGAAATCATAGTCTTCTTTGTAAACGTCGGGCTCCCCGGCCCTTCCCAGTCGAAGATATGCCGGCCCGTGGTGTTTCACGAGCGCGGCGGTGGCTTTCCGGGTTTCCAGCCCGTCTGCTGGAACCACGATGGTCATGTTCGGAAGGGCTCGCATGATGGCGATGTCTTCTATGGCATGATGGGTTGCCCCTAGAACTCCATACTTCAGACCGCCCCCAACGCCCACGATCTTCACGTTGAGATTCTGGTAGCAGACATCCGTTCGAATCTGCTCGTAGCACCGCATCGAGGCAAACGCCGCAATCGTTGCGGCAAACGGAATCTTTCCGCAGAGGGCGAGACCGGCCGATATTCCGACCATGTTCGCCTCGGCCACCCCCACATCGATGAACCGCTGGGGGAATTCCCGGCTGAATGTCTCAAGCGGTGCTCCAATAGTGTCAGCCGTCACGGCGAATATTTTCTCGTCGCGCTTGGCCAGCTCGAGCATCGTATTGGCCCATTGCACTCTCATCTCGATTACCCTTCCACCAATTCCAGCTCGCTGAGGGCTTGCGTGGTTTCCCGCGCGGAAAGTCCTCGATAATGCCAATCCACTTTGTTCTCCATGAACGATACGCCCTTCCCTTTCACGGTATTGGCGATAATGGCAGCCGGCCTTTCTCTCCCCGATGCAGCTACATCGAGAGCCCGCAGAATTTCATTCATGTCGTGCCCATTTATCTCCTGAACGAACCATCCAAAGCTTCTCCACTTGTCAGCCAGGGGTTCAGGGTTCATTACCTCTTCGGTCCACCCATCGACCTGAAGCCGATTCCTATCTATTATGGCGATCAGGTTACCCAACCCGTAGTGGCTTGCTGCCATCGCCCCTTCCCAAACAGCCCCTTCATCATTCTCTCCGTCGCCGAGGAGGACAAAGACCCGGTAACCCTTACGATCCACCTTCCCGGCAATGGCCATCCCCACTCCAATTGATAATCCGTGGCCAAGAGAACCGGTTGAAGCCTCAATGCCTGGAACCTTGAGCATATCCGGGTGCCCTCCGAGGATGCTATCGAGCTGGCAGAACGTATCCAACACCTCAACGGGAAAGAAGCCCCTTTCCGCCAAGACTGCATACTGTGCGGCGCACCCGTGCGCCTTGCTCAAAATGAAGCGGTCCCGGTCTTCCCACTGGGGATCCTTTGGATCGAGTCTCAAGACATTGAAGTAGAGTGCCGAGATGATATCGGCGCAGCTCAGTGCAGGGCCCACATGGCCACTTCCCGCTTTTCCAATCATTTGAATGATATGCTTGCGGGTGATTTTGGCCTTTTCTTGGAGTATTCGAATCGATCCTTCCCCCTGCTCGCTCATGACGCGCGGTCTCCCGTTCTTGCCTCATTGGAATCCTGTGTCGTTCTCAGCAGCCAGCGCCCCTGTAGAATTCATTTACCAGCGATTCGAGTTGCGCACGCAAATCATCTGGCTGTTCAGCCCACCCGACAGATTCGACGCGAGGTACACGACGGTTCCCGCCACGTCCTCCGGCGGCAGGAGGTGGGCTTTGTTCTTCAGGACAAAGTCTTTGACGGGGGAGTTGTCAAGGAGTTCCGTCTTGATCGGCCCTGGACAAATTACGTTTACACGAATTCCCCTCTGTCCAACCTCTTCTGCAAGCGCGTGACTCAGCCCGATCACAGCCGCTTTTGACGCAGTGTAGGCGATGCTTCCCGGCAAGCCACGCAGTCCCGCGGCAGAGGCAATGTTGATCACCGTGCCCGATCCCCTTTCAAGCATGCCCGGGAGGACTGCTCGCGTACAGAAGACGGCCCCTTTCAGGTTGACATTGATGTTTTCGTCCCAGTCTGCGTTCGACGTCTCAAGAAACGGCTTGGGCTTCGAGATGCCGGCGTTATTCACAAGGATGTCGATCCGACCGAATTGGTCCAGTCCGTCCTTCACGAACCGTGTAACCTCCTCCTCCTTGGCGACGTCCACCACACCGCTCATGCAGGGCCGACCGGCGGACCGTATGGCGGCGGTCACTTCTTGCAGCTGCGAGGCGGTTCGCGAGCACAGGATCAGGCTCGCGCCCTCCTCCGCAAGTTTCAAGCTGATCGCTTTCCCAATGCCCCGGCCCGCCCCGGTGACCAACGCGACCTTGTCTTTCAGAAGCATTCCGTCCTCCTTATCTCAAGTAGGACCCACGAGCGGTTGTCCCTCCGGCGGCAGGAGGTGGGCTTTCTGCTCAGATGGATTCCGCCGAGAGTGCCTCGCTTCCCATATGACACAGAAACACATCGAGAGCTTCCCGGGCATGGGCGCGCGCAGCTTGCTCTGCCGCATCAGGATCGCGTGTCGTGATCGCTGCGATCAACGCATCGTGGATGCCCGGCTCGCGCCTGGGTCTCGGTCCTTGCTTCTTCGACCTCCAGAGGGCATTCTTCATGGTGATGGTGATGGTGCAGAGGTTTTCTGCGAACTGAGCCAAAGTGGGCGACTTGGAGTGCTTGGCGATGTAAAGATGCAGATCGATGTCGGCGCGGATCATCACCATGGGGTCCTCTTCAGCAAGGCATTCGTCGTACCGCTGGCCCAACTCCTTCAGGGTCAGGCACTCGGCCGGACTGGCCTTCTCTGCAAAGAGCCTGGACGTCGCGCCTTCCAGAAATTCTCTGAGGAGGTGAATGCCGGTCACATCATCGGGAGTCCAGGTCTTGACCTGCGCCCCGAGACCGGCATGGCAGATCACCAATCCTTCGCTCTCCAGCCGGCGCAAGGCCTCGGAGATCGGAATGATGCTGGCGCCGTGCTCAATCGCGAGTTTCCTCTGGACAAGCCTCATGCCGGCCCCGAGCTCGCCGGAGAGGATCTTGTCCCTCATCTCACCATAGACGCGGTCCGCAACAGTCCTTGACTCATTCATGCTCTTATCCTCTCCCGCGTCGCTTCACCGATGCCCCATGTGCACTTATTATCATTAGTAACATATCTGCCATGGCATGAATGGCAGGCATGGTAAACAGTACACCAAGTCCTGTCAAGTATTTTTGCGTTGTCGAGGTGGCCCTTGTGCGAATTGACCATCGGCAAGAGCTTCGCGATCCTGGGGTGGAGGCGGGACGATTCGGCGTGATGGTTTCAGTGGCCGTTCGATGCAGGGTTTTGGCCGGTTCACTCTACCCGACCGTACAAGCACTCAAACACGACTCCCCGGGCAATTCGTTGTCACGGCGGCCTTAGTCGCGAATGGGCTGGCTCTCGGAAGCGCTGACACAGGGCAGCGGGAGGAGGTGTTGAAGCCCGAGGGCGCCGCAGGGTCGGAACAGAGGAGGTGCCCAGAGATTCACCACCTCGCACTTCTGTTGCCGCGCTACCTCTCACACGACCGTCCCCACGTGCCGCCGGAGCTGGCCGGTCCAGCGTCTTCCGTCGACACTTCGGGATCCACACCCCGTGGGACTTTGCAGTCCCAGGCGGTGTGAGCTACGCCTTGGATTCCGTCCCCCGAAAGCTTCCCGTCACGTGCGCCTTGAGCGGTTCGCGTGCGGGAGGTTTTCTCATATCCCCGGAATTGTCAAAGTCTGGGCGGAACCCGCTGTGGCCCCTGCCAGCCCTTGGCGTCTCACAGCGCCCGCCCGCTCGGGTGACAGCCTGGGTGGTATTCGCCGAGCGGCCGGCACGTGAGGGCGCCGAACGGCGCGCATGCCGCCGACGCTTATGCCCGCTCGGGCAGGACCGCCGTGAGGGCGCCCCGCATGCTCTCCACCAGCGTGTCCACCTGCGCCGCGGTGATCACCAGGGGCGGGGCGAAGGCGAAGATGTCGCGCATGTTCCGGGTAAAGACCCCGCGGGCCTCCAGGGCGGCCTTCAGCTTGCCGATGGCCTGCGTGGCGGGATCCAAGGCGGCCTTGGTGGCGCGGTCCGCCACGAGCTCCACGCCGACCAGCAGTCCCAGACCGCGGACCT
>JAPLLC010000115.1 GCA_026387775.1 Candidatus Methylomirabilota bacterium | reverse complement strand
TCGACGAGACGCCCGTCCCGCTCCCAGGTCTTGGGGTCGAGCAACTTCCTTTTCTTCTTCTCGGGCAGGGCCTTCTTGGCGGTGCCGTCCTCTTCGGCTTCACCTTCGTCGTCGTCGCCGCCCCATTCTGCGAGGCGCTTCTCCATCGCGGCGGAGACATTAGCAAACTTGGTGAAGAGATCGTCGCCGAACTCCTCGTAGAGCGTGGCGCGCAGATCCTCGTCTCCTGACGCGAAGCGCAGTGTCTCGATCGCCTTGAGCGAGAGCTGGCTGTGCAGGCGCAGCGGGCGCTCGACCGTCACCTTCCAGTAGCCGAAGGCTGCGTTGGGGAAGATCTTCGACTCGGGCGTCTCCTTGAAGTCGAGAAAGGTTTGGCTGATCCGCTCGATGTCCTCTGGCGAGAGCTCGCAGTTCTTCTTGCCAAGGTTCTTACGCAGAGGCTTGAACCACTGGCTCGCGTCGATGAGCTGCACCTGGCCTTTGCGGTGCGTGGGCTTCTTGTTCGACACCACCCAGATGTAGGTAGCGATGCCGGTGTTGTAGAAGAGGTTGAGCGGCAGCGCGACGATGGCCTCGAGCCAGTCGTTCTCGATGAGCCAGCGGCGGATGTTACTCTCGCCCTGGCCTGCGTCGCCGGTGAAGAGTGAGCTGCCGTTGTGGACCTCGGCGATGCGGCTGCCGAGCGCCGAGCGGGCGTTCATCTTCGACGCCATGTTGGCGAGGAAGAGCATCTGGCCGTCGCTCGATCGGGTGACGAGCGACAGCTCCTCGCCCGCGTGCATCACCTTGAAGCGCGGGTCGCGCATGCCGTCCTTGCCGCCCATCGCTTCGAGGTCCTTCTTCCAGCTCTTCCCGTAGGGCGGGTTGGCGAGCATGAAGTCGAACTCCTGCGCGGGGAAGGCGTCGTGGGAGAGCGTGGACCATTCCGCGCCCCCGACGATGTGGTCGGCGCTCTCGCCTTCGCCCTTCAGCAGCATGTCGGCCTTGCAGACGGCGTAGGTCTCGGGGTTGATCTCCTGGCCGTAGAGGTGGCTGTTGACCTGGAGGCCGCGCTTTGTCGCGATCCCCGTGAGCGTCTCCTCCCCGACGGTGAGCATGCCACCCGTCCCGCAGGCGCAGTCGTACAGCAGGTACGTGCCCGACTTGAGCTGATCGGCGATCGGCAGAAACACGAGGTTCGCCATCAACCGTACGGCGTCGCGCGGGGTCCAGTGCTCGCCGGCTTCCTCGTTGTTCTCCTCGTTGAACTTGCGGACCAGCTCCTCGAACACCGTCCCCATCGCGTGGTTGTCGATGCCGGCCGGGGAGAGATCGATATCGGGTTCGAGGAACTTGTTGATCAGCGTGCCCAGCGCGTCGGCCTTGGAAAGCGTCGAAAGCTGGTTGCGAAACTTGAAATTGTCGAGGATGTCCTGGACGTTGGGCGAGAAGCCGTTGAGGTAGTCTTCGAAGTCGGCGAGCAACTGCTGCTGGCTGCCGCGCGACTTCAGATCCCGTAGGGTGAAGCGCGAGGTGTTGTAGAAGGCCTGGTCCGCGGAGGCACAGAGGGCGGCGCGCTGCTCGGTGATGCGCGCGTCATCGAGCATCCTTTTGGTGTCGAGCACCGCCTGCTTGGTCGGCTCGAGCACCGCGTCCATGCGCCGCAGCACGCACATCGGCAGGATGACGTCGGGGTACTTGCCACGCTTGAACAGATCGCGTAGGACATCGTCAGCGATGCCCCAGATGAAAGAAACGATCTTGTTGTGCGTGGCTTGGTCCATTATCGCTTTTGCTCCCTTTTCAACCCCCAGTTCATCGCGGATGTTCGCCGCCGCCCGCCGGGTAAGCCTGGTTGAACTGAAATGCTGGCTTACGCGCTCTGGGGATTGTATGCCTTCCCTGTCTCAGGGAGAAGGGTTTTGTGATGAAGCGGTGCGGGCGCGGAGACTGGCGGCGGGTGTCGCGGAGCGCCCAGAAGGACGGGCTGGAGCGAAACCGAGGCTTTCAGCAGCTGCTAGAGCGATTCACTCCGAATGCCCACTCCCAGGACATGCCGCCCGCCCGGCGGCAACTGGATGGTGTGTTCGCCGACGTTTGCCGTCTCGATGCAGAGCATCCGTGGCCACTCCTCGTCCCCGAAGTCGGGCATCGCCCGGGCCTTGGCCACCCAGGGATTCCAGACGACCGTGGCGTCGGATCCCCACTTCTCCACGAAGAGCCGCCTTCCAGCCGCCGGGTCCTCCAGCACACACGTCGCCCGTGTGCCGAGGTAGACTCGAACCGTCTCACCCGTGATCCGGAGCGGCTCCGATTCCTGCGTCTTGCGCTTCATCCCGTCGGTGTTGTCCACGTACGTCCCACCCGCGAGTCCTCGAATCTCGACCACCCGGACATCCTCGACCGCGAGGTACGTGTGGAGGGCCTCCTCGTAGGTCACGGTCTGGTCGGACGGATTGGTCACCTCGAGCGCCACTTCCAACCTCGGACCAATTCGGACCGAGTAGCGCGCGGCGTACGCATGCGGCCAGGCCGGGTGTGTCGCCCGCGCCGAGTCCAGACCGAAGCTCAGAACAACGGAGCCGTCGGGGTCCCGCCCCGCGGCCTCCAGCCGCCACTCCGCCACGCGGGCAAAGCCGTGCATGGGAGCAGACGAGTCGACCCCGTGCGGGCCGAACCAGGGAAACACGATCGGCACGCCGCCCCGGATCGGCTGGCCTCGTTGAAACCGGCTCTGCGTGCTGGTAAAGAGGACGGGGCGACCGCCTCGGGGCTGATAGTGGGTGAGGTGCGCCCCGTGCAGATAGGCGATCGCCTCGGCGTGCGGTGTCGAGACAAGGGCGCGGATCAGCCCGTTCGGATCGGCCTCGAACCGCACCGCCCCCGGGATACCGCATCGGCGCTCGAGGTCACTTAGATCGGTCATCGTCATGCGGCCCCTTTCCCTCGTACCGCCCCCGCCTGGAGCATTCGGCTCACGGCCAGAGGTCGGTGCTCAAGTACTTCAATCCTGAATCGCATACCAGTATGACAATCGTCTTTGTGCGAAAGTCGCCACGCAAGAGCTGTACGGCCGCCGCCAGGTTTGCCCCGGAAGAGAATCCGGCGAAAATCCCCTCTTCCTTCGCCAACCGCCGTGCCCACCGGACGGCCTCCGAATCCGACACGGTGAGATAGCCGTCCACGTGGGCAGGATCGATCAAGGCAAGACTCTCCATCGCATAGCCGCCGCCCTGGATGCGGTGGCCCGGATTCCTCACGGCCTCCCCCTTCAGGGCGGCGGCCCCTTCCGGTTCCACCACGAAACATCGGATCGCGGGATCGTGCTGCTTGAACGCGGCGGCGCATCCCGCAAAGCTGCCGCCGGTCCCGACGAAGTCACAGAAGGCGTCGATCCTCCCCCCGGCCTGGCGCAGGATCTCGGGTCCGGTGTGCAGGTAGTGCGCGCGGGCGTTTCCGGGTAACCGGAACTGGTCGGCGCGGAACGCCGCGCGCTGCTCGACGATCCGCCGCGTCTCCTCCTCGACCCGCTGCAGGTCCTCCCCCGACACCTGGCCGGGAACGGAACCCGCCGCCTGGTCCACCAGGACGACCTCGGCCCCCAGGGCCCGCATCATCCGGGCTCGCTCCATCGAGTTCCCTTTTGACATGACCGCCACGAACGGATAGCCCTTGATCCCGCAGACGATCGCCAGCCCCGTCCCCGTATTCCCGCTGGTCAGCTCCACCACGGTCTGGCCAGGCCGAAGCCTCCCATCCGTCTCGGCATCCTCGATGATCTGGCGGGCGATCCGGTCCTTCTTGGAGAAGCCGGGGTTCAGATACTCCAGCTTGGCCAGGATCGTTCCGTCGAGCTCCCGGCCGAGCCGCCGCAAGGCGACCAGCGGCGTCTCGCCGATGGCGTCGATGGCCGAATCAAGGATACGCTCGCTCCGGGTCATGCCGCCCTCCGCTTTCATGCCCTACGGCTCGATTCTCGTCCCGAGGACACCGAGAAACTTGGCGAGCCACGCCGGATGGGCCGGCCATGCAGGTGCCGTGACCAGGTTCCCGTCCACATGGGCCGCATCCATTGGAACCTCGACATACTTGCCCCCCGCCCGATTCACCTCCGGGCCGACGGCGGGGTAGGCGGAGCAGCTCCTCCCCTCCAGCACGCCGGCCGCCGCCAAGAGCTGCGCCGCGTGGCAGATCGCCGCGATCGGTTTCTTGGCATCCGCAAAATGGCGCACCGTCTTCAAGACGTCCGGATTCAGGCGAATGTATTCCGGAGCGCGGCCCCCTGGAATCACCAGCGCGTCGTAACTCTCAGGCTTGACGTCGGCAAAGGTGGCGTTGAGGGCAAAGTTGTGGCCGGGCTTCTCGCTGTAGGTCTGATCCCCCTCGAAGTCGTGGATCGCCGTCCGCACCTTCTCTCCCGCCTTCTTGCCCGGACAGACGGCGTGGACCGTGTGACCCACCATCAGCAGCGCCTGAAACGGCACCATCACCTCGTAGTCCTCGACGTAGTCTCCCACCAGCATCAGGATCCTCTTCGCCGCCATGGCATCCTCCCTCCCTTCCGGACAACACCCTCCAACCATCGCCGTAGTGATCTTTCGCCTGCCGGTCTTCTTGACTCACACCTCTTCGCCCCGCCGGGTCGGAGCCTGGCTTTCCCGCCGCCACCACTGGAACACGAAACCCTGCAGGAGGGCGATCACAAGCAGCGTGACATCGGTGACAAAGTAGAGAGAAAGAAACATACCCGTCGCCTGACGCCAGAGCAGGATCACCGCGACGCCGAGCATCACATTCAAGACAAAGAAGCCCAGCATCACACCGATGCATTCGAGCGCCTTGCCGATCCCCCGCCCGAGCCCCTCCGCTGAAAGCCGGAGCCACCGGACGCCGAACAGGCATGCGAGAACCGAGGTGCAGGCCACCAGGGCCGGAACGAACGCCCACTCCATGTCACTCTCCCAATCAAAGATAACCCGCGCTTCGATAGTAGACCCGCGCCGCCAACTCTACCAACGTCTCGCGCATGGTACGCAGGCGGCCCTCGGGTGCCGCGCCCGAGTCGGGGGACTCGGCGGTCGCGGCCAGGACCTGGAGGCCGACCCGCTCGAACAGGACGCGGGCGCGTCGCATGTGCTGCGGGTCGGTGACGAGAAGGATCCGCCGGAGGTTTCTGCCGCGCAGCGTCGCTCCGATGCGGGCGGCCTCCTCGCGCGTCGTGAAGGCCCCATCCTCGACGAGGATCGCCCCCGAGGGGATGCCCAGCGCACGCGCCAGCTCCGCCCGCACCTCCGCCTCGCTCACCCCGGTGAGATTCGGGCCGGAGAACACGATCAGCGGGGCCTCGCTTGCCCGATAGAGTGTCATCCCCCGGACGGCCCGCTGCAGCGAACCGCAGTCCAGCACCCCGTTCTCCCCCACGCTGCTTCCCAGGACCACGATCGCGTCGGCCGGCCGCACCTCCGAGGAAGACGCCGACCAGCGGTACAGCGCGTTTGGAAGTGGGCTGAACGCAGAGACGAAGAACACGACGACGCCGACCAGCCCGACCGATTGCCACAGACGTTCCCATCGCATGGCGGTTTCGCTGCCTCCGTTGTTCCAGCAACGTCTCACGGGTTCGGGGCGGCGTGCGCGGCCTCCACCGCCGTCCGCAGGTTCTCCGGCGGCGTGCTCGCCCCCAGGTCGCACATCTGGGCGATCTCCTCCGCGTAGTACGGCCGGACCCCGGCCGGAAGCTCCCGCTGGAGCTTCGGGTGGTACCGCTTCTCCTTGCAGCTCTTGATGATCTCCCCATCCATGTGCGTCCCGACCAGCCGCACCGTGTGCCCGTTATCAATGAGCGGCCACGCCGTCGCCGATCCCATGAATCCCGCCCCCACAATCGCCACGATCGCCATGCCTGTCTTCTTGTCCCCGCAATATCAGTAGTGATAACGGACTTGCAGAAAGTCGATGCGTTCTTCACTGACGAGATAGACGATGCGGTGCTCCTCGGTGAGGCGGCGAGACCAGGCGCCGGCCAGGAGGTACTTCAGCGGTTCGGGCCTCCCGATCCCGGCAAATGGATCGCGCATGATCGCTTCAATCAGATCGAATGCGCGTATCGCGACCTTGCGATTTGTCTCCACCCAGTACCGGAGATCCTCCCGGAATTCCGGATGGAATATCGCAAGGCGCGCAAGCCCCGGGCCGCGGGACCTTCTAGCGTGACTCGTCAAGGCCAACGTCCCGTCGAAGCTTCGCGACAGCACTCGGTTTCCCCGTGCGGTTCTTCGCCCGGGTGACCGCCCGAAGCAGGCGTTCCGCGTTCTTCGGCGACCGCAGCAGGTGCGCCGTTTCCATCAGGCTGTCGAGCTCTGCCGCTGCGACCAGCGCAACGTCCTCCGCCCCTCGACGCCGGATGATTACGACATCCCCCGTCGAGGCCACGTCATTGCAAAGAGACGCAAGGTTCGCCCGCGCGCTCGTATAGGTCGTTTCGGTCGGCATCCTCTCCTCCTTTTACCTGTACGGGAATACAGTACAGGTCGCCGTCCTTGCAGTCAAGACCGTTCCTTCCCGGGGAACGGTCCTGCGAGAGACGAAAAGCCCTCTCCGGCTTCGATGGGGAGAGGGCTTTCGGGTGCGGTGCGACGCCGGGTGAATTCTGCTACAGCAAGAGCTGCACCGGGTTCTCCAGGATCTTCTTCACATCTTGGAGGAACTTGGCGCCCATGGCGCCGTCGATGATCCGGTGGTCGAAGGAGCCGGTCAGGCGCATCCGCTGCCGGACGACGATCTGGCCGTTCAGCACCACCGGCTTCTCCTCGACCGCCCCTACCGCCAGGATGGCGCCGTGGGCGGGATCGATCACGGCGGTGAATTCCACCACATCGTACATGCCCAGGTTGGAGATGGCGAAGGTCCCGCCGGAGTACTCTTCGGGGCGAAGCTTCTTGCCGCGAGCCCGCTCGATCAGGCCCTTCGCTTCGCGGGCGATCTCGCCCAGGCTCTTGCGGTCGCAGTCGCGAATCACGGGCACGATCAGACCGTCCTCCAGGGCCACGGCCACGCCGATGTGCACCTTCGTGAACAGTCGAGCCTTCCCGTTCGCAAACGCGGCGTTCACCAGCGGGTGGCGCTTCAATGCCAGGGCCACCGCCTTGATCAGGATGTGGTTGATAGACAGCTTCTCGGCAGTGGGGTCCACCGCATTGAGCGATCCGCGCAGGTGCTGCGCCTCCCCCATGTCCGCCTCGACCGTGACGGTGAAGTGCGGGATGGGGGCCTTGCTCTGGGTCATCCGCAGGGCGATGGTCTTGCGGATGGTGCTGAGCTCCTTGTCCTCGAACTCACGCTCCCCGGCGGGCACCTCCGCGCCGCCCATCTGCTGGGCCTTGGCCCCGAGGAACGCCTCGATATCCCGCTCCAGGATCCGGCCGCCCGGGCCGCTGCCCGTGATCTTGGCGAGGTCCACCCCGGCGTCCCGCGCCATGCGTCGGGCGATGGGCGAGGCCGGGATCCAGCCGGACTCGGCGGCAGGAGCCGTCGGGGCGGGTGGAGCCTTGGCTTCGACCTTGGGCGGCGCGGGTGCCGGGGGAGCGGAGGTTTTAACCTCTGCCTTCGCCGGGGCCGCGGAAGCCGCCGCGCCGACCAGCGACGAGATGTCCTCGTCCGGCTCGGCCACGATGGCGATGACCTTGCCTACCGGCACCGTCTCGCCTTCGGCCACCAGGATCTTGCGGAGAACGCCCGCGCCGAACGACTCCAGCTCGATCTCTGCCTTGTCGGTCTCGATGGAGGCGAGGACATCGCCGCCCTGCACGCGGTCTCCTTCCTTCTTCAGCCACTGCAGGAGCCGTCCCTCTTCCATGGCATCGGAAAGCTTGGGCATGATCACTTGAGATGGCATGATCCGCTCCGCGGCAATGAAGAATTAAGAGTGGACAATCGACCACGAAAAACCACTGCCCGGTTTTCCATTGTCCGTTGTCGGTTTGACATTCCCACGTGTCTAGATCGCCAGGGCCGTCTTGATGCCCGCAATGATCGCCGCCTTGGTCGGGGTCTTGGCCAGCTCCAGGTTCCTGGCGTACGGCATGGGCGCGTTGGCCCCGGTCACCCGCACGACCTGGGAGTCCAGATAGTCGAACACCTCCTCGGTGATGATCGTGCCGATCTCCGCCCCGAGGCCGGCGAATCCCGCCCCCGCCTCCACGACCACCGCGCGGTGCGTCTTCCGGACGGAATTCAGGATGGTCCCCTTGTCCAGGGGGCGCAGCGTCCGGGGATCCACGACCTCGACCGAGATCCCCTCTTTCTCCAGCTCCTCCGCGGCCTCCAGGCTCCGGTGGAGCATCCCCATCCAGGCCACGACGGTCACGTCGGTCCCTTCGCGCTTGATGTCGGCCAGACCCAGCGGGATGGTGTACTCCTCCTCGGGAACCTCGCCCTTCATCCCGTAGAGGGTTTCGGACTCGATGAAGATCACCGGGTTGTCGTCCCGGATGGCGCTCTTGAGCAGGCCCTTCGCGTCCTTCGGCGTCGAGGGGCGAACCACGACGAGGCCGGGGACGTGATAGAAGTAGGACTCCATGCTCTGCGAGTGCTGCGCCGCCACCTGGACGGCAAAGCCGCCCGGACCCCGGATCACCATGGGCACCCGGTACTGGCCGCCCGACATGTAGAGGATCTTGGCCGCATGGTTCACGATCTGGTCGATGGCGACCAGGGCGAAGTTGAACGTCATCATCTCGATGACCGGCCGGAGGCCGGCCATGGCGGCCCCGACCCCGGCCCCCACGAACCCCGCCTCGCTGATGGGCGTGTCGATGATCCGCCGCGGGCCGAACTCCTCCAGCAGCCCCTGGGTCACCTTGTAGGCGCCCTGGTAGACCCCGACCTCCTCTCCCATCAGGAAGACCCGGGGGTCGCGTCGCATCTCTTCCCGCAGGGCCTGGTTCAACGCCTCGCGATACAGGATGATGGCCATCGCACGCTCCGAAAACCCGGGTGGGTCAGATAGGGGTCAGGGCCTCAACTCTCGGCTCTTCGCTCCCGGCTGTCTTAGACGTACACATCCGTCAGAAGTTCACTGAGCGGCGGCTCGGGCGAGGCCTCGGCGAACCGGACCGCCTCCTCGGCCACCTGGGTGACCTCCTTGTCCATGTCCTTGTACTCGGCGTCGCTGATGACCCCTTCGCGGCTCATGCGATCCCACAAGAGGACGATGGGATCCGACTTCTTCCACTCCTCGACCTCCTCGCGGGTGCGGTATACGGCCGCGGCCGGGTCGCGCATGGAATGGCCCCGGAACCGATAGGTGCGGGATTCGATCAGGCTCGGAGTCTTGTCGCGCCGGGCCCGTTCGACCGCCTGCCCCACGACCTCCCGCACGGCCAGGACGTCCATGCCGTTCACCTGCTCGCCATGCATCCCATAGCTTTCCGCCTTCTTGTAGAGGTCGGTCATCGCCTGCGTGCGGCTCAGGGCCGTGCCCATGGCATACAGGTTATTCTCGCACATGTAGATCACCGGCAGCCGCCACAGCGAGGCCAAATTGAGCGACTCGTGGAAGACCCCCTGGGCCACCGAGCCGTCGCCGAAGAAGACCATGCAGACCTGATCTCCCCCCTGGTAGCTGATGGCGAGACCGGCGCCGGTCCCGATCGGCAACTGCCCGCCGACGATGCCGGTGCCGCCCAGGAAGTTGCGCTGCTTGTCGAAGAAGTGCATCGAGCCGCCCTTGCCCTTGGACATGCCGTCGATCCGACCGAACAGCTCGGCCATGGCCCGTCGCGGATCGCCGCCCTTGGCCAGAAAGTGGCCATGCTCGCGATAGCCCCCGATGGCGTAGTCGTCCGGGCGCAGATTCGAAATCGCGCCAACGCACGACGCCTCCATCCCGACGTCCAGATGGAGGAACCCGCCGATCTTCCCCTGAGAGTACATCTCGGCCGCCTTTTCCTCGAAGCGGCGGATGAGGAGCATCTGGTAGAGAAGATCCATCGTGACCTTCTTGTCCATGGGCGATTTCCTCACGGCCTCGGGGGCCGTCTCGACGGGGGTCTTGGCGGATCGCTTGGCCATGACTGACACCTCTTGGAGCGGGACATGCGTGGAATCCGGGGCGATTCAGCGAACCGGCGGTGAGTATAACCAAAAAGACCGGGCATGGGAAGGTGAAAGGGGAACCGAAGGACGGCACGTTCAACGTTCCACGTTCCACGTTTAACGTGAGACGTTCAACGTTCAACGCGTCAACGCGGGACGTTCGACGCGCCTAAGACTTGAGCGCCTCCACGCTCACGCGGCCGGCCAGGTTCTGGGCCACGCGACGCAAGACCGCAGAGGCGGGTGATCCGGGATTCCGGAGCAGGATCGGCCGCCCCTCGTCCCCGCCCTCGCACACCTCGCCGTCCAGCGGGATCTCCCCCAGGAAGGGCACGCCCAGATGCTCGCTGGCCTTCCGGCCCCCACCCTGGCTGAAGATGGGGGTCTCGTGATGACAGGTCGGACAGATGAAGGTGCCCATGTTCTCCACGATTCCCAGGATCGGCACCTTCATGTTCTGGAACATCACCAGCACGCGGCTGGCGATGGTCATAGCCACGTCCTGGGGTGTCGTGACGATGACCACGCCCGACATGGCCAGCGTCTGGGAGAGGGTGAGTTGCGCGTCGCCGGTCCCCGGCGGAAGGTCGATGAGCAGATAATCCAGCTCGCCCCACCGCACCTGGTGCAGGAACTGGTTCAAGGTCTTCGCGATCATCGGCCCGCGCCAGATGACCGGTGTGGAGGCGTCCGGCAGGATGAAGCCCAGGGACATGAGCTTGACCCCATGGGCCTCCAGCGGCAGGATCCGCTGCTCGGAATCTATCTCCGGCATGCGGTGAATCCCCATCATCAGCGGGATGCTCGGCCCGTAGACGTCGGCGTCCAAGAGGCCCACGCTGGCGCCCGTCTCGGCCAGGGCCACGGCCAGGTTCACGCTGACCGTGGACTTGCCCACGCCCCCCTTCCCCGAGGCGATGGCGATGCTGTTCTTGACCCCCGGAATTCCGCCCGGGCCCGCCATGGGACGGGAGGCGGCGACCTTGGCCCCCATCCGGACCTC
Source organism: Candidatus Methylomirabilota bacterium (assembly GCA_026387775.1). Classification (GTDB taxonomy): domain Bacteria; phylum Methylomirabilota; class Methylomirabilia; order Methylomirabilales; family 2-02-FULL-66-22; genus 2-02-FULL-66-22. Next base: position 29,605 of record JAPLLC010000115.1, on the reverse strand, counting down.
GACCCGGCCGATGCCGGGAATCGTGGCGATGGCTTCGCGACACTCCCGCTCGATCCGGCTCTTGAGCGGGCAGGCCGGCGTCGTGAGCACGACTTCGAAGCTCACGTCGGCTCCGCTGATCCTGATGTCTCGAATCATGTCCAGGGACACCAGGTCCCGATGGATCTCCGGGTCCTGCACGCTGGACAACGCCTGGAGCACCGCCTGCTCTGTGAGCATGTGTGATCGCCTTTCCCGCATCGCCGTGGCAGAAGTACCCAACGGGTCCCGTCGCGCCATGACAGAGGACCGTCCCGTCGGGGAAACGCCCGGGAACTCTCCGGGATACCCCGGAGAAATTTCCCCCCGATCCCGCTGAGCGGGACCGGACAAGGTTCCCCACCAGGTTGCTGAAAACCCGCTTTCGCCCAGGCTGCTCAAAAAGGTCCAGATGCAAGGCGGCGTGCGAAGGGCCGAGAGAGGCGTACTCCAGATACGCCGCAGCGAGTGCCCGAGCGTGCCAACGCCACAGATGGGCCTTTTTCAGCAGCCTGCTAGTGGTCTACCCCCACCATCACACTGGATGCCTTGATGATGGCGTACACGTCCTTGCCTTTGGCGAGACCCAGATTGGCCGCCGATTTCTTGGTGATGATCGACACGATCTCGATCCCTCCCGGCAGCTCGATCGTCACCTCGGAGTTCACCGCCCCCTGCTCGATCTGTTTGACCTTCCCCTTCAACGTATTGCGCGCACTGATCTTCATGGCACCCCTCCGATGATGAACTGGATCGGGTCCGGCAGACGACCCACGCCAGGCCGCCTCACCGTTGGAGGCCAAGTATGCCTCCTCAAGGACGCTTTCACAAGTCGCAGGCTGCTCAAAAAGGTCCAGATGCAAGGCGGCACGCGAAGGGCCGAGAGAGGCGTACTCCAGGTACGCCGCAGCGAGCGCCCAAGCGGGCGGGTACCCATCCGCAGGATGGGTGACAGCAGATGGGCCTTTTTCAGCAGCCTGCTAGCGGGGGATGAGATGGACGGCGGAGGCCTTGAACGTCACGGCAACCTGGCTGCCTGGGGCCAGCCCCATTTCCTCGAAGGACTGCTTCGTCACCAGGGCCACCACCGGCGGGCCACAGTTAATCTGCACTCGATATTGCGCCTCCAGACGGGTGGCATCCTCGACAAGCCCGTCCAGACTATTGCGTGCGCTGTCGGGGAGGATGCGGTCCCCTCGCTTTCGGATGACCAGGTCCTCGGGGCGCAGGCAGACCAGGACGCGTTCACCGGTCCGCGCCTTCCCCAGCGCCTCGATTCTCACGCCCTCGGCCTCCACGCTCAGCAGGCCGTCCCGTTCGCCGACGACGCGACCGTCCAGGATCGTCTCGACACCCACGAACCGCGCCACCTCCTCTGAGGTGGGATGCCCAAACACTTCCCCGGGGCGACCGATCTGTCGGATGCGACCTTCCGTCATGACCGCGATCCGGTCGCCCAAGCGCAGCGCCTCTTCCCGATCGTGGGTGACGAAGATGGTCGTACACCCCGCTTGCCGGAGGAGGTCCTGGAGGAGAGTCAAGAGGTCGGCACGTGTTGGTGGATCGAGCGCGGAAAAGGGCTCGTCGAGCAGGAGGACTTCGGGCTGGATTGCGAAGGCCCGGGCCAGACTCACGCGCTGGGACTCCCCCCCGGAGAGCGTGCGGGCACGGCGTCCAACCAGGTGCGCGATGCCGAGCCGGTCGAGCCAGAGCCGGACCTGAGCTGCTACCTCGCCGGCCGGCTTCCGGCGCAGGCGAAGCCCCAGCGCCGCGTTGGCCTCCACCGTGGTGTCGGTGAGGAGCGGCTCCTGAAACACGCAGGCGAATCGTCGTCGCAGCGACAGGAAATCGCGAGTCCCCCAGGGAATCGGCTCGCCCCGAAATCGTATCTCGCCGGAAGACGGACGCTCCAAGAGGCCGAGCACCCGGAGCAAGGTCGACTTGCCGGCCCCGTTCGGGCCGATCAGCGCCAGGACCTCGCCCGCCCGTACATCGATCCGGGGCACTTCCAGGGCGCTCTCGCCCCCGTACGCCACGCGCAGGTCGCGCCCCTCCAGGATGGGATCGGTCACGACGTCCGCCCCCTCTGTTGCACCCAGGTCAGCAGGTAGGGGACCCCGAAGACCAGGGCCAGCAGGATCAGGCTGAGGGCGATGGCGACGTCGAAATTCCCCTTGCCCGTCTCCAGGACAGTGGCGGTGGTGAGCACCCGCGTCTGCCCCAGGAGATTACCGCCCACCATCATGGAGGCTCCCACCTCCGAGATGACACCCCCGAACCCCGCCATGACGGCGGCCAGGAGCGGCAACCGCGCTTCCCGCATCAGCAACCAGAGGAGCTGCCAGCGGGACGCGCCCAACGCCAGCAATTGCAGACGCAGCTTCGGATTGAGCTGCTGCATGGCGGCGACCGTCAGGCCGACTACGATCGGAGCCGCAATCACGAACTGCGCGATGACGATGGCCGTGGGAGTGTAGAGGAGTCCGAGAGGGCCGAGCGGGCCGCTCCGCCACAGAAAGATACTGACAAAGAGCCCCACGACCACGGGTGGGAGCCCCATCCCCGTGTTCACCAGCGCGATCAGGAGACCCCGGCCCGGGAATTTGGCGAGGGCCAGCCCGACACCGGAAGGAATCCCCACGAGCAGGCTGAGGAGCGTCGCGCTCCCGGAGATCTGCAGCGAGAGCCAGGTGATCTGAGCGTTCAGCGACGACACCAGGGGCCACCAGGGTCTCCCGGAGCGCCGCCCTCGCGGGCGACCTCGTCCCCGGCACGGAGGTCCGCTCCCCGAGCGGACCGACCCGGGGTAAAAGGGAGCCGGCTTCGACGAGGATTAGGCGTCGGAGGGAGACCCTGGTGGCCCCGGCGAGTGTGTGACCAGCTTCCAATCCATGACACTGGCTGAACAGGTACCTCTTTGTCATTGGGGCTTGGTCATTCAAGCGCACTCAGCCCCCGACTATAGATTCTCTTCTCGCTTGCCCGCATCCGGGAAGAAGAGCGGCTCCCCGAACTTGTCCACCCCGTAGGTCCGGATGATCTCCTGGATCTCCTTGGAGATCATGAAGTCTGCGAAGGCCTTCCCGCCAGCCGCGTTGAGCCGCGGGAACTTGGCCGGGTTCGGCTCGAGGACCGAGTAGATGTTCAGCAGCATCCGATCCCGCTCCACCAGCGGAGTCAATTGTACCCGCTTCTTGAAGGCAAGGAAAGTCGCGCGGTCCGTCACCGTGTAGCCCTGCTTCTCCGAGGCGATCCCCAGGGTCGCCCCCATCCCTTGCCCCGCTTGCAGGTACCAGGCGCCGGCGGGCTCGACCTTCGCCTCCTGCCAGAGCTTCTTCTCCAACTGGTGGGTCCCCGAGTTGTCGCCGCGCGAGACGAAGGTCGCCTTGGCTTCGGCAAGCCGCCGCATCGCGTCCACCGCACCGGCCATCCCCTGGATCTTCGCCGGATCCCCGGCGGGCCCGACGATCAGGAAGTCATTGTGCATCACCAGCCGGCGATTGACCAGCAGGCCGTCAGCCACGTACTTCTTCTCCGAATCCGGGGCGTGGACCAGACAGACATCCGCTTCGCCCTTGGCGCCCAGCGCCAGCGCCTGCCCCGTTCCGACCGAGATGGTCTTGACCGTGTAGCCCATCTTCTTCTCGAACAGCGGCACCAGAACGTCCAGAAGACCGGAATCCTGCGTGCTGGTGGTGGTGGATAGGATGACCGCCTGCCCGGCCTGCGCCGACACAGCCGCGAGCAGACCCGCGCCCGCCAGGACAAACACCAGACCCCACAGGAACCCCCGCCTCGAAAGCCTGCTCAGTATCCGTTGCATTTTTACCCTCCTTGTACAATCTGCGCTCATCGCCCGCACTCGGTCAACTCTCCAAACTCACCGCCGTGCCTTCCCCGCCCTTTCAGGCGGGATACTTTTTCCGCCAGTCGTCGGAGTTGGGGAAGAAGAGCGGTCCCCCGTACTGGTCGACGCCAAAAGACTTGATGAGAACTTGCGCTTCGTCCGAAACCAGCCAATCCACGAAGGCCTTCGCCCCCTGCGCGTTGGCCTTGGGGAACTTGACAGGGTTCATCCGGATGACGGCGATATAGTTCAAGAGGTCCGAGTTCTTCTCCACCAAGACCTGTAGACTGATCTCCTTCTTGAGGGTCAGATATGTGGCCCGATCCATCAGGATATAGGCCTGGCGTAGGTCGGCGTGTCGGGTCGTCGGGGCATTACCCTCCGCCCCCTTTTCGTAGGTGACGTACCACGGCCCCGCCGGCTTGATGCCGGCCTTCTTCCACAACTCCATCTCCTTCACATGCGTCCCGGAGCTATCTCCGCGCGTCATGAAGAGGGCCCGAGCCTTCGCGATCTTCGCCAGCGCCGCCGTCACCTGTTTCTCGCCCCCGATGGCTGCGGGATCGCCTGGCGGCCCAAGAATCACGAAGTCGTTGTACATCACGTCACGCCGATCCACCCCAAAGCCATCCGCGACGAATTTGTCCTCCAGGGCTCGCGCATGAACCATGACGAGGTCGAAGCCGCCGCGTTTCGTCATCTCCAGTGCCGCACCGGTCCCGGCGCCTGCGTGACGCACCAGCACCCCGGTCTTCGCGAAGTAGGCTTCTTCCAGCGCCGCCACGATCCCCGCGTCGATCGGACCGATCGTGCTGGCCATCAGCAGCACATCCTTCGGCTCGGCCCCGCCGGGCTGCCCCTGCGCTCCCATGCCCGCACAGGCGGCCAGGATCCCTCCCAAGAGTATCGGGAGAAGCCAAGCATATCCGCTCCTTCGCCATTTTCCACTCATTTCGCCCCCCCCGTAAAGAAGCTTTGAGGCTGCACGGCACTCACACGCCAATCGTCCGAAGCGCAGACCCCGACGGACGGAAGAGCCAGGCCGAGGCACGCTTAGCCACGCTTGGTTATCCTACCAGGACCCTCCAGGTTTGGCCGCCCATTCGATGCTCAATTCGGCCAGCTTGGCGAAGGTCGGCCAGCCGGTCTCCGGGTCCCACCCTTCCATTTGATGGTAGAGCCGAAGCGCACGCTGGAACAGCTCGGGCTCGACCCGCACCCCCTGCAGTGGGCCACTGGTGAACGCCTCGTGCAGCCGCTTCGGGAGCCTGTCGTCCTTCGAGGTGAAGCCTTCGCGGCAGTTGAAGACGCGCGCCAGGGCCTTGGACCGCTCGCCCACCTTGATGAGTTCCCAGAGGCTCGTATCCCAGCCCGTCACCGCGCGCATGGCGTTGACGATCAGTGTGATCCCGACCGCGTTGCCCGGCGCCGAGGCCAGATGGCACACGCCCAGACAACTGCACAGGGCCCACCAGTGGCTGGCGTACTGGAACGCCCGCACCTTGCGCGGGCTGAGCTCCAGCTTCGACAGCGGTTCGGCCAGGCCGAGCGGCTCCAGGGCGTGCCCCCCCTGGGGGTGGAACCCCGCATAGGCCGGGTCGTGCGGGGCGCGCATGTGGTCCGCCCCGGCGGGCGCGGTCGCGTAGGCCAAGGAGACGCCCTGCTTTCCCCGCGGCTCGTGCATGGGCAGCTCCTGCTTCTTGACCGTCAGGGCGAACTGCTCGGCGCCGCGCCCGATCTGTTTCGCGGCCCGCTCCGATCCCAGGGCCAGGAGGTCGCCGAACCCCTCCCGCTTGCCGATCTTTTCGGTGAGGGTCAGCATCGCCTCGGCGTTCCCGAACCGGAGGTCCAGCTCGTCGGTGTCGGCGGGCGTCAGGATCCCGGTCTCGAAGCACTCCATGGCGAAGGCGATGGTCATCCCGACGGAGATCGTGTCCATCACGTACTCCCCGCAGATCTGGTGGAACTTGGCGATGGCCGACAGATCCCCGATCCCGCAGACCGAGCCGGCGGAGCCAATCGTCTCATACTCGGGGCCCCCGTACTTCGCGATGACCCCGCGCGCAGGCACGTCCACGTCGCGTTTGCACGCGATGGCGCAAGCGTAACAGGTGCCCTCATCGGTCAGGATCGTCTCCGCCATGGTCTGTCCGCTGATCTCCTTGGCATACTCGAACTGCCCCTCTCGAAAGTTCCGGGTGGGGAGGATGCTGTCGGCGCTCATCGCCATCACGTTCCGCGAGGTGCCGAACTTGTGGAGCATGTCGGTATTCCGGTTGTAGTGCTCGCGGAACCATTTCAGACACGCCTGGAGCCCTTCCTTGTCCTTGGGCTCGAGCCGGTCGTGCCCGCGGACCGCGATGGCCCGGAGCTTCTTGCTGGCCATGACGGCACCCAGTCCACTCCGGCCATTGAAGTGTTTCAGCTCGTTGACGATGTTGGCCATGAGGTTGCCGCGCTCACCGGCAATGCCGCACTGGAGGATTCGGGCTCGCTTGTCCGTCTCCGCCACGAGGAGATCCTGCACCTCGCCGGAGAGCTTGCCCCAGATGTGCGCGGCGTCGCGGATCTCCACCGTCCCGTCGCAGATCCACAGGTACACGGGGGCGGATGCCTGGCCCGTCACGATGATCCCGTCGAACCCGGCGAACTTCAGCTCCGGCCCCCAGTAACCGCCTGCCTCCCCCTCGCCGTACCCATCCGTCAAGGGGGACTTCGCGGCGACACTGAACCGGGTCGTCCCCGAGAGCGGGATGCCGGTCAACGGACAGGTGGAAAACACCAGGATGTTCTCCGGGCCGAGAGGGTCGACCCCCGGCGGAAGCTCTTGCAACAGGATGGCAGCGGCCATCGCGGCACCACCCATATAGAGACGGTACTGCAAATCAGGAAACGCCTCCACGGCGGTTGTTCCCTCGGTCAGATTCACCCGCAAGTACTTCCCGGTAAATGCCCCCTGCATTCCTATCCTCTCCTCCCCCAGCCCCAAAGCCGAGCCTGTTCGCCCCCGTCATCTGAAAAACGTAAAGCCCGACATTGCGAATTGCAGCAAAGCCGAGCTCGCGTAATCAGGGGCGATGTATTCCTTTTCCGCAGCGAGCGGCGCGCAAGCGTTTCACCGAATCCCACGGGCTTGAGCGCCGCAAGAAGACTACCCCGTCAGACGTGGCCTATGTTAGGAGGAGCATATTGCATCTGTTCCGGTTTTTCAACCACTCTCATCCGAAGGTATCGGCAACGGTGCGTGGTCGCCGCATCGTTATTCCTCCGCCAGAGATCGACGCCACGCGCGTTCTCCGCCTGGCTATTTCCCATGCTTGCGCCAGTGATCCCCAAAGATCGCCTCTTCGTCGGGGAGCACCGGATCGATGGGCTTGGCGACCCAGGTGGTATTGATAAAATGTTTCCAGGTGATGTTCTCGCTGGCGATATTGCCGCCCCACGTCCCACAGCCCAGGGTCAGCGAGAAGGGCATCCCGTTGATGTAGTCGCCGCTGTTGCCGTAACACTGCGATTGCCGCACCATGATTCGGCTGACGGGGGCCTTCCGCCCCAATTCCCGGATGCGGTCGTCGCGGGTGGTGTGGATGCTGCAGGAATGACCGCGCCCGCTGTAGGCGGTGAACCGCTGCACGTACTCGATCGCCTTGGCAAACTCCTGATACCTCCAGACGGTCAGCACCGGGGATAGCTTCTCGCCCGAGAAGGGATCCGCGGCCCCGATCGCCTCGCCCATCACCATCAGGAAGGTGGCGCGCTGGGGCACGGTGAGCCCGGCCCCCGCCGCGATCGTGGTGGCCGGCTGACCGGGGACCCGTTTGTTGAGGTGCACCCCATCCGGCCACATGAAGCGTTGGAGCTTCTCCTTTTCCTGCTTGCTGCACAGGTAGCCCCCCTCCGCCGCGAGCGACTCCATCAGGCGTCCGAAGATGGCTTCGTGGACCACGACGGAATTCTCGCTGGAGCAGGAGGTGGCGTTGTCGAAGATCTTGCTGGCGGCAATCTTGCGGGCCGCGTCGCCCGGATCCGCCGTCTCGTCGACGATGCCCACCGAGTTGCCGGCCCCCACCCCGAAGGAGGGGGTCCCGCTGGAATAGGCCGACTTGACCATGGCGGCTCCGCCGGTCGCGACCACCACATCCACCAGTTGCATCAGCGCCTTGGTGCCCTCGATGGTGGGCTCGGCGACGTTCTGTACCAGCCCCTCGGGCGCGCCCACCGTCCGCAAGGCGGCGCGCATATAGCCACAGGTCAGCTCGGCGGTCCGCTTGGCGGACGGATGGGGCGCAAAGATGACCGCGTTTCGACCCTTCAGGATGGACAAGCCGTTGCAGCAGATCGTCGACGAGCAGTTGGTGACGGGGGTGAGTGCCCCGACGACGCCGACCGGCTTGGCGAACTTGATCAGCCCGCGCGCCGCGTCTTCTTCGATGATGCCGACGCTCCGCACCCCGTGCAGGTCGCGCAGCGTGCCCAGCGTCTTCTTCTGATGCTTGAGGAGCTTGTGTTCGTAGATCCCCATGGCGGTCTCTTCGATCGCCGAGCGGGCACACGCCTCGGCGTGCTCGCGCCGGTAGACTGCCCAGCCCACTGCCGCAACCATCTCGTCGACTTGCTCCTGGGTCCAGTCCTCCACCGCTGCCTGGGCGTCCCTGGCCCTGGCGACCATCTCCTGCAAGTAGTCAGACATGAACGACTCCTTTCTGCCGACCCACGCCAAGCCGCCTGACAGTCTTCTGCTCTCCGGGCCGGAAGAGCCGGATCTGTTGCTCCTGACCTCCTATCCGATGAGGGTCGCAGGAATGGAGATCGCGGGGGGAAGACGCAGGATGGGCCAGTGCGCCGGTCAGGTGTCGGCAATGCTAATATGTTTTACACGGCATAGTCAAGTCGCAAGAAGAGTCAGTCCGGAAGGATTCACTTCTTCGAAAAGATCCGGGCGAACTGTCGCTCCACCACCGTATCCACGTGCGTTCTGAACCGCCTGTACTTCGCCAGGAAGTCCCGCCCGTCTTGCGTGAGCTGCATGCCGCCTTTCGGCCCGCCGCCGGGCCGGCGCTCCAGCAGCTTGAACCCCGCCGCCTTCTCCAGATCGCGCAGGTACCCCCAGGCGTTTCGGTACGACATACCGATCTGCGCGACGGCCTGCCGCAGCGATCCCAGCTCGTCGATCAGCTCCAGCAAGTGCGCCCTGCCGTCTCCCAGCTTCATCTTCTCGCCGAACACCACCCACACCCTGCATTTGGGTTCCATCGCACTCCCCCATCTTGTCGACAACACGCTGATTTGGCGTAGCGGGCTTTACTATACTGCGAATAGGTCCTCAGGAAAAGCACATCCCTCGACCCTCTATTGTCATCAGTTCCCATGACGGATTGGACCCCTCCGCTTCACGCTGGAATTCACGACAATGCGTTTCTGACGCCAGACGCGAGAGTTTATCAGCACGGAACGAACAGCGGATGGAGTTCTTGCGGATGATAGCTGACGAATCAGTGTAGGCGAGTGGCCTGCGCTTGCGCCGTGAGCGCAAGCTCCATCACCTTGAAGCAATGCGATTGCGCCATCGCGGTTTCCGTGCGCTCGCGCACATCGCGGATAAGGCTGGAATAGTAGGGCAGAAAGGCGTCGGCGCAATTGATGTACCGCGTCTCTTTCTGCGTTGCAAGGAACAGATGATCGCCGCCTTCACGGCCGGCGACGTCTACGTACTTCCGAACTTCGATGAAGCCTTCTGTTCCAAGGATCGTCAGCCGGCCGTCCCCCCACGTGCTGAGCCCGTCGGGTGTGTACCAATCCACGCGAGCGTAGCCGGTGGCCCGCTCGCCGCGCAGCCAGACTTCTCCGAAATCTTCCAGGCCGGGGCAATCCGGGTTGGCGTAGTTTGCCACGGCGCTGCCGACGATGCTGACATCCGCGGAACCGGTCAGATAGAGGAACTGATCGATCTGATGCGACGCCAGATCGCAGAGGATACCGCCGTAGCGCGCGCGGTCGAAGAACCAGGCTGGTCGCAGGTGCTTGTTCAGTCGGTGCGGACCGAGCCCCACCAGATTGACGACACGGCCTATCGCGCCTTGGATGATGAGCTCGGCGGCACGGATGACGGCGCGCACCGCGAAGCGCTCGGAGAAGCAGACGGACCAGATACGCCCAGTCGCGTCCTGGGTGCGCCGCACCTCTTCCAGTTGTCCGAGCGTCGTACAGCCAGGCTTGTCCGTCATCACATCCTTGCCGTGCGCCATGGCGGCGACGGCAATGCCCGCACGCATGTCGGGAACGGCCGCCGTGACGATGAGCGCGACCGCCGGATCTTCGAGGAGCCGTCGATGGTCATTGATCCGCTCGAGCTGCGGGAACTGCTGTCGGAACCCCTCGAGCGGGAATGGCTCGCCATCCGCGTACCACCCTACGCACTCACACCCCAGTTCGAGCAGGCGAGCCACCTGCTCGTAGATGTGGGGGTGGTCGATTCCGATCACGGCGAACTTGAGAGGAGCAGGGTCCGGCATCTCATGTCTCCCAGCAGTGGCGAATCTCACTCAGCGCCAGTGGATCATCACACCGAGGTGCGCCTCGGGGTGGTCCCGCAACATGTCGTGCGCGGTCAGGGCCTGATCGGCGGTCAGGTCGTCGGTGATCATCCCGTCCGTGCGGAGATCGCCGGCGGCCATCAGGTCCAGCGCGAGACCCAGGTTGCGGAGGCGAGGCCAGGCGTGACCGGCATCGAAGGGCAGCGCCGTCTCGTGGCCGCCGATGACGCGCACGGCCTTCCGATGGAGGAGACTATACGCGTCGAGGGTCACCAGTCCGCGGGTGGAGCCGAGGAGCACGACAGAACCTCCCGGCCGTGCGCTGTCGAGGGCCGGCGGAACCAGGGCCGGGCTGCCCGTGGCCTCGACGACGATGTCCGCGCCGCGCGAGCCGAGCGCCCGCCGCAGTGCCGGAAGCAGCTCCTCGCGAGAGGTGTCCACGGAGACGATGCCGAACGCCTCGGCCAGCCTCAGTCGGGAGGGCAGCCGGTCGGCTCCCAGCACCGGGCGCGCCCCGGCGAGGCGGAAGAGCTGGCCGGTGAGCAGCCCGACGAGTCCCAGCCCCAGCACGACGACCTGGTCGCCGAGCTGCGGCGGCGCGAGCCGCAGGGCCGTGAAGGCGATCCCCGCCATGCGCGCCAGCGGTGCGTGGACCGAGGAGACCCCCGCCGGAACGGGCACGACCGCATGCGTCCGGGTATCGGCCACCGCCATCGTTCCGTGGCCGGCCTCCATAAGTACGCGCTGCCCCACTTCGAGCCCCTGCACCGCCGAGCCGAGGGCCTCCACCACGCCGACGAGCGCATAGCCCGGCCGGTGCGGGATCAGCGGGAACGGCGGCTCGGGCAGGCTAAACCCCATGTGTGCCCCGGTATAGATCGCCAGCTCGGTGCCCGGGCTCACCAGGCTACATATCGAGCGGGCGACCACGCTATGGGCCGCGGGGGTCTCGGGAATCTCGAATTCCTCCCAGGCAGTGCGATTGATTTCAGGAAAGAGCAGCCGTGTCGCGCGCACCCGATCCTCCTTGTCAGCCTTTCAGGCCGGTGGTGGCAATGCCGCTGACCAGATACCGTTGCAGAAATCCGAAGATTATGGTGATGGGGACGATGGACAGGACCGTCATCGCCAGGACGTAGTGCCAGTCGGTGACCAGTTCACCCCGGAACCGTGCCAGCCCGAGCTGCAGGGTGAACAGACGGTCCTGGTTGATCACGATCAGCGGCCAGAGGAAGTCGTTCCAGCGCCACATGATCGAGAACACCGTCAAGACGGCCAGGGCCGGGGCGGTGAGCGGCAGAATGATTTGCCAGTAGATGCGGAACTCTCCCGCGCCATCGATGCGGGCGGCCTCCAGCAGCTCGTCTGGCAACGTCAGCATGTACTGCCGGAGCAGGAACACCCCGGTCGGCGTGGCCGCCGGCGGGATGATGATCCCCCAGAGCGTGTTGGCCATGCCGAGCTTGGCGATCACCAGGTAGACGGGCAGCATGATGACCTGCAGGGGAATCATCAAAGTGCCCAGGATAATCAGGAAGATGGCGTCCCGGCCGCGGAAGACATACTTGCTGAGGGCGAAGGCCGCCATGGAGTTGATCGTCAAGGTGAGCAGGGTGGCGACCACCGTCACGGTCACGCTGTTCGCAAGATAGCGCAGGAAGGGAAACCGCTGGAGCGCCCCGGTGTAGTTCGTGAGGATCCATTGCTCCGGCAGGAAGGTCGGCGGAAAGCGGTAGATCTCGTTGAGCCCCTTGAACGAGGAGAGCACCACCCACAACACGGGGCCGAACATGATGGCGGCGCCCAGGATCAGACAGGCATACGCCAAGACCGTGGGCAGGTCCAACCGTCGGCGGCGCCGGCGGACCGGCGCGGTGGGCTTGGCGAGGGCCCCGGATGTGACCGGCATCGAGCAAGGTCCTTTCAGATCGTCTCCCGCCGCCGACCCAGGAGATACTGGAAGACGGTGAGAGAGAATATGACCAGGAACAGTATCAGCGAGGCGGCGGCGGCCAGCCCCGCTTGATCGAGCTGGAACGCGGCGCGGTAGATGAACTGCACGATCATGAGCGTCGCGGTCCCCGGGCCGCCCCCGGTCAAGACATACACGTGGTCGAAGACCTCAAAGCTGCGGACCATACTCAGAATGAGGACAACCATCAGTGACGGCATCAGCAGGGGCAAGGTGACGTGGCGGAAGCCTGCCCACCGGCCCGCGCCATCGATCAGGGCCGCCTCGTAGAGAGCCGGGGGGATGGATTGCAGCCCGGCCAGCACGATCAGGGCGAAGAAGCCAAGGGTGGCCCAGACGTGGACGAAGATGACCCAGAACATCCCCCAGTTGGGCTTGAGCAGCCACGGCTGCCGGGGAAGGCCGACGGTCTGGAGGATGGCGTTCAGGGCGCCGAACTGGCTGTTGAGGATCCACTGCCAGACCAGCGCCACGACGACCGGGGAGAGGAGCACGGGGTAGAAGAACGCGCTCCGGAAGAAGCCGCGGCAGCGAATGTCCTGGTTGAGCAGCACGCCGATCAGGACCGAGAAGCCCGTCAGCAGCGTCACGTCGCCGACCACGAAGATGCCGATATTCCAGATGGCGCGCCAGAAGAGATCGTCCTGCTGGAGGAGGTAGCGGAAATTGTCCGCGCCGACGAACGCCGGCAGCCGAAAGGGGGACGTCCGAAACAGGCTCAGGTAGAAGTTGTAGCCTGCCGGGATGATGATGAAGATCACGAACACCGCCAGGTTAGGCGCGAGGAACAGGTATGGCGCCAGCATGGACTGGCCGGGGCTGACCTTCTTCATGAAACCCTCTTTTCGGAGCACCTTCTACCCTCCGACGCAGGCCCCGTCCGCAGAAGCGGACGGGGCCTGCGCGCTTTCCGGAGGGCGGGCCGCGCGGCGGCCCGAGGGGAAGACTACTTCATCAAGTCCTTCGCCTTGGCCTGGGCCATCTCCAGCGCCTTGTCGACGCCGAGTTCGCCGACGATCGCCTGGGTCACGCGGTCGCGGACCTCGTTGGCAATCGGCCCGAACCGCAGGTTGTAGTTGTCCACGTAAGCGGACTGCGGCAGCGTGCCGATGCCCTTGACGAACAGGTTCATGTCGTCTTTCCGGGCGGGGAAGTTGATGCCCTGCCGGACGAGGTCCTTCCGGGTGGGGAGGAACATCGCCTTGGCGGAGTACTCGCTCATGGCGTCGGCGCTGCCCAAGAACTCCATCAACCGGGCGACCTTGTCCGGAATCTTCGTGTTCTTGAAGGCGATCAGGAATTTGCCGCCCGGCATGCCGCCGGCCTGGGCGTTATAGCCGTTCGGGACCGCCTTCCACTCGAACTTGGTGCCGATGGCATCATTGAACTGGGCTACCTGCCAGTTCCCGGAGAGGTAATAGACCAGCTGGCCGTTCACGAACTGCTGGTTGGCGCCGACGTAGCCCGTGCCGCCGGCCCAGATGTCCAGCGGCATGGTGCCGTCCTTGTGGAACTTGACGAACGCCTCGATGGCCTTCTTGGTCTCCGGACTGCTGATGCGGACGTCCTTCCCATCCGGGGTGAAGAAGCCGCCCCCGTAGGACTGGATGAAGCCGTCCAGCCGATGCCCGCTGCGGTCCACGGCGGCGCCAAAGGGGACACCGGTGGCCTTCCGCACCTTGGCGGCCGCGTCCATCCACTCCTCCCAGGTGGCCCGGTCGCTCTTCGGGAGCTCCACGCCCGCCTTCTTGAACAGGCTGAGGTTGACGAAGGGCCCGTTCATCGTCAGGTCGTGCGGGATGCCGTACACCTCCCCGCCCTGGCCGAGCACCATCTTCATCGGCTCGTCCAGGAACTCCTTGGCGAAGCCGGCGTTCTTGAGGTGCGGACGCAGGTCCAGCGCGTACTGGAAGAATCGGTAGGGCTCGCTGACGCGAGCCAGGTCAGGCGCCTGCCCCGCGGAGGCCTGCGTCACGAGGAGCTGATTCAGCTCGGCGAACGGCACGATCGAGAACTCGATCTTGACGTCCGGGTTGGTGTCGTTGAATCTCTTGACCAGTCCCTCGATGGCCGGCCGATCCGGGCCGTCCGTGAACCAGAGGAAGCGCAGGGTCTGCACCTGGGCGTCGGCCTGACCGACCGCCGCGATGAGCAGCCCCGCCACCAGCAGCAGGATCCCCACTCCTCGATGTCTCATGGCACCCTCCGCCCATCCTCGGGCTCTCAACATGTTTCAGAAGACTCACCGCGCGCCCGCCGCACCGGGCGGGACGACACCTCGCGTGTCCCACGAGTGAGCACAGGTCACTTCATCACAGGCTCCTTCCGGCGCGTGGAACCATACGATCACTCGGAAGGCTCGCCGCCCTGCATGACGCGCGGACGACGAGACGGCAAGGGAGGACCTCGGTCCGCGGTCTCTCGTCCGGGTCCTCAACCTGCTCCAGGATACACTCCGCCGCCCGCGCCCCCGCCTCTTCGACCGGCAGCGCCACCGTCGTGAGAGGGGGATGGGCGAAGGCCATAAAGGGGGGGTCCCCTATCCCAACCACGGCAACGTCCTCCGGGCAGCGCAGGTCGGAATCGAGAATGCCGCGAAGCGCCCCCATGGCCATGGTGTCATTGGAGGCGACGATTGCCGTCGGGCGCCGCGCCAGGCGGCACAATCGCTCCGCGCCGCTTACGCCCGCCTCAACCGAATAATCCCCGGAAACAATCGCGCGTTCGGCGAGCGGGATTCCCGACACCCGGTGAGCCGCGCGAAACCCCTCCAACCTCCGGATCGCCGAGAGGCGTGCCGCCGGCCCCGCGTCCGGGCCCCCGATAAAGCCGATGCGCGTATGGCCGAGCCCGAAGAGATGATCGACCGCCAGGCGGGCCCCGGCCCGGTCATCCCAGAGGATCCGCGTGAAGCGAGCGGCCACCCCGTAGCGATTGATGACCGCGATCGGCAGCTCCCCGGCCTCCGCCAAGTACAGGGCTTTCTGCCGCGTAGACACGGCCATGATGATCACACCCTCGACCGGATGGGCGGCCAGGACGGCCAGGGCTTCCCGCTCGGCCGCGGGATCCGGAGCGTGGACAAGCAGCACCTGGTAGCCCGCGCGGCTGGCCACGGCCTCCACACCGCGCGCCACCGGGGCGAAAAGAGCGCTAGTGGCGTCGCAGATCACGAGACCCAGGGTCCGGGTGTGGCGCCGCCGGGAAAGCCCGGATACACCGCAGGGAGGAGGGATGCGCTAGTGGCGTCGCAGATCCCGAGACCCAGGGTCCGGGCGTGGCGCCGCCGGAGACTCTTCGCCACACCGGAGGGGCGATAACCGATCTCGGCGATCACGGCCTTCACCCGGCGCCGGGTGGCCTCGCCGACGTGCGCAGGGTTCTCGTTGATCACGTGGGACACGACGCCGGGGGACACCCCGGCGCGGCGCGCCACATCCCGGATCGTCGGTCGGCTCATCTCTCGCGCCCTACCGGAACTGCGGCAGATAGGCTTCGGTGGCCTTCAGCATCTCTTCCAGCATCGGCCGGGCGTTGGACCAGGTCTGGATCGCTGGGTCCATCAGGAGGGCCTGAAGAGCGGTGTGTCGATCGCCTCGGATCCCGGCATCCACGGTCAACTCCTGTTCGGCCAGATGGCTCAGACAGACCTCGGCAGGCCCGTGGGGCAGCGGGCCGATGAACTCGGGGTGGACTCCCCAGCCGTCGATCCCGGCATAACACTCCACCACGGCGCCGGTCGGGAGATTGGGCACCTGCCCCTGGTTCGGCAGGTTGACGATGAATCGCCCGGCCGGGCCGCCACTCAGGGCGGCCACGAGTTCCGCCACCTCCTCGATGGAGTGTTCGATGGGAAGCGGCTCCTCACCCCGGAGACAACGCAGCAGACGGTTTCGCTCCCGGGCATGGCGCTCCAGGCGATGGTCGACGGTGGTGAGCTCCACGCCGTAATCCAGGCCCCAGTTGGTCTCGCGCCGGATGAAGTGCGGATAAAACTCCGCCACGTGGCGAGCCCCGCCCCCCGCCAGGACCCCGTAGGCTTCGAAGAGGCTGAACTTCACCGCGTGCCGGTCCTCGAAGACGCTGTCACAAGTGTTCAGGAGCCCCTCCTTGGCATACCGGAGGGCGCTGTGCTCGGCCAGCCATTTCCGCAGGAAGGTGAAACCGTCCTGGTCCCCGATCCGCATTTCGGTGATCCAGGGGAGGTGGTTGATGCCGCCCGCCCGGAACCACAGGGATTCCGGGGCGACCCCGAGACCCTGGGCGATCCGGTACCGGGAGTAAAGCATCTCGTGGCAGAGTCCGATGGTCTTGACGCCGGACTCCCGGGTGGCGGCTCGGGTCAACTGAGTCAAGGGGTTGGTGAGGATGAGCAGCCAGGCATCGGGGCAGGCGGTCTCCATGGTCCGGCAGACGGTAAGGATGTGCGGGATGTGGCGCAGCGCCCGGATGATCCCACCGGGACCGACGTTGCAGCCCACGGGCTGGGCCACGCCATACCGGGCAGGAATCTCCAGATCCGCTCGCATCGCCTCCAACCCGCCGATCCCCACGGAGTCGATCACGAAGCTGGCGCCCGGGACCGCCGCCGCCAGGTCCGTGGTCGCCTCTATCCGAAAGCCGGCGCCTGCCTGCTCCGAGATCTTGCGCGCCATACCGGCCATGAGGTCCAGGGCGGCCTGATCCACGTCTTGCAGCACAATCATAGCCCCGTGGAGCGGCCGCGACAGCGCCAGATCCGTCAGCAGCATCGTTCCCCAGACCAGACTGCCTCCGCCAACAAAGGTGATCTTCATGCCGGCCCCCTCCCCCTCCACATCGATCCGGTCGCACGAGAATCGGATGTCGGTAAATCGTTTTCCCAGCGTGCAAACCATACCGCAGAGCCGCTCGCGATGTCAACAGTCATCCGCGGTTTGCAGTATGCCGGATGGATGGAAGCCTCGCCTTCGGTCTGACTGCCGACCACCAGATAGTCGCTGGTGATGGCGAATGCGTCATCCTTTGATTCTCGCCGGGGCAATAATGCCTCACCGGAATCCGCCGTGTGGGATCTTGGCTACCGCCGCGCGATACAGCGAACAGTCGGGGCATTCGTTCTTTACCCATACGCCGGCAGCGATGCCGACCAGAACAAAGTCTTCAAAGCTATCGACGGCCGTCGAAGACTCAACGGTGGCGCTTAGTACCATCGAGGAGAGACAGAGGATCGAATGGGCGCACGAATACGGTCTCGTCGCCATCGTGCGCTCGCCAGAACATCTCACATACATCCGACAATATGGATTCGGTGGCTGCCAGACGGAAGCTTCAGTTGGAGTCAATTGATGTTTGAACCGCAGGCGTGCATCGCAATGCTACGGATGGAACTCGCCCTGATTCTCGCCAAGCCCAAAGCAGACCTCGCCACGCCCTGATTGCATCCGTATTCCGGCCCCCCGTGTCATCATCCTGTAACAACCCGTTCGTATTCTCTTGCGATTGAATCCCACTCCTCAGGAATACCCTTGCGGCAACGGGGCATTCCTCCGTATGATCCGTTCGCACCCCACCTGGTGCGGAGCCGAGATCGAGAGCGGTGGACGAGCGACCGCCTATCGAGGTGTTACGCCCCATGGAAACCATTCTGATCGTCGAAGACGAAGCCGACATCGCCGAGCTGGTCAAGTACCATCTCGAGAAGGAAGGCTTCGCGGCGCGGACGGTGGGAAACGGGACGCAGGCGCTGGAGCTGATCGTCCGCGATCATCCGGATCTTATCATCCTCGACCTTATGCTGCCCGGCAAGGATGGCCTGGAGATCTGCCGTCGCCTTCGGTCGAGCAGCGCCACGCAGTCCATTCCAATCATCATGCTGACGGCCAGGGCCGAGGAGGTGGACAGGATCGTGGGGTTGGAGATGGGCGCGGACGATTACGTCCCCAAGCCTTTCAGCCCGCGCGAGCTGGTGGCCCGGGTCAAGGCCGTTTTGCGACGCACCAACGCCCCCCTCGCTCCCGATGAATCCCCGGTGAGCGCCGGGAACCTCCGCCTGGACCCCACCCGCCACGAAGTGACCAAGGAAGACCATGCCGTTGACCTCTCGGCGATGGAGTTCCGGTTGCTGGAGTTCTTCCTCCGGCACCGCGGCCGGGTCTTCACGCGCACACACCTCCTCGACCAGGTGTGGGGTCAGGACCGCTTCGTGGAGCCCCGCACCGTGGACGTGCATATCCGGCGTCTGCGGGAAAAGGTCGAGGACGATCCCCGAAAGCCCACACTCATCTTGACCATCCGCGGCCTCGGCTACAAATGCCGGGATGAGAATAGCCAATGCGTCTGACGATTGCCGCAAAATCCGTTCTGACCACCTGCTTGCTGATTCTCTTCAGCTTGACCCTGGTCGGTCTGTATCTGGAACGGCGAGAGGAAGAATCCATCGTTAAGCAGGTGGCTGCCCGCCTCGAGGCCCAGACCGCTCTCCTGCAGGCCGATATTCCCGAAAGTGTTCTGCTTGGCGACGCCTGGGCTCGGCTGGCCGCGGTCAGGACCAGGGCCCGAGTCACCCTGATCGCGCCGGACGGTCGGGTCCTCGCCGACTCCGAGGAGCCCTCGGCGCAGATGGAGAATCACCGCGACCGGCCCGAGGTCGTCGCTGCACTGGCCACGGGAACCGGCCAAGCGATGCGCTCCAGCCGGAGCGTGAACCGGGATCTCCTCTACTACGCCCGGAGCGTTCCCACGGCAAGCGGCGGTCCGCTGATCCTTCGTCTCTCCGTCCCGTTGGGGGAGGTGGCCCACGGATTCCTGCAGTTCCGTCGCGACTTCCTGGTTATCGCGGCGCTCTCGCTCCTCCTCGCCTCCGGCATCGCCATCCTGTGGGCCCGGAGGATTGCGCGGCAACTGCGTCAGATGGTCGAATTCGCTCGTGGCGTCTCCCGCGGTCAGATGCCTCCTCGCCTCCCGATCGAATCCCGGGACGAATTCGGGGACCTCGCCACCGCGTTGAATGCCATGGCCGCCGACGTCAAGGGGATCTTGCAGCGCCTGGAAGAAGAGAGTCACCGCTCCCGGACAATCATGGAAAGCATGGGCGACGGCCTCCTGGTCCTGGACGCGGGCGGGCACATCTCGCTGGTGAACCCGGCGGCCGAGAAGCTCCTCGGTCTCCAAAGAGATGCGGCATTGGGCCGGACTCCCTTGGAGGTCCTCCGAAGCCATGAGATGGACGATCTTCTCAAGAAGGCCATCCATCAGGAGGGCGGGGCCGGCGCCGAGATCACCCTGGTCCACCCACGTCGGCGAATTCTGGCGGGGACTGCCGTGGCCATGCGGGACGCGCAGGGGATCGTGCAGGGCACGGTCCTGGCTCTCCGGGACATCACGCAGCTCAAGCGCCTGGAAGAGATGCGCATGGAGTTCGTGCTGAACGTCTCGCACGAGCTGCGCACGCCGCTCACCGCCATTCGCGGTTATGCCGAGACCCTGCTGGACGGCGGCTTCGCCGATCGGGAGAACGCGCAGAAGTTCCTGGAGATCATCCATCGCCACTCGGAGCGGCTGGGTCGCCTGCTCAACGACCTGCTGGAGCTTTCCAACATCGAACTGGAGAAGACGCCGCTCCACTTGCGGCCCGTTTCCATCCTGGAGCTTGCGCGTCAAACGATGACCCTTCTCACGTCCCAGGCCGAGAAGAAGCGCATCCATCTCTCTACCGCTATCCCTGAGGAGTTGCCCCCGGTCCTGGGGGATCGCGACCGCCTGGTCCAGATCCTCGTAAACCTCGTGGACAACGCCATCAAGTACACGCCCGAAGAAGGCATCGTCACGGTGACCGCCCGCGTGGCACCGACAGAGGCGCAGGGGGGCGGAGGCGCAGGGGAATCCTCTCTTCAGATCCCCGGCACCCCGGCTCCTCCGCAGGTCGTGGAGATCGTTGTCACCGACACGGGCATCGGCATCCCCCAGAAGGATCTGCCGCGCCTGACCGAGCGATTCTACCGCGTGGACAAGGCCCGCTCTCGTGAGCTCGGCGGGACCGGTCTGGGTCTGGCCATCGTGAAGCACCTCGTCGCCGCCCACGGCGGCACGCTGTCCATCGAGAGTAAGGTGGGCGAGGGAACCCAGGTCCGCATCGCCCTCCCCGCCGGTCCCCCGCTCCCGGCCCCATCGGCCTGACGGCCGCTCGGCATCGAATTCACGCAGACGTCACTCCCCCGTCACCACCCCGTCACCCTCCGCGCCTATCCTCCTCCTTTAGATTGAATGGTCGTCGTGGAGAATTCACTCGTGTGTCATCGCATTGTCACATTGGCGTCGCATCATTGCCGCAGTCGGAGCAAACACGTCGCTTGCAGCGTCGTCCATGATGAGAGTTATCGTGAATACCTTACTATTCCTTGCCTGGATCGCCGTCTATCTATCGCTGGCGTACGGGATCGTTCGGTACCGTCGGGCCCAGGCCTGCGCCCTCGCGATGCACGGCCGGGGCGAGTACCGCGCAGAAAAGGATCCCGGGGTGCGGATCGCGGTCTTCCTGGTCGGGATCCTCCTCTGTGCCGCCGTCTATTTCGTGCTCAGGACGTTGGAGTAGCCCCCCCCAGACCGGGACGCCGACGCCCTGGACGACGTGCACCCCACGATGGTTCTCGCTCACATATAACGAAGAAAGAAGGAGTCGCTCCATGCGTTTCCGAAATCTCTTCACGCTCATCCTTCTCCTAGGCATGCTTGTCCTGGCGGCTCCCTCCGGCGCCGCCGATGCACTTCAAGTGGATCCCGCCCTGCCGGCCTACTCCACCGTGAGTGGTGTGTCCGGTAGCGTCTCCAGTGTCGGCTCCGACACCCTGAACAACGTCATGACCCTCTGGGCGGAGACGTTCAACAAGCTCTATCCCAACGTCAAGATCCAGATCGAGGGCAAGGGCTCCGGCACGGCGCCCCCGGCGCTCATCGGCGGAACGGCCCAGCTCGGTCCGATGTCCCGCGAGATGAAGTCGAGCGAGGTGGACGAGTTCGAGAAGAAGTTTGGCTACAAGCCCACCCGCATCCGCGTGGCCGTGGACGCCCTGGCGGTCTTCGTGAATAAGGACAACCCGCTCAAGTGTATGAGTTTCGACCAGGTGGACGGTGTCTTCTCCAAGTCCCGTCGCGGCGGCGCCAAGGAAGATGTGAAGATCTGGGGCCAGCTCGGCCTGACCGGGGATTGGGCGGCGCGGCCCATCAGCCTCTTCGGCCGTAACTCCGCCTCGGGCACATACGGGTTCTTCAAGGAACACGTCATGAAGAACGGCGACTACAAGGACGAGGTGAAGGAGCAGCCCGGATCGGCGGCGGTGGTGCAGGGCGTCACCGTGGATCGCTTCGCCATGGGATATAGCGGCATCGGGTATACCACGGCGGGCGTCCGCGCCCTTCCCCTCTCCGAGAAGGCCGGTGGGGCTTGCACCGACGCCACGGCGGCGAACGCATACTCCGGGAAGTATCCGCTGTCCCGCTTCCTGTACGTCTACATCAACCGCGCCCCCGGCAAGCCGCTGGACCCCTTGACCCGTGAGTTCATGAAGTTCGTGCTTGCCAAGCCGGGACAGGAAGTCGTGATCAAGGACGGTTTCTTCCCTATCCTCGACTCGATCGCCAAGGAAGAATTGGCCAAGATCCAGTAGGGAACCATTGTGTCGATTCAGAGCGCCACAGTCCAGCCGGACGAGTCGCGCGAGGCGGCTCGTCCGGTTTCCGCTCCCTGGAAGGCCGCACGACACCGCCTGCTCCTGGATCGCTTCGCCCGCTGGGCGGTCACACTGGGCGGCGTAACGATCATCGGGGCAATCCTGGCCATTCTCTTCGTGATCGTGGTGCAGATCTATCCGCTCTTCAAGCGGCCGACCGCCACACCCCTGCCCGGAATACGCATCGCCCTCGGCGCTCCCCCACTTGCCCTCGGCGTCGACGAGTACCGGGAGATCGCGTTTATGGTCTCCCCTGACGGCCTACGGTTCGCCCCGCTGAAGGGGGACGCCGTGCCCCCCCACATGGCCCCGCTGGCCGACCTCGGGGCCGCCACGATCATGACGGCGTCCCAGCTCGGCCGAGGCCCATTCGCGCTGGGCCTCTCGGATGGCCGGGTGCTTCCCGTTGAGGTCAAATTCGCGGTCTCTCACCAGGATGGGAAGCGGACGATCACACCCGAGGCGACGTCGACGGGACCCGTCACGACGGATCCCGAGGGCCGGCCGATCCGGCACGTGGCATACGTGGAGACCAAGACGGGCCCTATCACGGTCGCGGCGATCGGCCCACATGACCTCGTCCTGGTGACCGTCAGCGAGACCAAGCCCCTGATCGGACCGCCCGCCAAGGAAGAATTCCGCCAGACCCTCTCCATGCCCACGGCAGGCGAGATCAGCGCCTTGGCCCTGGACGCCCGCGGTGAGGACCTCTTCGTGGGGACTTCGTCGGGGCAACTGGTCCAATTTGACCTGCGCGATCCCAGCGCGCCCAAGCTCGGGAGGTCGGTCGAAGCGACCGGTCCACCCCACGCCGGCATCACAGCCATGAGCTTCCTGTCGGGCGACCGCACACTGATCGTCGGAGATGCCAGCGGTGGAGTGAGCGCCTGGCGTCTGATCCAGATGGACGGGGGAAACCAACCGCTGGTCCGGATCTACACCTTCACGGGACACGCAGGGCCGGTCGTGGCCATCGAGCCGTCCTATCGGGACAAGAGTTTCGTCACGGTGGACGGATCGGGGACGACCCGCCTTCACTACGGGACCTCGGGCAAGACCCTCCTCACGGTACAAGCCGAGCATCCCGGCATCCGGACCGCCGTCTTCGCCCCCAAGGCGGACGGCTTCATCCTGCTGGACGCCGACGGCCTCCTCTCACAGTGGTCGCTGGACAACCGGCACCCCGAGACGACCCTCGCCACCCTGTTCGGCAAGGTCTGGTACGAGGGGTACAAGGGGCCGGCGTATGTCTGGCAATCCACCGGCGCGACCGACGAATTCGAATCCAAGCTCAGCCTCATTCCGCTCATCTATGGAACGCTGAAGGGCACGTTCTACGCCCTGCTGATCGCCGTCCCGATCGCCCTGCTGGCCGCACTGTACGCCTCCCAGTTCATGCATCCAAAGCTCAAGGGGGTGGTCAAGCCGACGGTGGAGATCATGGCTGCCCTCCCCAGCGTCGTCCTGGGCTTCCTGGCCGGACTGTGGCTGGCGCCACGGGTGGAGCGGATCGTCCCCGGCCTGTTCCTCATCGAGCTGGTGATCCCGCCCATGATCCTCGCGGCCGTCTTCGCCTGGCGCGCCACCCCGATCGGACTGCGCAAGCGGGTCTTGCCCGGCACGGAGGTGGCCCTCTTGGTGCCCATCCTCCTGCTGGGAACCTGGCTCTCCTTCCAGCTCGGAGGGATCGTCGAACGGTATCTCCTCGCGGGCGACTACCGGAGCTGGCTCCTCGGCATGCTCGGCCTGGGGTATGACCAGCGGAACTCCCTGGTCGTGGGAATCGCCATGGGGTTCGCCGTCATCCCGATCATTTTCACTATCGCGGAAGACTCCCTGTCCAACGTCCCCCAGCATCTGGTCGCAGGCTCCCTGGCCCTGGGCGCGACGCGCTGGCAGACCGCCCTGCGCGTCGTCCTGCCGACCGCGAGTCCGGGGATCTTCTCCGCCATCATGATCGGATTCGGGCGTGCCGTGGGCGAGACCATGATCGTCTTGATGGCGACCGGGAACACGCCCGTGATGAACTGGAACGTCTTCAGCGGCTTCCGGGCGCTGTCGGCCAACATCGCCGTGGAGCTGCCCGAGGCCCCCGACGGCGGGACTCTCTTTCGTGTCCTCTTCCTCGCCGCCCTCCTGCTCTTCATCATGACCTTCGCCGTCAACACCGTCGCCGAGCTGGTCCGGCTGCGGCTGCGACGGAAGTTCCGGTACCTATGAAGAACTTCTGGAGAAGCGGCGAGCCCTTCGTGTGGCTCACCGGCGGCGCCCTCGCCCTCAGCCTGATCATGGTGGCCGGGCTCGTCTTCCTGGTGATGGCAAACGGCCTAGGGTTCTTCTGGCCGTCCCCGATCGTCCGGCTGACCCTCGCCGACGGCACGGTCCAGATGGGCGAGGTCACCGATCGGGAGGCGATCCCCACCCCCGGCACCGCGCCGGGCGGCTCCGCGCAGTTCCGCATCCAGTTGAAGGTCGGGAACCGCGACCTGTATGGGGCCGACTTCGTCTGGCTGGACGAGCCGAAGATCGTGAAGCGCGAGACCCCCGCCGACGCGGTCTTGATCCAGCGGCGCGAATGGGGGAACCTGTACGGCGTCGTCGCGGCCCTGAAAGAGGGCGGGCAGACTGTGGCGCAGGGAGACGATGCGGGCTGGGCGGCGCTCCAGGCCCGCCTGCCCGAGGCACAGCGTCTCTTTCTCGCCATCAGGAAAATCGAGAAGGATGAGGTCGGCGCCATCAACTTCGCCCAAGAGAAGATCCGGCTTCGCCTGCGGCGACTGGAGCTGCACGGGGTCACGAGCGGGGCCGAGGTGGACACCCTGAAACAGGAAATGGCCGCACTACAGGGTGAATTCAAGCAGGAGGAGAGTCGGCTGAATACCCTCCGCCGGCAGCAGACCGCCAGCGTGATCGTGGCCGCGGCGGGTGGCAAAGAGAAGGATCTCCCTCTGGCCCAGATCGTGCGGGCAACCCGCCCCAACACCATGAGCCTTCTCCAGAAAGGCGCCTTCTACCTTGCCACCCTCTGGGAGTTCCTTACCGACGATCCGCGCGAGTCCAACACCGAAGGCGGCATCTTCCCGGCCATCTTCGGCACCGTGATGATGGTGCTGATCATGAGCATCCTGGTGACTCCGCTGGGCGTCCTGGCGGCCTTCTACCTTCGTGAGTATGCCAAGCAGGGGCCGTTCGTCAGCGCGGTGCGGATCGCCGTGAACAACCTGGCGGGCGTCCCCTCCATCGTCTTCGGCGTGTTCGGTGTCGGGTTCTTCATCTACATCATCGGCGGTGGGATCGACCGGATCTTCTTCCCCGAGGCGCTGCCCACGCCGACCTTCGGCACCGGCGGGATCCTCTGGGCGTCACTGACGCTGGCCCTGCTCACCGTGCCGGTGGTCATCGTCGCTACCGAAGAAGGCCTGGCGGCGATCCCTCCCGAGACGCGCGAGGGATCGCTGGCCCTGGGAGCCACCAAGCTGGAGACCACCTGGCGGGTGGTGCTGCCGGCCGTCATGCCCTCCATCCTGACGGGACTCATCCTGGCCATGGCCCGCGCCGCCGGCGAGGTGGCCCCCCTGATGATCACCGGCGTGGTGAAGCTGGCTCCCGCGCTCCCGCTGGATGGTTTCTTCCCCTTCTTCCATCTGGAGCGCAAGTTCATGCACCTCGGCTTCCACATCTATGACGTCGGATTCCAGTCGCCGAACGTGGACGCGGCCCGGCCCATGGTCTTCACCACGGCGTTCCTGCTGCTCGTGCTGGTCCTGGCGCTGAACCTCGCCGCGATCCTCATCCGCAATCGGCTTCGAAAGAAGTTTGCCGCCGTGTCCTTCTGAGGCGGCAGGAGGCGTTTCGTGCTCGAGCTGCTCACCTCACCACCGAAGATGCCGGAGATCCGGCGCGAGGGTTCCGATAGGGGAGGTCACATGCCGAATCTCGAGGTGGGACCCGTCGCGGATTCCATGATCCAGGTCCGGGAGGTGAATCTGAAGTACGGCCAAAAACAGGCCCTGTTCAATGTGAACCTCGACATCCCGTCACGAAAGACCACCGCCTTCATCGGCCCCTCGGGATGTGGAAAGACGACCCTGCTGCGCTGTTTCAATCGGCTCAACGATCTCATCGACCATGTCACGCTGGATGGGTCCATCCGGATCCACGGCGTGGACATCTACGACCCGCAGGTGGACGTCTCGGAGCTACGGAAGAGGGTCGGTATGGTCTTCCAGAAGTCCAATCCCTTCCCCAAGTCGATCTACGAGAACGTCGCCTACGGACTGCGGATCTTTGGCGTCAGCAATTCGGTCGTGAGTGAGATCGTGGAGCGGAGCCTGCAGGCGGCCGCCCTCTGGGACGAGGTGAAGGATCGGCTGCACGAGAGCGGTCTCGGTCTCTCCGGCGGACAGCAGCAGCGACTCTGCATCGCCCGCGCCCTGGCCGTGGAGCCCGAGGTCCTCCTCATGGACGAGCCGTGCTCCGCCCTGGACCCCATCTCCACCGGCAAGATCGAGGAACTGATCCATACGCTCAAGAACCAGTACACCATCGTCATCGTCACGCACAACATGCAGCAGGCCGCCCGGGTGTCGGACCATACCGGCTTCTTCCTCCTAGGAGAGATGGTGGAATTCGACCTGACCACCAAGATCTTCACCAACCCCCGGGATAAGCGGACAGAAGACTACATCACCGGACGCTTCGGATAGTCCGGGACGGACAGGGCAGGTCTGGCGCCGCCCCATTTCTAGATGTATAGTTCAGATCGGTAGGTGCATTGAGCACCGGCGAGGATGGTATGACGCGGTATTTTCACGAAGAATTGGAACAGGTCAAGGAGAAGGTCCTGAGGCTCGGCAGTATTGTGGAGATTATGGTCGAGAACGCCGTGACCTCCTTGGTCGACCGGGATTCTCGCCTGGCCGAGGACACAATTGCCTCGGACGAGCGGGCAGATCACCTGGAAGTGGAGATCGATGAGGATTGCGTCCGGATGCTGGCTCTCTACCAGCCCGCCGCCGGCGAACTGCGTTTTCTCACCACGGCCATGAAGGTCAGCACGGACCTGGAGCGGATGGCCGACCAGGCGGTGAACATCTCCGAGCGCGCCCTCGAGCTGAACGAAGAATCACAGCTCAAACCCTACATCGACATCCCCATCATGAGCCAGCTCGCCCAGAAGATGCTGCGCGAGTGCCTGGACGCCTTCGTGCGCAAAGATGTCACGCTCGCGCGCGAGGTGATCGAGGCCGACAACAAGGTAGATGCCCTGAAGAACCAGGTGTTCCGAGAGCTCCTCACCTTCATGATGGGCGACACGAGCACGATCCCGCGCGCCATTGGCCTGCTTTTGGTGTCCCGCCATCTGGAGCGGGTGGCCGACCACGCCACCAACATCGCCGAGATGGTCATCTTCCTGGTGGAGGGCAAGAACGTCCGCCACGTCACCCCGCAAGAACAGGGGCACTAACCCCGGTCCGCTGCGGACCGGGCGGGCTCGGAAGATCCCTCCCCGGCCTCTGCCCCGCTCACACAGCCCCCCCCATGAATACCATGCCCCTCATGAACCCCTTGCCGGGATTACAGCAGAGGTCTATAATAGTAGATCTAACTGGCTAAATGACAGCACCAGCACGAAGGAGGCGCATCGTGGAGAAGGGAACCTGGACGGTGAAGGTCGGGCTCGCCCAGATGCTGAAGGGCGGGGTGATCATGGATGTCGTGACGGCGGAGCATGCGAAGATTGCCGAGGACGCCGGCGCCTGCGCCGTCATGGCGCTGGAACGGGTCCCCGCCGATATCCGGGCGGCGGGGGGCGTGGCCCGCATGTCAGACCCGGCCATCATCGAGGAGATCAAGCGGGCCGTAAGCATCCCGGTCATGGCCAAGTGCCGGATCGGCCACTTCGTCGAGGCGCAGGTCCTGGAGGCCTTGGGGGTAGATTACATCGACGAGTCCGAGGTCTTGACGCCGGCCGACGAGGAGCACCACGTCTGGAAGCACGACTTCGCGGTCCCGTTCGTCTGCGGCTGTCGGAATCTCGGCGAGGCATTGCGGCGGATCGGCGAAGGGGCGGCCATGATCCGGACCAAGGGCGAGGCCGGGACCGGGAACGTGGTCGAGGCCGTGCGACACGCGCGGGCGGTCCTGGGCGAAATCCGCAAACTGCAGAACATGGGCCAGGAAGAGCTGATGGCGGAGGCCAAGACGCTCGGAGCCCCCTTCGAGCTGTTGGCCGAGGTGGCCCGAGCCGGTCGCCTGCCCGTGGTCAACTTTGCCGCGGGCGGGATCGCCACCCCGGCCGACGCAGCGCTCATGATGCAGCTCGGCGTGGACGGGGTCTTCGTCGGCTCGGGCATTTTCAAGTCGACCGATCCCGCCCCCCGCGCCAAGGCCATCGTGCAAGCCACGACCCACTACAAGGATGCCAAGATCATCGCCGAGGTCTCGCGGGGCCTGGGCAAGGCCATGCCGGGGATCGAGATCCGCACGCTGAAGCCCGAGGAACTGCTGGCAACGCGCGGCTGGTGACGTGAGAATGACCAATGACCAATGACCAATGAAGACCTCCTTGTTGGTCATTGGTCATTTCAATGTGATTACCATGACGACGATTGGCGTTCTGGCGCTCCAAGGCGATTTTCGCGAACACCGCGAGGTCTTGGAGCGCCTCGAAGTCTCCGTGCCGGAAGTGCGCCTGCCCCGAGACCTCACCGGTCTGGACGGCCTGATTCTCCCGGGCGGTGAGAGTACCACCATCGTCCGCCTGCTCGGCACCTCCGGCCTTCTCGATCCCCTCAGGAGTCTAGCGAGGGAAGGGTTCCCCATCTGGGGGACGTGCGCCGGGATGATCCTTCTGGCCAAGCGGCTGGATGCCAGCGGCATCCCGGCCCTGGAGGCGATGGACATCGCCGTCCGCCGGAACGCCTTCGGCCGCCAGGTCGACAGCTTCGAGGCGGACCTTTCGATACCGATCCTGGGAGATCCTCCATTTCACGCCGTCTTCATCCGCGCCCCGATCATCGAGCAGGTAGGGCCCGGAGTCGAAGTGCTGGCCCGCCTGGCGGACGGGACACCCGTGGCCGCCCGCCAGGGCCGCCTCTTCGCCACCGCCTTCCATCCGGAACTGACCGCCGACCTCCGCCTCCATCGCTTTTTCCTGCAAATCGCCTCACACACAGGCTGCTGAAGAACCCGTCCCGTCCAGGCTGCTCAAAAAGGTCCAGATGCAAGGCGGCACGCCGGGTACCCAGCCGCAGGCTGGGTGCAGGCGCGAGGCGTACTTAATGTACGCCGCAGCGCCGCGCGAGCGTGCCAACGCAGCAGATGGGCCTTTTTCAGCAGTCTGTTATTCTGTCGGCTTGGGACGACGGACAACGAAGCGCGAGGCCAGGATCCCGAGCTCGTACAGCACGCACATGGGGAGGGCCATCAGGCACTGGTTGAAGACGTCGGGCGTGGGGGTGAGGATGGCGGCGACGATGAAGTTGACGAGAATCGCATACTTGCGATTCCGGGACAGAAACTGCGG
>JAPLLC010000254.1 GCA_026387775.1 Candidatus Methylomirabilota bacterium | reverse complement strand
CTGGCCCCACATGACCATCTTCGGGAACGTCGCCTACGGCTTGCGCATCCAGAAGGTGCCCGAGGCCGAGATTCGCCGGCGCGTGCTCAAGGTGCTGGAGCTGGTCGAGATCGGGAACCTGTCCGACGTGGAAACGCGCAAGCCAGCCGCCCTGAGCGGCGGACAGCAGCAGCGCGTGGCGTTGGCGCGGGCCCTGGTGGTGGAGCCAAAGGTGCTCCTGATGGACGAGCCCCTGTCCAACCTGGATGCCAAGGTGCGCCAGCGGCTCCGCGCCGAACTGCGCCGGCTTCAGAAGCAGGTCGGGATCACGGCCATCTATGTGACGCACGACCAGGAAGAGGCGCTGGCCCTGGCGGATACCGTGGTGCTGATGAATCAGGGGCGGATCGTCCAGACGGGGACGCCGCAAGACATCTATCTCAAGCCCAGCACGGCCTTCGCCGCGGAGTTTCTCGGCGTGAGCAACCAACTGGAGGGAGAGGTCGCCGACGGGAAGCTCGCTATCGCCGGGCAGACCGTCTCCTATTCCGGACCCGTGCGAGGCAAGGCGGTCGTGATCGTGCGCGCCTCGGATGTCCAGATCGAAGAGCCGGCGGCGGCGCCCCGGCCGGGGACGATGGCCCTGGCGGGCATCCTGGAGGAGAGTCTCTTCCTGGGGGCGCACTACCGGCAATATATCCGCATCGGCCAGATCGTCGTGATGGCCGACAGCGCCGACCCACGACCGACCGGCGCTGTTCGATTGGTTGTGCCGTCGGAAAGGGTGCAGGTCTACGGTCGGGCGTAAGGAGATGGAAGATGCAGCCCAAGGCGATCATTCTGGACACGGACCCCGGCATCGGCTCGCCCGGCTCGGATGTCGATGACGCGCTGGCTATCGTGCTGGGCCTCCTTCATCCAGGGTGCGAGCTGCTAGGCCTGACCATCGTGGCGGGCAACGTTCCGCTCGAGGAGGGGGTACCGAACACGCTGCGTCTGCTGGAGATCGCCGGGCGCCCGGAGGTTCCGGTCGTGCCGGGCGCGGAACGGCCGCTGCTTCGGGACCCGCGGCCGATCCGCGAACTGATGGCCTCGCGCCGCCGGCAGACCGTGGAGCGGTTCTGGGACCTGCCACCCTTCGCGCCGCCCCGGTTGAGTGCGGCACCCGGCCGCGCGGCGGAGTTCATCGCCGATGCCGTGCGCTCCCGCCCGGGCGAGATCACGATCGTGGCCATCGGGCCGTGCACCAACATTGCGACCGCGTTGCTCATGGACCCGGCGGTGGCGGCGTCGGTGGCCGAGATCGTGCTCATGGGTGGGGCGATCCGGGTGCCCGGCGTGGTCACCCCGGCGGTCGAGTTCAATTTCGGGTATGATCCGGAGTCGGTGGCCGTGGTGCTCGCCTCGGGCGCGCCGGTGACGCTGGTCCCGCTGGATGTCACGACGCGCACCTTCATGCTCCCAGAGCACATCGAGCGGCTGGCTGCGGTGGGGACCCCCCTGCATCGCTTTCTGGCCGAGACCAGCCGCCCCTGGCTCCGATTCGCCATGGCGGTCCGGGAGCTTCGGGGCTTCTGGCTGCACGATCCTCTCGCGCTCGCCTACGCGGTTGACCCGGCGATCCTCACCCTGACGCCGATGCACGTGGCGGTGGACCTGGGGGGCGAGTTGACGGCCGGCCAACTTCTGGGCTACCCTGAATCGGGTCGGTTCCTGCGACCGGCGCCCGGCCCGATCAACGCCCGGGTGGCCCTGGATCTCGACGAGCCTCGTTTCATGGAGCTGTTCCTCACGACTCTCGGCTGAACCTGCCGCACAGAACAGGAGGTCCCTTATGTGTCGCCGAACTCTCTTGACGGTTGTGGGCGTCGTCATCCTGCTCGCAGGGCTCGTAACCATCCCAGCGGTTCCCGTGCTTGGTCCGGCGCCGGCCCTCGCTGCCACCGAGCTCAGCTTCCTCTCCGTGGCCCGCGGGGAACCGCGCCGGCAGGCACCCCTGGCGGCCATCGCCGACTTCGAGAAGGCCAATCCGGGCGTCAAGGTGGTGCTTTCGGAGACGCCATTCGACCAGTTCTTCCAGAAGGCGGCGATCGCCCTCTCCTCCGGGAGCGGCATCGACGTCTTCGACGTGGACAGCCCGCTGGTGGCCTCCTACGGACATCAGGGGGCGCTGCTTCCACTGGACAAGTACTACACCAAAGAGAACCTGGACGACATCATCAAGTCCGAGCGCGAGATCGCCACCTACAAGGGCAAGATGATCTCGGCCCCCATGGGCTCCACCAGCGTGGGCCTGTTCGTCAACACGGACCTCTTCAAGGCGGCGGGGCTGAAGATCCCCGGAACCGACCCCAAGGAGCGGCTGACCTGGGACCAGGTGGTGGAGCTGGCGAAGAAGGTCCAGGTGGACAAGAGCGGGACCAAGATCCCGGACGTCTGGGGGTTCGCCATCCAGCAGTACGATCGGCCGTACATGACGCTGCCTCTGATCGTATCCAGCGGGGCCGGCGACCTGAGTCCAGACGGAACGACGGTGAGCGGTTTCCTGAACAGCCCGGCGGCCATCGAGGCGGCTCACTGGTATGGTGATACCTTCAACAAGCACAAGATCTCCCCGCGCGAGCAGGTCCCGAATCTGTTCTACACGGGCAAGCTGGCCATGTATCTGGCCCCCTCCTACGAGGCCAACACCCTGAAGAGCCAGTATCCCAACGTGAACTGGATCGTGGTGCCGCACCCGGCCTTCAAGAAGGCGGTGACCCCGACCGGCGCATGGCACGTGGGGGTTTTTGCGGGGACCAAACACCCCGACCTGGCCGTGGCCCTGCTCAAGGCCTACACCGATCCCGAGGCGGCCAAGCGCAACTACAAGATCATGAACTACATGCCGGTGCGCGAGTCGACCTTCAAGGCCTTCCCGGAGACCTTCAACGCGGCGCCGAATAACCTGTTCTACAGCGAGATCGTTCGCACCGCGCTTCCCCGGCCACGCACGCCGGCCTACCGGGAGTACGAGGACCTGCTGCGTCAGGCCTTTGCCAACATCCGTCAGGGGGCGGATGCGGCCAAGGAGATGAACGCGGCCGCCGAAAAGATCAACGCGCAGATCGCACGCTACAAGTAGAGGTCGCCCTCCCGTGACGCGTCGTCGGACCTGGTCGGTCGTCCCGTATCTCTTCATCGCGCCCGCCATGGTGGGGTTAGTGCTCTTCAAGCTCTACCCCATCGTGGAGGGGCTGCGGTTGTCCTTTTACGAGGTGCGGCCGATCGCCCGGACTCAGGAGTTCATCGGCCTGGCCAACTTCCTCGAGCTCATCCGCGACCCGGTCATCCTCAGGGCCACGTGGAACACGCTGCTCTTCAACCTGGCGGTCACGCCGACCCAGATCGCACTGGCTCTGGGCTTGGCGGTGCTCGTCAACCGGAAGGGGAGAGTGGTTCAGGGGTTTCGCTCGCTCTTCTTCATGCCCGCCGTGGTCTCTTTGGTGGTGGCCTCCATCATCTGGAAGCTCATGTACGCGCCGGACAGCGGGCTGATCAACGGCCTGCTGATCTCCGTGGGGATCCCCGCCCAGAGGCTACTGGATGGTGATCCTGCTGACGGGGCTCAAGGACATCCCGGAGGGGATCCAGGAGGCGGCCATCGTGGACGGTGCGGGGCCGACGAAGCGCTTCTTCGCCATCACACTGCCGCTTCTGTCGCCCACGATCCTCTTCGTGGTGGTGGCGGACACGGTGATCAACTTCCTGCTCTTCGTCCCGGTTTACGTCATGACCCAGGGGGGGCCGTCGGAGGCCACCACCCTGCTCATGTTCGAGGTGTATCGGAACGCCTTCGTCTACACCCGCTTCGGGTACGCGTCGGCGATCTCCACGGCGCTGCTCCTGGTGATCGCCGTGGCGGTGAGCATCCAGATGCGCTTCATGCGCGTCGAGTTCGAGTACTGAGGCCATGCCCGCACCTGCCGGACCGACCCGCCACGCCTCAGCCCGCTTTCTCCGGCGCGGCCTGTTCTCCGCTGCGCTGGTACTCATCGGGCTGCTCTCGGCGATTCCGCTGATCTGGGCGATCACGTCGTCGCTCCGCCCCGACGGCGAGATCTTCCGGTACACGACGCGCCTCTCCTGGAAGACGCTCCTGCCGATCGGCGGCACGTTCCAGAATTTCCGGGAGATTCTCTTCGAGGATCGCTTCGCCCGCTTCTTCGGCAATAGCCTGTTCGTGGCCGGCAGCACGATCCTGCTGGGGCTTTTCGTCAACTCGCTGGCGGCGTTCGGCTTCGCCCGCTTCACCTTCCGTGGCCAAGAGCTGCTCTTTGGCCTGGTGCTGGTCACCTTCATGGTGCCGTTCGAGGTCATTGTCCTGCCGCTGTATCTGGTCGTCCGCTCGATGGGCTGGCTGGACACCTACAAAGCACTGATCATCCCGGCGGTGCCCGACGCCTTTTCGATCTTCCTGATCCGCCAGTTCATGGCGAAACTCCCAAAGGACATGTTCGAGGCCGGCCGGGTGGACGGGGCCACCTGGTGGGATCTCTATTGGCGGATCGCGCTCCCCAACGTGAAGCCTGCCCTCATCACGGCGAGCCTGCTGCTGTTTCTCCGGCAGTGGGACGCCTTCTTCTGGCCGTTGGTCGCCACCTCGTCCCTGGAGTTGACGGTCATCCAGGTGGCACTCACCAAGTACATGACGGAGTTCATCACGTACTGGGGGCGCCTCTTGGCCGGGTCCATGCTGGCGACCATCCCCATCGTCATCCTGTTCTTTGTTCTCCAGAAGTACTACGTCCAGAGTGTGACCTCGACCGGGATCAAGGGGTAGACATGTCCAACGCCTGTGTCGTGCCTGCGGTATCTCACGCTCCTCATGCGCTGGGGGATTCGCTCGCGCAGATCATCGAGCGGGAGCGGGTGCTCACACGCCCGATCGAGCGGATCGCCTACGCGGCGGATGCGAGCTTCTATCGCCTGATCCCGCAGGCGGTGGTTCTGGCCAAGGGTATCGAGGAGGTTCAAGGCCTCTTCCGGTTCAGCCGGACGCACCGGGTGCCGATGACCTTCCGCGCGGCCGGGACGAGCCTGTCCGGTCAGGCCGTCAGCGACGGCATTCTGGTCGAGGTGTCCAGGCATTGGCGCGAGGTGCGAGTCGAGGAGGGAGGCAGGAAGGTCCGCGTGCAGCCCGGGGTGATCGGCGGCCACGTGAATCAGGCCCTCAAGGCCTACCGCGCGAAGATGGGTCCGGATCCGGCTTCCATCAACGCCTGCATGATGGGCGGCATCCTGGCCAACAACAGTAGCGGGATGTGTTGCGGGGTCACCCAGAACGCCTACCACACGCTTGATTCCATCACCTTCGTCCTTCCCTCCGGCACGGTGATCGACACCGCCCACCCCGAGGCCGACGAGATCTTCCGTCAGCGGGAGCCGCGGTTGGTTCAAGGGCTGCTGGATTTGAGGCGTGAGATTCAGGCGAACCCGCGACTTGCCGAGCGGATCCGGGCGAAGTACAAGATGAAGAACACCACCGGCTATTCCCTCAACGCCTTCCTCGACTTCGACCGGCCGGTGGAGATCATGCGGAACATCCTGATCGGCTCGGAAGGGACGCTAGCCTTCATCGCCGAGGCCGTGCTCAACACCGTGCCGGACCTTCCGGTCAAGTACACGGGCCTGCTCCTTTTCCCGAGCGTCCATGCCGCCTGCGCCGCCATCGCGCCTCTGAGGGGAGCGGACGCGAAAGCCTTGGAGCTGATGGATCGCGCGTCGTTACGCTCGGTGGAGAACCAGCCGGGGATTCCTCCCAACATCACGGGCCTGCCGCCGGAGGCCGCCGGCCTTCTGGCCGAGTTCCAGAGTGCGGATGAGAAGGATCGAACCTTGCTCGAGAGATCAGCGCGCGAGGCG
>JAPLLC010000017.1:1746-38278 GCA_026387775.1 Candidatus Methylomirabilota bacterium | reverse complement strand
CGCTGGCGCTTCATTCCCGCTGCTTACCCAAGGCGTTAGGCTCGAATGTCCATGCATATTCGAAGTCAAGGGCGCCAGCTGCTGTTTAGCACTGTCCGCATCGAGACAACGATGCTAGACGGGACGCCGGTGGGTACCGGTACAAGTTTCATGTTCCGTGATCCGGACTCGGACCCTGGCCATGAGCTATTCCTGGTCTCCAACAAGCACGTGGTGAAGTCTGGATGGAATGCGTACGTGTTCTTCACCAAGGAGGCCGACGACGGTACGCCGATCCTTGGCGAGCCCTTCATCGTGAACATGGAGGGGTTCGAGGGGCAGTGGCATGGTCACCCGGACGCTGACGTGGACGTGACAGTAATGCCTCTTTCGTGGCAGCTCGACCTTAATGCGCGCAGCAATGTTCGCGCGTTCGTCCGACCGGTGACTCCAGAGACTCTTGCGACTGATGAGGACTTGGCAAGCCTAGACGTGGCGGGCCGTTCTCTTTATAGGCTACCCCAACGGGATGTTCGATGAGAAGCACTACACACCGATAGTCCGTCAGGGCTTTATAGCGACCCCTGCCGATCTCGACTTCAACGGTGATCCGGTCTTTCTGATCGATGCATCGGTGTTTCCCGGGTCTAGCGGAAGCCCCGTTTTCTCCTATGAGCACTCCTGGGACGGCCACGTTGTATCTCCGAAGCTGCTCGGGTTGGTCTCTGCGGTCTTCACACAGCGCACGGATGGACAGATCGATTGGGTTCCGGCACCGACAACGTAGTCCCTATTCCAAGCGTGAATCAGATGATCGACTTAGGTGTCGTCTTCAAAGCCCGCCTGATCAGAGAGACAATTGCGGATTTCTGGCGCAAGCAACACGGGCACGCGGCCTAACATCTGCGTCAACCGGAGCGCCAAACAGCACCGCTGTTTGGTTCCCGTCGCGTTGCGCGCGCTGGCGCCCGGTTACGCACGGCGTTAGGTGCCAGAGGTACTCTGTCTTATCCGGCTTACCAGGGCCACATACTGGATAAGGGAACATGTTGTATGGCTCTCTGAGCACTATTGGAAGGCTGAGTTGGATGACGACCGGGGTCCTAATGTTGACACTCACTCTCAGAGATTCGCCCCGATGGCACACGATGGGTTGCCGTCTATGACGTTGAGGAGGACGAAGATGCAACGGAGTACATCAAGAATCCTGACCACGCATACAGGCAGCTTGCCAAGGTCTCCCGAACTCCAGGAATTGCTGCGTGCCAAGCAGGAGCAGCGTCCAGTGGACAACGCTATGTTTGACGCCGCAGTCCGCAAGCGAGTAGCTGAGGTCGTCGCGCAACAAGTCAACCTTGGCCTGGACGTTATCAACGATGGAGAGCAGGGCAGAGAAAGCTATGTCCTCTATGTCAGAGATCGACTCACTGGCTTTGAGGGAGAAAGGCGTATCAGGTCGTGGCCGTCGTTAGACCGCGCCGACTTCCCGGAGTTTTTTGCCCGAGGAACTGAGGAATATGGCCGGCCGTCTCCGCAACCGGCGTGCACCGGTCCGATCGGCTGGAAAGAGGGGCTTGGCGTCCACAAGGATATCGAAAATCTGCAAACAGCCGCTGCTGCAGTCG
Source organism: Candidatus Methylomirabilota bacterium (assembly GCA_026387775.1). GTDB lineage: Bacteria > Methylomirabilota > Methylomirabilia > Methylomirabilales > 2-02-FULL-66-22 > 2-02-FULL-66-22. The sequence continues at coordinate 36,674 of JAPLLC010000017.1, read as the reverse complement.
AGGGAGCAGAGGTCTTTATGACGGCGGCCTCTCCTGGCGTGATCGCCTTCTTCCTTCCCAACGAGTACTACCCCAGCGAAGAGGCCTACCTCTATGCCCTGGCCGATGTCATGAAAGACGAGTATCAAGCCATCGTTGCGGCTGGTCTGGTGCTGCAATTAGACTGCCCAGACCTTGCATTTACCCGCGTCAACCAATTCGCACACCTGACCATCGAGGAGTTCAAAAAGGTAGTAGAATTGCGGGTAGAGGTGATCAACTACGCGCTCGCAGGGCTCCCACCAGAGCAGATGCGCATGCACATCTGTTGGGGGAACAGGGAAAACCCACACGCCCACGACGTCCCGCTCAAGGAGATTATCCATCTGGTGCTGAGAGCCCGTCCCGCGGGCCTGTCTTTCGAGGGCGCCAACCCTCGACACGCCCATGAGTGGAAGATCTGGCGGGATGTGCAGCTCCCAGAGGGCAAGGTCATCATTCCCGGCGTGCTAGACACCACGACTAACTTCATTGAGCATCCAGAACTGGTCGCTGAGCGGACGATCCGTTATGCCGAACTGGTGGGACGGGAGAACGTGATCGTCGGCAGCGATTGCGGGTTTGGGACTTCGGCCTGGCGTAACAAGGTGGACACCAAGATCGTGTGGGCCAAACTACGGGCGATGGTGGAAGGGGCACAACTGGCCTCACAGCAGCTTTGGTAATCCATGAGGAGCCGAGAGGGTCAGACAGGGACACCAGTGGTGGGAACCGTCAAGATGTGCGGAGTAGGGGCGCCTTCCCGCACCTAACAAGCGCGTGCAAGCGACTGGCCCGTGAGGGCGGAGTACGTCGGTGAAGCAGATTCGGCGAGAGGAACGAACTAGCGGGCGGATCGCAGCATTTGCAGGGACTTCGAGATTGCCTCGTGGTCCACGAGCCGATTCATCAGGTACTTATGCAGGATGCTCGAGATCAGGGTTTGGTACGGCAGTCCCTCCTGCTCCGAGCGGCGCTTCAGTTCGGCAAGAGTCGCTTCCGAGATACGAATGTTGATGTTCCGGCTCTTTCTCGAGCGTTCCAGGATGCCCTCAACACGCTTTCGTGTCTTGCCGGAGGCAGGCCGATAGGACGCCGCTGAACGCTCAATCGACCGTTCCGCGCTGTCAAGTTTCGCTTTCATGGCTTTCTCCGTAGAATTGGTGGAATCTCCGGCTCGGGAATACGGTCTTCAGGATGATATTCTCATCTTCGTCGATCACGAACGGGACGACATGTGTGTATTCATGGTACCGGACGACGAACAATTGTTGTGATGGCCGGCTGGGATTCTCTAGGATCGCGAGGTAGTCGCCGGAGACGATCATGCCGGCGACCTCCCAAACGTCGATGTCCCGTTCGGCGAGCAGTTTGCGTTCTTTGTCGGGATCCCAGATGATACCCATGGTTCAAGATATCACATATGGTATACAATGTCAACATCGAGCCATGCCAACGAACCTAGTGCTCAAGCTGACGCAAGGGGTTGGGTGCCGTACTCCTTCCTGCGGAGATCTTGGTTGCATGGTACTATTTCCAACCATTCGTGAGCGCAGCTTAGCGCCACGACGTTCCTCGGACTAATGACCATGTCATCGAAAACTCGACGGTCACCCTACGACACGCCCCCATGGCGTAGAGCACACACGGCCACGTCACCCGATGGATCACGGACCGCCGAGATCCGTGACGCCAGAGAGCATTCGATGAGCAATCCGACTGTAGGCACATTACACACGTCGGACGGCCTTCAACTGGCAGACTGCAACCCCGCATTCATCTGGTCCGATGACTCACGTTACCTTGTCGTACCACAATGGATTCGACGTTTCGGGGTGTTCCTGCGGCAACGCTTGGTGATTGTTGATGTCGAAACCAAAACGGTGTTTGCGTCTCGATTCTCACGATTGCTGATGCAGCCTCGGACTTTGTTCGAGGGCAAACTCGAAGTCACTGTAAGCAGTAGCGTTGGCATCAACTGGGAACGAAAAGACCCGCTCATTTTGGATGTGCCCGAAGCACTGGCGACGTTCACACGTCTTCGGGATGCGTATCAATGACCGCCGACGAACAATGAAATGCACGCGAGTTGCGGACCGCGCGTTTTCTGATGGTGACTTCACCGGCCGCAACCGCGTGATTTCAAGCGTTCGGCTCGAGAAGATAGATGTTATTCATATATCCAATGTGGGATCACGAAAGCCAGCGTATCGGCAAGCAGAAGTGCACACCGCTTGGGTACAGACTTCACGGCATCGCCGAGCTGCTGGGTTTCATTGGACTCTTCCTGCTCATCATCGTATGTGCCTATCTTGGATACCGACGGCATGTCGGCACTTTCCATGCATTCCAACTCCTGCTGATGGCAATCCCGGTTGGCATGGGACTCATCGGAGAAGTTTTGTACCATTACGCAACTCGTGAAGCGAGTTGGATGGAAGACGGACAACTGCGGGTATACAAATGGAAGCCGAACCAAGACATGGATGTCCCGCGATGACCGCGGCGGTTCATCGAGGAACCTGCGCGCAGATGTTCGACCAAGATGAGAGAACACGATGCTAGGGGCAATAGCAGGTGACATAGTCGGATCGGTCTACGAGAATCTCCGGACGAAGAAGAAAGATTTCCGGCTGTTCACGCCGCTTTCGATCTACACGGACGATACCGTGTTGACCGTCGCCATAGCCGATGCGCTCCTCAGCGATAACGACTACGGACGCACAATCAAGTCATATGCGAGACGGCATCCGCTGAGAGGCTACGGACCGAAGTTCATGCTGTGGATGCTTTCCCCGTCAACGAGACCGTACAACAGCCTTGGCAATGGCTCTGCCATGCGCGTCAGTCCTGTTGCCCACGCCTTCGGGAACGAGCGCGAGATGTTGGAGCAGGCCAAGCGAAGTGCTGAATGTACCCACAACCACCCCGAAGGAATCAAGGGCGCACAGGCAACAGCGCTGGCGATCTTCATGGCTCGAAACAAGGCCAGCAAACAGGATATTCGTGAGGCGATTTCCACGCGATATGGATACGATCTCTCCAGACGAACGGAAGACATTCGCCCAGGCTACCGGATCAGCCTGACTTGTCCGGGGTCAGTTCCCGAAGCTATCATTGCCTTTCTGGACTCCGACAACTTCGAAGATGCCATACGAAACGCGGTTTCACTTGGCGGTGATGCGGACACGCAAGCAGCCATCGCGGGAGCCATTGCAGAAGCATTCTACGGAGACATTCCGATCGAGATTCTCAATGGAATCGCGAAACGATTGAATGGCGGTTTCAAGCTGAAGATTGTGGAGTTCTACAAGAGATTCGGAACACAACAGATGGTCGAACAATCGCTTTCACTCGTACGCGAGACCCGCGGCGGGTCTCGCGCCGGTGAAGCGTGACGCTCCGATAGATATAAGATGGAGTCCATATGACAGTTCAGAATAAAGCGGAGTTTAATAAGATGGAATGGGAGTCACCTATTGAGGGTGTGAGGCACAAGTATATTGACCAGAATGATTTACGTATTCGTCTGGTTGAATACTCGAAAGAGATGCCACTCCATTGGTGTGAAAAGGGACATTATGGCTATCTGATTGAAGGTCAAATGGAAATTGAATATGAAAATGCAAAGATAATTTATAACCCAGGCGATGGGATCTTCATTCCGGATGGTCCTGATCACAAACACCGAGGAAAAGCTCTTACCGAAAAAGTATTGATCTTCTTTGTGGAAAGAGTCTAACCCGCTAATCCACTGGACGGCTTTCAGCCGCCGGTGATCCGCACGTTAGTTAGCGGGTGGCATCGACAACACTGGGGGCCGGTTATGGAGTTGTGGATCTCTCATGGCAATGCCGGCAAGCAGACCGTGGTCTCGGTGGTGTGTTCGGTGTTGGGCCTGTGCCTGGTGACGGCTTTTCGCGACTTCAGCGGCGCCGGCACCAATGCCATGGCGGGGTGTTTGTTGGGGGTGCTCCTGCTGCTCATCGGAGTTGTGGGTTTCCTGGTGAGCGGCAAGCAGACAGTTGTCGTTGACCCCGGGACTCGCCGTATCACCATCGAGGACTCGAACCGCTTCGGCACAAAGAGCCGGTCGATTCCGTTCGATGCCGTGGTCAGCGTCAGCGTCGGCTATCTCGGAAAGAAGTCGAACTTGGTCACGTGGTACTACCTCGTGCTTAGACTCAGCAGTGGGGAGGAATACCCTCTGTTCTCCCCGGGCCGCTTCTTCGAGGGCGGATCGGACCGATCCATTGTGGAAGGTTGGCGGCGGCGGCTCGAGGAGTATCTTGGGCCGCACGGCGGGGCGGCACCGGCTGATACCGCACGCCGGCACGGCTGACAACGGCATCCGGACGGACGGCGCCTCCCAGCGCCGCTGATGCCGTGGCCGTTCGGCGGCAGGAGGTGGGCGTATGACAGACGCAAACGAGCCCGGTGGCGCGGGCGCCCCACACACGCTGAGCCGCTTCGTGGAGGCGCAAGCGGAAGACTACGAGCAGGCGCTCGCCGAGATCAGGCGTGGTCGGAAGCAGTCGCATTGGATGTGGTACACCTTTCCGCAGTTCGATGGGCTGGGGTTCAGTTCGACATCCAAGCGGTACTCGATCAAGAGCCTCGCGGAGGCCACGGCGTATCTGTGCCACCCCGTTCTCGGGCCGCGACTGCTGGAATGCGCCGAGGCTGTCGTCCGCATCGAGGGGCGATCTGCGCTTGAGATGTTCGGTTCCCCCGACGATGTGAAGCTGAGGTCCTGTGCGACCCTTTTCGCGTGCGTCTCACCAGTCGGGTCGGTGTTCGACCGGCTGCTCGGCAAGTATTTTCACGGGGAACGGGACGGCAAGACGCTCCGCCTGGTAGGGATCGCGCCCGAAGGCAAGTAGGTCTCGACAGCTACGTTCACCATTCGTGGACGTACGCCCGACACGCCGAACAAGGCAATGCACCGGAGCGTGCGTTCCGGGTGGAAACAAATGGCGAGGTCATTGGCGCACGCCCGGTGATCGCTGTCGTTAGGCTGTGCTACACCTCATGCAAATGACTGAGCAACAGCGACTCGAACACAATCAGACTTTTGAGGAGGCGTCCGCCCTCATCAAGAACGAGATCCCATTGCATGAGCGTCCCAATATGCCAGTGCCAGGTTGGCTGTTGCGTCGTAAGCTCAAGCGTGCCCTTTTTCTCTTCGAGCGCGTCCTCCAACTTAATCCAGAGAATTGGTCGGCCATGTGGCTGGTCGGGAAGGTTCACCAGCGTTTTGGGGACTACACCGCAGCTCTTTCGTGGTTTGAGCGCGCTTATCAGGTGAACCCATCGCAGCCGGACATTGCGCGAGAGGCGTCGATGTGTGCGATGGGCGTTGGCCGTCATGACGCAGCTATTGTCTTTGCTCACCGTGCTACACAGATTGAGCCTGCCAGCGCCGGACTCCATGCCAATCTTGCACTTGCCTATTTGCTTGCTGGGCGTATCACTGATGCGCAGGCGAGCATTGAGCGTTCAATCGCTGCCGACCAGACCGACAAGATTTCAAAGACCATCAAAGCAATCATCCAGCATTTTGCAACCAATGGACACATACCACCTACGACGACACAAGCATTGCAAGATTACTGGCGTAACAACCCCACCGCGTAACAAATCGCTGTAGCCAACGCGGGATTGCCGTTCCAGTTCCGCTTCGCGGTTCACGCCATTTGGTCCCGCGTGGCTGAGCTCTGGACGTTCGACGGAATCAAGGAGAATTGGCCTTGCGCATGTGTGGTGTAGAAGCTACAGTCATGACGATGGATCCCGTGCCACAGGCACTTCAGGAGTACGTAACCGCAGAAGGGGAAAACCCGTTCCGTGAGTGACTGCATGCGCTCCGCGATATCCGGGCACGTGCGAGGATTCGAGTCCGGTTGAACCGTGTTCGGCTTGGCAATTTCGGAGACGCCAAATCCGTCGGCAATGGCGTGTACGAGTTGCGGATTCCGTACGGTCCTGGCTACAGGGTGTACTTCGCACGAACGGGAAGCACTGTCGTCCTGCTACTGTGCGGTGGTGACAAATCAGCACAGAAGCGGGACGTGAACACCGCAAAAGGTTATTGGTTGGATTTTCAGCGGAGGTCGTCATGACAAAGCCGTCTGTTGGCTACGAGCAAGGCCTGAAGGAAGCCTTGGCCGATCCGGAGGAGGCGGCTGCATATCTCAATGCTGCCTTGGAAGACGGCTCGCAGGATGTCTTCCTTCTGGCTCTCAGGGATGTTGCGAATGCACGAGGACTCACGCACCTCGCGCGCGAGACGTCCCTCAACCGCGAGAACATGTACCGTATCCTCTCGGAAAAGGGGAATCCGCAGCTTTCTAGCTTAGCGGCACTGCTCGATGCATTGGGGCTCAAGCTAGCTGTCGAGCCGAAGCGTGCCGTGGCCTGACGGAGGCCCGTCGAACAAGATGGCTGAGGCGACGCTTGATAGCGCGCCTCAGCCGCTCCATTCGGCTAATCATGGCAAATCCAAACGGAGATTTCCACCGGACATGCGCGCGCAGACCATAGATCAACTGAGGAAGACCCTATGCCGGTAAGACACAGTCTTCACCGTGAGGCGGGGACCGTCACGATCGACCACTCCACCTGTACGCACTGCGGCGAGTGCGCGCGCATCTGCCCGACCGAGGTCCTCTGTCTAGAGGATGGGCGCGTGCAGGTCCACGCGGAGAGTATGTTCGGCTGCATTGCCTGCGGTCACTGCATGATGGTCTGCCCAACCGAAAGTGTCCGCGTGATCGGGCGCGGCATTTCCCCCGCCGATCTGGTGCCGCTGGCGCCGCCGGAGGAACGGGCGGACCGGAAGGCCCTGGCCAGTCTGATGCAGGCCCGCCGCAGCGTGCGCCGTTTTACGGAGGAAGAACCCGCCCCGGAACTGTTGGAGCGCATTGTCGCCATGGCGGCATCCGGACCGATGGGGATTCCCCCCTGGGACGTGGGGTGCGTGGTGATCCGAGGGCGGGATCGGGTGCAGACACTGGCCGGTGACATCGTCACCGGATACACGGGGTTCCTCAAGCTTTTTCAACCGTGGCTTCTCGCCCTCATGCGCCCCTTCATGAAACGGCCAACTTACGACCAGATGAGCGGGTTCATCGTCCCGCTGGCCAAGGCATACGTGGAGGGGCGCCTCCAAGGCAAAGACCTCCTCTTCTACGACGCACCGGCGGTTCTCCTGTTCCACCATTCCCCCTATGTTGACGCAGCCGAGGCGATGATCGCGTGCACGTACGCCATGCTGGCGGCCGAGTCCCTCGGCCTTGGCACCACAATGATTGGCGCCGCCGCCCCGATCATCATGCGCAAACGCGAGTTGTGCCAGCGGCTTGGCATCCCCGATGGGAGCAAGCCTGCGATTGCGCTCATTCTCGGCTACCCGGCTGTCCATTTCCGGCGCGGCGTGATACGCCGTTTTGCCTCCGTCAGCAACTTCGGTTGATGCTCGACCGACGAAAGACCAAAGATGTCAACAGCAGAAGAGCAAAGTGTCCGCCGAATTTGAAGACTCCGAGGGTGCCAGAACTACACGGTGACAGTATTTATGAAGCAGGCCGAACATCGGCGTGAACGCTGACGCGGCAAACCAGGCCGCGCAGGTCACGCCGAGGACCGTTGGGCATGAGAGCGAGGAATAGATGACGCTTGAAGAAGCCAAACAGTTCGCCGAGCATTGGGTTGCGGCTTGGAATAGCCATGATGTCAACGCTGTGTTGATGCACTATGCTGACGACTTCGAAATGACGACTCCGATGATTCAACGTGTCTTGGGTATCGAATCCGGAACATTGAAGGGCAAGGCGGCGGTCGGTGACTACTGGCGAGCCGCCCTCAAGAAAGCGCCCGATCTGGAGTTTTCGATAATAGAAGTAACAAGCGGGGTCGGGTCGGCCGGCATTTACTACAACGCCATCATGGGGAAGAAGGCGATTGAGACTTTCTTTTTCAACGATGCGGGGTTGGTCTACAAGGCCCTCGCGACTTATAGCTAGATGCCTTACTCGCTCCAGCGGACGGCCGCACGACGCGGCGGACAATCAGCAGCCTGCGGAAGGGCTAAGGGTTCGCGGATACGCTGGAACACCAAACCGAAAGGAGGCCCTATGGAGCGCTGGCTGGAACGGCACGCAGAGCCGCTTTACGCGCTCATGCGGGTAGTGGTCGGGCTGCTCTTCGCATGCCATGGGGCCCAGAAGCTGTTCGGTGTGTTAGGGGGCCAGAGCCGCCTCGCCGATCCTAAACTGTTCGCCGCTGGAATCATCGAGCTCGTGGGAGGCGGCCTCATCGCTCTAGGCCTCTGGGCCGGCTATGCCGCCTTCATCGCAAGCGGCGAGATGGCGGTGGCCTACTTCACGACGCACGCACCGGGCGGATTCTGGCCGATCCTCAACAAGGGCGAACTCCCCGTTCTGTACTGTTTCGTGTTTCTGCATGTCGCCTCCAGGGGGTCGGGCCGCCTGAGCGTCGATGCGCTGGCAAAGAGGCGGCGCACCTGACCCGTCCAACTGCCGACGGGCGCCGGATGCGAAGTGATCTCAGCAGGGAGAGGTGCCCGCCGGGCTGAGCGGGAGCGGTCGGCGTCATGATACTCGGCAGCTCCACATTCCTCACACTTGAACACCTCGCAGCGCGTGAGGAAAGAACCATGAGCGTCCGCATTGTTCGCCTCGGAACCCCTCGTCACAAGGACGAAGGAACCCGCATCGGGACTGTCCGTCGCCCGCCCCGCGGCGTTCCAAGGACCGAGTTCGCAGCACAACACTGGTACGACGTATGGTTTCCGAACCTCGCTCCAAGCATCGAGACAATGAAGCTTGGGCAGGAAGCGGCTACGCCGGCAGCGTGGGCGAAGTTCGCCAAGAAGTACAAGTCCGAGATGTCGTCTCCGGAGGCCAGTCACGCATTGGAGCTTCTCGCCGCACTGTCCCACAGCAGCAACTTCTCTGTAGGCTGCTACTGCGAGGACGAAAGCCATTGCCACCGCTCGATACTGAGGGCGCTTCTCGTTGAGAAGGGCGCCAGAGTTGAGCAGCCCTGGCTGCGGTGAAGACGGCGCCTGAGCCCCCTGTCGTGGCGAGGCCCAACGGCCGCCTTCGGCTGCCGTCAGCCCCGCCTCACGTCGAACGTTCGGCGGGCAACCACGTTCGGGGAAGCGAGGTACAATGGCGAAGAAGAAGCTGGCAATGATGATGGAGTGGCTTCGGCCAGCCGGCATAGGAGTTGCTATTTTCTTGGCCTACTATTTGGGCAAGGACGCAATATCACGATTTCACATTATGGGGCCATTCGTAGTCATGCTCATGTCCGGCACAGTGGCCTTTGAGTCTCTGATACTGGGCGATGCCGCTTCTGAGAAAATTGGGTATGCGCCCCATCGTGCTTATCAGATTCAATCGGGTCTGGCCAATGCGGCGACAGCCATCACGGCCTTGCTTGTGTGCGTGCTGGATTGGGGGCGATATGCGGATGCCACCATCGTGACCGTGATGTTGATGTTCTTTGCTTTGTCGGCTGCAAATCATGTCGCCACAGCCATCATGGAACGGAACATGAAACTTGTGAACCTGCTACGCCCGGCCATGGCGTTGTTATTGATTGGCTTCCTGTTGCCCTCCATGATCAAAGCGCTGACCCAGTAATGCACTCTCCGCGCGCCCGATGCAACGGGGCGCCGGAATAGCATGTCGCAGGAGGAGACGCCATGCCGAAGGCAAGCGTGAACGGGGTGGAGCTTTACTGGGAGGAGACCGGCCAGGGCGCCCCATTGGTCTGGGTCCACGAGTACGGCGGTGATCTGCGCTCCTGGGAGCCGCAGGTCCGGCACTTCTCCCGGCGGTATCGCGTGGTCACGTACAACCAGCGCGGGTATTCCCCGTCCACGGTCCCGCAAGCCGCCCGCGACTACTCCCAAGCCCTCCTGGTCGAGGATCTCCATCAATTGCTGACGCACCTCGGGCTGGGTCCGGTGCACCTCGGCGGGTGCTCGATGGGGGCCAACGTCGCCCGGGACTTCGCCCTCGCGCACGAGGCGATGACGCGGAGCCTGATCCTCGTCGGCGCTGGCGCCGGCCCCGTCAACCGGGAGCAGTTCCTGCAGGCGCAGGAGGCGACCGCCGCCGGGCTCGAGCGAGAGGGCATCGCGGCCCGGGTCCGCGCCTTCGAGCGCCAGCCCACCCGGGCGTCCTTCAAGGCAAAGGACCCCCGGGGCTTCGCGGAGTTCCTGCGCCAGGCTGGGGAGCACGATGCCCTCGCGTGTGCCCACCTGGCCCGCGAGGTGATGGCCAAACGCAAGACCATCTTCGAGTTGGAGGCCGAGCTGAAGGCCCTGCGCGTCCCGACCCTGATCATGGCGGGTGACCGCGACGCCCCGTGTGTCGAGCCCTCGCTGGTGATGCGCGGCTGGATGCCGCACGCCGGGCTGGTTCTCTTCCCGGCCTGCGGCCACACGCCGAATCTCGAAGAACCGGGGCTCTTCAACCTCCACGTCGCCGAGTTCCTCGCCGCGGTCGAAGGCGGGCGATGGGCCGGGTGGTCCCGCTAAGCCGTTGTCAAAGAATAACTTGACCGGAGAAATTCCGGAAACGGCATAAGGAGCCGTAACGAAATTCCAATGAATGGACAAGTTATTTCGTAACGGCTCCTAAGTACACGCGGACACAAACTCGATGACGTATACGTTGACCTTATAGGTTCAGGTCCCCCGGGCCGACCCGAGACGCCGCGCCACACCCATCCCGGGGATGGGTACCCGGCGAGCCGCACCCAGCCGCTGGCTGGGTACCCGCCGGTACGGAGGCCCGCTCTCTGAGCGGACCGACCCGGGGTAAGGGCGAGCCGGCATCGGGTACCCGCCCGCAGGGTGGGTGCAGGCGATAGGCGTCGGGTACCCAACCGAAGGGTTGGGTGTGGCGGTCCGGGGGACCGGCGATACGTCACCGTAATTGTGGGCAGAAGCACTACGGCCAGCCCGCGCTCGCCGCGCCCGAAGTGCCCAGTACGGGAGATTCAATGAACGCTATCAGCTTGTTGGTCGGTGCACTATTGCTGTCGGGATGTGTTGCCATCCAAGTTACACCGGGGGCGGAGCGCGTGAGACTCTCGACTTCGGAGCCAGGGAAAGCATGCAGGTTCCTGGGGGAAGCTACTGTGACTCAGGGCGACTTTCTCGGCGGACACTATACCTCGGACGCGGATCTCGAGACGGGAACGAGAAATGATCTCAAGAACAAAGCGGCGGCTATGGGCGGCAATCTTGTGACGAATCTTACCAGTCGAGGGGGTCACACTGGGTCGCTGGAGAGCGACCATCAAACGAACGTCACCATCGCTGGGAACGTCTATGACTGCCCTGAATAGTGACGCCAACCAGCGGCATGGAGCCGACGCCGCCGCGCACAACCCGCGCGGCGACACGGCCGATGCCAGATCGTTGGGTACATACGAAGGAGGAATGAAAGATGGCTGACACAAATCTGAAGACCAAGGGGTTGTTGCTACAGCTTGCAGGACTCATTGTCCTGCTAGGCTCCCTTCATGGGTTCTTCATCTTGGAGGGCACGGCACTCTACTTCCCCGGTGTCGTGGTCGGCGTGATCGTCTTTGCGGTCTGCCTGTTCCGGGGTGGATCGCTTGTCAAGCAGAGCAAAGAGCAAAAGCGTTGAACGGACAGAACACACCCAGGTAGCGTTGAGCCGCATCGGCACTATCGGGCAACGCCAATGCCCGAATATACCTTTGTCAATATTCCGGGGATAGGATGGACGCATGCACATCGACCTTTCTTTCGCGATCATGTTGCTCCTCCCCATCGCTTTCATGTTGCTCTTTGTTGCCTACTATTTCGCATTTGAATACAGTCGCTACAAGACCGCCAAGATGCTGGCTGAGGGGCTGGGCGGGAGAGCGGTGTTCAGGCTAGGGAGGTCACAGATGAGGCGCGATCATGATGGAGTGCAGGAGAGGGCCTGGATCGTGCCGGATGATAAGATGGCGTGGGGCAGCCTTCTCTCGGCCTTGAGGCCTCCCGCGGGTTTGCTGTTCTTGCAGAGGGATGCGGACCCCGGCTTCCGCTTCCATATTGAGCCGAGGACCGGCATGCTCTGGCGGACCATATCCCTGGGCAGTCTCAAAGACGCCGAGTTCACCGTCCCCCAGTTAGACCAGAGCCTGCGGCTGCGGACCAATCGCCCTGCGGAGGCAGCCTCCTGCTTCTCGGCGCCGGAAACGCAGCACGCCCTCGTTGCGCTCTTCGGTGCGGGGTTCATCCAGCTCAAAGGCGACCATGGCGCGATCGTGGCGTCAATGAAAGGCATCTCCGCCGACGATCTCAGCCCGGGGAACATAGACCGCTACCTTAGCCACCTGCGCAGCTTTCAGGAGGTCTGCCGTCGGGCTTAGAGAACGGGTACTCAACGGAGACGACGGAGTTCGGCAACTTTCTCGTCGAGACGGCACACAACCGTTCAGGGCCAAGTGCGGTCGGCCGCCGCACGGCAGGCGGGTTGACGGGATTGCCCCTTCGGGGTATGGTTTGCCGGTTGCTCCAGACCGTTTCGATCCCGGTTGCGAGACCGGGATCCTGCCCGATGCGGCGCAGGCCGGACCGGGGCCGACCGCCACCCAAGAGGAGGAGGAGCCATGGATCCGATCAAGAAGGCGCTGCCCCTGCTCGAGGAGTTCAAGACGTTCGCGTTCAAGGGGAACGTGGTCGAGCTGGCCGTGGGCGTGATCATCGGCGGGGCCTTCGGCAAGATCGTGGACTCGCTGGTCAAGCACATCATCATGCCGGTGATCGCCGTCATCCTGCCTGGCCAGCAGGGCTACCTGGGCTGGAAGCTTATCCTCGCCGGCAAGGAGATCCCCTACGGTCTGTTCCTCGGCGAGGTCGTTAACTTCCTGCTCGTCGCCGCGGCGGTCTTCTTCTTCATCGTGAAGTTCCTCGGCTGGATCATGAAGCTGAAGGAGGAGGATGCGATCGCTCCCCCGCCCCCGCCGCCCCTCACCAAGGACCAGGAGCTGCTGGGCGAGATCCGCGACCTCCTGAAATCGCGCTGAGTCGTGCCGACTTGCCCGGCGCGCCGCCGGGGCGCCACGCCCGAGTAGTCGCCCTCGGGGGGGTCTGCCCTGTCGGCATCACGCGGATCAAGAACACACGGCATCTCACCGAACGGAACCACAAAGGAGAAGAGATCATGCCGGACCAGACAGACGCGAAGTATGCCACCGAGCCCTACCTCCGCCACATCATGCTGGACTTCCGCCAGATGGCGGAGTTCGTGAAGGAGCCGTTCCTGGTGGCGCGAGCCGATGGCATCCGCTTCTGGGATATCCACGGCAAGGAGTACCTGGACGGCCTGGCGGGGATCTTCGCGGTCAACGTCGGCTACGGGAACCCCCGGGTCCTCGAGGCGGTGCGGAAACAGCTCGAGACCCTCCCCTTCAATCCCCCCATGCACGGCACGAATCCCCGCGCGGTGGAGCTGGCGACCCTCCTGGCGGAGATCGCGCCCGGGGACCTGTCCACCGCCCGGCTGGTCGACAGCGGCTCCGAGGCCAACGAAGCCACCTTCAAGCTGGTCCGGCAGTACCACCGCCAGACGGGGAACCCCGGCAAGTACAAGATCCTCTCCCGCTACCTGAGCTACCACGGGGCCACGGGCAACGCCATGAGCGCCGGCGGGGTGGGCTACCGGAAGACCCTCTACGAGCCGACCTCGGTCGGCTTCTTCCACACCTATCCCCCCTACTGCTACCGGTGCCCGTATGAGAAGACCTACCCGGACTGTCAGGTCTTCTGCGCGCGGACGATCCGCACCACCATCGAGTGGGAGGACCCGCGGTCCATCGCCGCCCTGATCGTGGAGCCGATCAGCAACACGGGCGGGATCATCACCCCGCCCCCGGAGTATCTGAAGATCCTGCGACAGCTCTGCGACGAATACAACATCCTCCTCGTCTTTGACGAGGTCATCACGGGCTTCGGCCGGACCGGCAGCCTCTTCGCGGCCAACACCTTCGAGGTGGTGCCCGACATCCTCTGCTGCGGCAAGGGGATGAGCAGCGGCTACGCCCCCCTGGCGGCGGCCCTGGTGCGGGAGCCCATCGCGCAGGCCTTCTGGGGACCGCCGGGGACGGAGTTCGCCCACGGCCACACCTTTGCGGGGAACCCCGTCTCCTGCGCCGCCGGCCTCGCCAGCATCCGGGAGATCGTGGAGCGCCGCCTCCCCGAGAACGCGCGGCGCGTGGGGGCGTATCTCGTCCAGAAGCTGGAGGCGCTCCGCCCCCTCGGGATCATCGGCGACATCCGGGGCAAGGGGCTGATGATCGGTGTCGAGCTGGTGGAGGACCCGGCGACCAAGAAGCCCTTCGCCCCCGAGGTGAAGCTCGGCCTCCGCATCGGCAAGCAGGCGCTCGCGAACGGCCTGCTGATCCGCTACGACCCCCACTGGATCGCCTTCGGCCCCCCGCTCATCGTGAGCGAGGCCGACATCGACCAGATGATGGCCATCCTGGAACAGAGCATCCGGGAGGTGCTGCGGACGCTGTGAGGGCTTCCGACGGACGGACAGGAAGAGATGGGGGCACGCGCCATGGCCTCTCGCCGTGGCGCGTGAGCAGCGAACGCCGGCCGACCCTGGAGGAGACATCGTGAAACTCAGTTGCCTCCCGGTATCCTTCTTCACGGATATCATCGGGGGCTCCATGACCGTCGCGGAGTGGGCTCGGATGGGGAGAGATCTCGGACTGGACGCCATCGATCTCAGCATCCTGTTCGTGCCCGACCGATCCCGCGCGGCGGTGCTGGCGCTGCGGAAGCAGGTCGAGGCGGCGGGAATGCGGGTGGCCATGCTGACCAGCTATCCGGATTTCACCCATCCGGATGCGGCCCAACGCGACCGGGAGCTGGCGCTGGCGCAGGAGGTGGTGGATGTCGCGGCCGGGATGGGGGCCGAGATGGTGCGAGTGACAGCCGGACAGGCGCATCCGGAGACGAGTCGGGAAGACGGGATCCGCTGGGCGACGGAGGGTCTGACGAGACTGGCGGACAGCCGGCGGGCATCGGAAGTGCGTCTGGTGTACGAGAACCACGCGAAACCCGGGGCGTGGCGGTACACCGACTTCTCTCAGCCCCCGGACATCTTCCTGGCCATCGCCAGGGCCACGGCCGGGGTCGGTCTCGGGATCAACTTCGACACGGCGAATGCCACGGCCTTCAGCGGGAACCCGGTCGATCTCCTTGGAGAGTGCCTCGACCGTCTGGTCAGCATCCATGCGGCGGACACGAGCGAGCACGGCGCATTGAAGCCGGTGCTGCTCGGGACGGGGCTGGCCCCCTTCGAGGCGATCTTCCGCCGGCTGGTCCAGGCCGGCTGGAGCAACTGGATCTGCATCGAGGAGGCGTCATTCCAGGGGCGTGACGGGGTCGAGAAGGCTGCGCGGTTCGTCAGACAGCAGTGGGAGCGGAGCGAGCGGGAAGCACTCCACGATTGATGAAGATTCCCATCCGCGAAACCTCCTTGCGGAAATCCGCTGGGTCTATTCGAGAACCACCAGGAGATCGCCCGTCTTCACGGTGTCGCCGTTCTGGACCTTCACGGCCTTGACGGTGCCTCCCGTCGGCGCCAGGATGTCGTTCTCCATCTTCATGGCTTCCAGGATCAAGAGCACCGCGCCCTCCGTCACCGTGTCGCCCGGCACCACGTTGACGGCCAGGATCTTCCCGGGCAGCGGAGCCGGGATCGAGCGCTCTCCCATCGCCGGCGCCCTCCCCGCCTGGGCGGCGGACCTGGGGGGCGAGGGGGGAGCAAGGGGCGCGGGGACCGGCGGTGGGGCGATTCGCTGCGGCGGCGCCTCCAGCCCCCTGAGTTCCTCGACCGTCACCTCGAATGCCTGCCCGTCAACCGTGACCCGATAACTCTTCATGCCTGCCTCCCGGACCGGCTCAGTGCGCCATTGCTGTCCGTGTTCGAATTCCATCCCCAGGGCTTCCAGCCGGCCCGCGGCTCGCCAGGCGCTCTCTACGCCGAGGCGGGTGATCCCCACGACCCTGAGCGTCCCCGGCGCGGCGGCGGCGTGGACGGCGGCCGCCACGGCGGCCTCGCGCACCTTGCCCCGCAGGGCGGACTTTCGGACGACCAGGATGGGCCCCGCCAGCCCCCCCAGTGCCAGGAAAACGACCGCCTGGTTCGCAGCGCTTAAGGTGGCGCCGCCCCAGAATCCCTGCAGCATCTCCGTCACCTCCCGGGGGTTGCCGTCCGGATCAGAGCGGGATGTTCCCGTGCTTCTTGCGCGGGCGCTGCTCGCGCTTGGTCGCCGTCATCGCAAAGGCGGTGATCAGCGTGGGGCGCGTATCCTTCGGCTGGATGACCAGATCCACGAATCCCCGCTTCGCCGCCTGGTACGGGTTGGAGAAGTTCTGACGGTACTCGTCGATCTTCTCCCGCCGCTTGGCCTCCGGATCCTCGGCCTCCTTGATCTCCTTGCGGAAGATGATGTTGGCCGCCCCCTCGGGACCCATCACGGCGATCTCCGCCTGGGGCCAGGCAATCACCACATCCGCCCCCAGGTGCCGCGCGCACATGGCCAGGTAGGCCCCGCCGTAAGACTTGCGCACGATCAGCGTCACCTTGGGCACGGTCGCCTCGGAGTAGGCGAAGAGCATCTTGGCCCCGTGGCGAATGATCCCCCCGAACTCCTGGTCCGAGCCGGGCAGGTAGCCCGGCACGTCCACCAGGGTCAGGAGCGGGATGTTGAACGCGTCGCAGAAGCGGACGAACCGGGCCGCCTTGTCCGAGGCGTTGATGTCCAGGCAGCCGGCCATGACCCGCGGCTGGTTGGCCACGATGCCGATGGACTGGCCGTTCAGCCGAGCGAACCCGACCACGATGTTCTGGGCGAAGTGCCGATGCACCTCCAGGAAATCCCCCCCGTCCACCACCCGCACGATGAGATCCCGCATCTCGTACGGCTTGCTGGGGATCGTCGGCACCAGCCCAGTCAGCAACTCGTCCGTCCGCCGCGGGTCGCCGCCGGCCTCGGTCCGGGGCGGGTCCTCCAGGTTGTTCTGGGGCAGAAAGGAGAGCAGGGTGCGCAGCGTGGCGAACAGCTCCTCCTCGGTGTCGCAGGCGAAATGGGCGTTGCCCGAGCGCTGGCTGTGGGCCATGGCGCCCCCCAGCTCCTCGGCCGAGATCTCCTCCCCGATGGCCGCCTTGATGACGTCGGGCCCGGTGATGAACATCTTGGCGATGCCCTTGGCCATGAACACGAAGTCGGTCAGCGCCGGCGAGTACACGGCCCCCCCCGCACTCGGCCCCACCAGCACGGAGATCTGCGGGATGACGCCCGAGGCCAGCGTGTTCCGGTAGAAGATCGAGCCGTAACCGTAGAGCGAGTCCACCCCCTCCTGGATCCGGGCGCCACCCGAGTCGTTGATGCCGACGATCGGCGCCCCCATCTTCATGGCCAGATCCTGGAGCTTCACGATCTTCTGGGCGTGCATCTCGCCCAGCGAGCCCCCGACGACGGTGAAGTCCTGGGCGAAGGCGTAGGCGAGCCGGCCGTTGACCTGCCCGAAGCCGGTGATCACGCCGTCGCCGGGCGCCGCGGTCTTCTCCATCTCGAAGTTCGTGCAGCGGTGCTCGACGAACATGTCCAGCTCGACGAACGTGCCCGGATCGAACAGCCGCTCCAGGCGCTCCCGGGCCGAGAGCTTCCCCGACTCGTGCTGCTTGCGGATGCGCTCCGTGCCCCCGCCTGCCAGCACGGCGCGGCGCTTCTCCTCCAGCTGCGCGATCAACTCCTCGATGGTTCGGTGCGGCATCGGTGGCTCCTCCTGAAGATGTCAATTCGAACCCGTGGAAGGTTCTGCGGACCGCCATACCCGGCGTTGAGGCGCACGACCCCAGTATGATTCAGCGTCCGAACCAGCGCGGCAGGAGGGTTGTCAGCGGCGGCAGATACGTGATCAGCAGCACGCCGATCGCCAGCACGCATTGCATCGGGACGACAGCACGGGACACCTGGAGCACCGGTTTGTCGAACCGATACGAGGACAGAAAGATGTTGATGCCTACCGTCGGGGTCAGCAGTCCCAGCTCCATGTTCGCCAGAAAAATGATGCCCAGGTGGATGGGATCGATGCCATAGGCCAGCCCCAGCGGCACGATCAGCGGCACCACGACCACGATGGCGGAATACATGTCCATCACGCAGCCCACCACCAGCAGACAGATGTTGAGCGCGAACAGGAAGGCATACTTCGACGTCACCGCGCCGGTGACCCATTCGACTGCGAGGGTGGGAATCTGCGCGTCAATCAGGTAGTTGGTGAGCCCCAGCGCCACACCGAGAATGAGCAGCACGCCGCCCACCAGGAGACCGCATTCCGCCATGACGCGCGGAATCTCTCGGGCTCGCTTGAAGTCCCGATAGATGCAGGCTTCCACCACAAACGCATAGAGCGCCGTGACCGCTGCCGCTTCGACCGGCGTGGCGAAGCCGCCAAACAGCGCGGCCAGCGCCACGATGGGCAGCAGCAATTCCCATTTGGCCGCCCCAATCGCGCGGCCCGCTTCCACGCGGTCAAACGCGGGCCGGTCGGCCTTGTCTTTCGGCCCCAGGTAAACGCCCAGCCAGGCGGCCATGGCGACCAGCAGGAGCCCCGGGCCCAGGCCGCCGAGGAACATGTTCTCGATGGTCACTCCACCACCCTTGGCGTTGGCACCGGCCACAATGGCGTAGAGAATCAGCGGGAGCGAAGGCGGAAACAGCAGCCCGAGACCGCCGGAGCCGGTGAGCAATCCCAACGTGGAACGCTCTGCGTACCCCGCGCCCATCAGCACCGGCATCAGCAGCCCGCCCAGCGCCAGAATCGTCACGCCCGACGCGCCGGTGAATGATGTGAAAAACGTGCACGCCAGAACCGTGACGATCGCCGGCCCGCCGCGCAATTGTCCGAAGAGGGCCTGGAAGACCCGGATCAACCGTTTCGACGCGCCGCCCTCTGCCAGGAAGTACCCGGCCAGGGTGAAAAGCGGGACCGTCGGCAGCGTGGGATTGGTCACCATCGAGTAATGCGTGAGCGAAATGGACGCGATGGGGAGGTCTTGCCCCCAGAACAGGATCAGCGCCGCGCCGCCCAGCAGCACAAAGATCGGCGCGCCGAGGACGACAGCCAGCAGCAGCGCCAGCAGGGCGGGCAGGACCAGCGCGTCGGGTGCGATCGGCGGCTGGAGTCCTGCCCACACCACCCCTCCGGCCAGCAGCAGTGCGACCAGCCGTCCGCGCCAGCTTTCCGCCGCATGCCAGAGCAAGCGGAGCGCAATCGCGCCGAAACTCAAGGGCATGACCAGCTGGAGGATCCACAGCGGAATGCCGTGCGCCAGGAGCTTGCCGGCTTCCTTCTCCATCTGCACCAGTTGCACCGCTGCCACACAGAGAAACACGCTGATGCCCGCCGCAAAGGCGCTGCTGAAGACGCGCGCGAACGCCTGCCACTGCCCCTTGAGGAGATCCACCACGGTCGAGAGCGTGAGCAGGCGGCGTTCGCGCGCCGCCAGCGCCCCGCCCAGCAGCCCGATGAACAGCGTCAGGTGTTGCTGGAAGGCGGTCGCGCCGCCGATGCCGGTTTGGAATAACTTGCGCAGGACGATTTCTCCCAGCGGCAGGAGGACCAAGGCGGCCAGCGCGAGCGAGACCAGGAGATTCTCGACCTCCCGCAGCCAGAAGCGCCAGCCCTCGTCTGTCGGGCCGGGCTGGGCCGGACCGGATGCGTCGCTGTGATGAGCGCCGCTCACTTCCCGTCCCCTCCGCGCGCGGCACGGTAGGCTTGCAGTTGCTTGACCACCTCGTCGAACATCTCCGCCGGGACAGTCCCCCCGCGGACTTTGGGATACGCCGCTTCCATCGCTTTCCGCCACTCGACCTCGAGCTCCGGAGTGACCGCGTGGACCTGCAGGCCGCGTTTGCGCATGGCCTCGACCGATTCCACACTCTCGCGGCGACCGTCGGCCTTGATCAGCTTGCCGGCCTCCGCGGCCGCAATGCGCAGGGTGCCCCGCCCCTCGGAGGGTATGGCGTCCCAGGTCTTCTTCGTGATGACCGCCGCGCCGACCAGCGGCGCATAGGCCAGATCGAGCATGTGGGGGGCCTGACGGTCCACCTGCCCGGCCAAAGCAATGGTCGGCAGCAACGGGACCGCGTTGACCAGGCCGCTCTGCAGGCTGGGCAGGATGTCCACCGTCTCCAGCGGGACAGGATTGCAGCCGACCGAGCGGTAGATGTCCAGGTCGGCCGCGCTGTGGGTCCAGACGAACAACTTCGCCTTCCGCAGATCGTCGGGCCGGATCATGGGCTGCTTGGAAAAGAACCGCACCCATCCGCTATCCCCCCAGAACAGCACCACGAACCCCTTTTCCTCCAACCGCTTTTCCAGCATCGGCCGCAGTTTCTCGCCGACGTAATCCACTTCCTCCAGCGAGCGGAACATCATCGGCATATACTGGAGGCCGGTGACGGCCGGCTCGATCTCCCCCAGGCCCACCGCGGTCAGCATCCCGGCCTGCAACTGGCCCAATCGCATGCGGCGGACCATGTCGGCCTCGCTGCCCATCGTGCCGTCGGGATAAATGGTCAGCAGCGCGCCCCCGCCCGGTGCCTGCCGCCATTTTTCACCCATGACCTGAAGGTGCTTGGTGTACGAGGAGCCTTTCGGCGCGAGCGTGCCCAGCCGCACCCTCACCGCACTGTCGGCGCCAGAGGCGTGGTCGTGTGAGGCCAATACGCCGCCCACTCCCAAGGCCAGCGCGGTGGAGAGAAAATGCCTTCGCGTAAGTCTGTTCATTCTGGCACACCTCACTCGTTTTCAAGCAGGAACAGTTCCGCCTTCCGCGACAGGAGCCAGCGCGCTCGGCGCTGCATGACCATGTTCTGGAGCCGCGTGTCGGGGTCGGCATCAGGATGAATGGCCAGCGCCCGATGGCCAGCGCCCGGTTCAGCAGCGACTCGAATCCCTTCGCGTCCTGTTGCTGTACCGCCACCGCCTCGGCCAGAGCCATCAGCGGCGAGGCGTCTCTCCCTTCCGAAAGCGCCATCGCCCGGTCGAAATGTGCGCGGGCACGCACGGCGGGATCGCCGGGGGCGCCCTGGCGGCTCATTTCGTAGGTGATCAGAAAGCCGTGAATCGCCCCGCGACCGTAGCTGTCGTCCAGTTCCAGCGCCCGGTCTATCAGTGCTTCCATGGCCGGAATCTGCGCGACGAGCTCGGGGTTGTCTTTCGAAAGCGAGATGGCCCCTCCCCACGCGGCCGCGGTCCAGTACAGCAGCGGCACGTCGGCTTTGGTGGCGACGCGGACCGCCGCCCTGGGATTGGCCGGCAAGGCGCCGGAAAAGCCGGCGTGGCTCACCTCCAGACCGCGCAGGCCGTACCGTTGTGCGCGCAGGTAGAGGCGTCTGGCGCGCGTCCGCAGCGCCTCGGCGGCGGCCAGGTCGCGTGCCTCCAGCTCATCGGCATCCTGTTGCACAAAGGCAAAGGCGTACTGGGTAAACCCGCTCGCCGCGGCAACCAACAGGCCTTGGTTATCTGGGCTCTCCGCCAGCAGACTCTCCAGGAGCTTCAGGCTGAAGGGGACCGCCGCCTTGACCAGATCCGGATCGTCATCGCTGGCGAAGGTCGTGCCGTGGCCGGCGACCGCATCGGCGACCTGATCGAGGGCGGCGCGGCGCACCAGCGAGCAGCCGCTGCCGGCGATCCACAGCAGCAGCAGCATGATCAGCAGCACTCTCAGTCTATTCGTTCCTGTTCTCATCTTGGCCAAATGCTTCCGGTTGCTCGACCCGGCCCATCTCCTGATGTTGATGCAGGGCTCGGCCGTCTGTCAAGCGGCAATCTCGGCAGGGCGAAAAAAGGTACCGGACACCATTTATGATCACGCGTGGATCGCGTCGGTGGCCTCGCCCGGGGAGAGCGGGTGACCGGTGAGGAGCGCGTCTACGAGGCGGCGGGTCTTGGAGCGGAAGAAATCCGTATCGGCCTCGGTCCAGGTCCACGGTTCGGCCCGGTCCGGGAAGCCCGTGCGGAGCAGCGCCGCCAAGCGCGGGAAGTCCTCGGGAATTTCATACCGGAAGAACTTCACCCCGGCTATCTGCGCGTACTCAAGGTCCCGGTTCGCGTCGCCGACAAAGAGCACGTCCCGGTAGCCGCGAGCCTTGATCCGCCGCAGGAGCTCGGCCTTGTCGGCGCCGCCCTGCCGGTTCGCACCCCAGATGTCCCGAAAATGGCGGCGGTCGTAGCCGTGCCGCACGAGATCGGCCTCGAGGAGATCCTGCGGCACACCCGAGGCGATGTAGAGGTCGAAGTCGGTGGCAAGCCGAGGGATGGTCTCCAGGGCCGTGGGGTATGCCTTCCAGTACTTGGTGGCCGCCGCGTCGTTGAGCTCGGTATAGGCCGTATCGTAGGCGCGGCGCACGCCCTCATACTCGGCTGCGATCTCCGGCTCGACGCCCAGCCCCGCCGGCACCTCGACCGCTACCGCCCGGTCGTGAATCACGGAGTTCAGGAGTGCCGCGAGCTGCTGGAATCGCGGGGCGCCGGGGTATTGCAGCAGGCCGCGCAGAAGGCGCTCCACATCCAGGCCGGGATCGCCGGGGTGGAGGAAACAGCGAAAGCCGGTGGCCGCGCAGGCAACATAGACGGAGTACATGATGTGCACTCCCTTGTCGTAGCCGCTGTGGACCAGGGTGCCGTCGAAGTCGAACGCGATAGCCTTGTCCTTCATGTTCGTCTCGTCCCGCCCGCCAGCGCCGTCGAGCATGCCGCGAGCGCGGAGGCGCTGTCAAGGGCAAATCCGGCATGGTTGAGGCCCCACACGAGTGTGAGCTGGAGAGTCGGAAAGAGGGGAAAGGGGACATGGAGGAGCCGATGTGCGAGGAAGGACAGGCTGGCGGCCGTAAGGAGCTTTGGGCGGGGAAGACACGGCCACTCACACGACGGCCTTCCTCGGCAGCCTTTTCTTTCCCCCTCCCATCTTTCCCCCCTTGACACCGCTATCCGATACGCTGGATACTCTGCCGTGGCGGGACATGCTGGCGCGCGTGGGTCGGTGGGGCCGGAGTCAAGGCGCTCGCAGGACAGCCCTAGGTGCCATCGCCGTGCCAGCCGCGAAGAGCGAGATCGATCACCTCGTTGACACTGCCTCGAACAAGGAGGAAAGCATGAAGCCGCTCAAGTGTGTGGGTCTCTTACTCCTGGGAGGGTTGCTCGTGACGGCAGGCCTTGCCTCCCCAGGCCTCGCTGGCCAGGCAGAGCGGGTCATCACCGTCGCCCAGTACGCCGATGCGGTGAGCCTGGATCCGCAAGACACCAACGACAACGCCTCGTACAGTATCGAAAAACCCGTCATCGAGGGTCTCATCGGTTTCAACGATAAGATGCAGCAGATCCCTCAACTCGCCGAACGGTGGGATGCCTCCTCCGACGCCAGGGTGTACACCTTCCACCTGCGGAAGGGCGTCAAGTTCCACGACGGCACCCCCTTCAATGCCGCGGCGGTCAAGGCGAATTTCGACCGGGTCCGGAACCCCGACAACAAGCTGCGGCGGTACACCCTCTACAAGATCATCAGTCAGATCGACGTGATCGACGATTCCACCGTCCGCTTCACCCTCTCCGAGCCGTTCGGGGCCATGGTCGCCACCTTCGCCCACCCGGCCGGCGGCATCAACAGCCCCACCGCCGTGCAGAAGTACGACAAGGACTACGGCAAGAATCCCGTGGGCACGGGCCCGTACAAGTTCCAGGAGTGGGTGCCCAACGACCACATCACCCTGGTCCGAAACACGGACTACTGGGACAAGAACAACGCGGCCAAGGTGGACAAGATCATCGTCAAGCCAGTGCCCGAGGACGGGACGCGCATCGCCATGCTCCAGAAGGGCGATGCCCAGTTCATCAACCCCGTGCCGTATTCCATGGCCGAGTTGGTCAAGAACGACAAGAATCTCAGCCTGGCGGAGTCCGAGTCCGTCTACACCTTCTGGGTGGCCATGAACGTCCAGAAGAAGCCCTTCAGCGACGTCCGGGTTCGCCAGGCCATGAACTACGCCATCAACAAAGAGGCCATCATCAAGGCGGTGCTGCGAGGCCACGGCAAGCCGGCCGATTCTCCCCTGGCACCTCAGGTCTGGGGGTATGCCCCGGTGAAGAGCTACCCCTACGATCCGGCCAAGGCCAAGGCGCTTCTGACCGAGGCGGGCTATCCCAACGGCTTCAAGGTGCTCTTGCGCGGCGTCGCGCAAACCGATCCCAAGGAAGTCATGGTGGCCATCCAGGGCCAGCTCAAGCAGGTGGGCGTAGACGTCGAGGTCCTCTCGCTGCCCGCGGCCGCCCTCTCGGCGGATCGATTCAAGCCCCTGGAGGAGAACAGAGGGGAGATGGATTATGCCGGATGGTCCCCGTCCACCGGCGATGCCGACTGGGGCATCCGCCCCTTGCTGACCAAGGACAACTGGCCACCCAGCAACTTCACCATTGGCTTCTATACCAACCCCAAGGTGGAGGAGCAGGTGAAAGCCGCCCTCCAGACCTCTGACCCTGCCAAGCGCAAGGCTGCCTACGCCGAGGCGCAGCGCGTTATCGTGGACGACTGCCCCTGGGTCTTCCTCTGGGTGAACTACCTCCTGGGCGGCAGCCGCGCCAACGTGGGTGGGATCTCAATCCAGCCGGACGGGATCGGGTTCTACAGGTCGGTGTACTACAAGTAACCTGGTTTTTGCGCCGAGCGCGCAAAAAACCAAACTCGTTCACTTGAGGGGACTGTAGGTAGGCAAGCACGCAAGGCTCCCAAGGGCTCCTTGCGTGCTTCCTGCTTGCCTGTTTGCCGCCTGATTTTGGCTCTTACGCGCCCAGCGCAAAAGCCAGGTACTTGCGATGTTTGGTTACATTCTGCGTCGCCTGCTGTACATGACCCCGATCCTCTTCGGGGTCTCCCTCGTGATCTTCCTCCTTCTCCATCTGGTCCCCGGGGGGCCGGCGCGGCTGGTCGCCGGAGTCGACGCCACGAAAGAGGACGTCGAGATCATCCGCTCCAGTCTGGGTCTGGACCGACCGCTGCCGGTGCAGTACGTCTCCTGGCTGGGCAACGTGTTCCGCGGCGATCTGGGGCGTTCGACGAGGACGCACCGGCCCGTGACGCAAGAACTCCGGCTCACCATTCCCGCAACCATCGAGCTGACCCTGAGCGCGACTGTCATCGCCGTCCTCCTCGGTGTGGGGGCGGGCACGATCGCGGCGGTGCGGCGAAACTCCGCGTTCGATTACACCAGTATGATCGTAGCCCTGCTGGGAGTCTGTACGCCGTCTTTCTGGCTGGGCCTCATGCTCATGCTCCTCTTCGCCGTGAAACTCGACCTGCTCCCCACCACCGGGCGCGGCGGCTTGGAGAATCTGGTGCTGCCCGCCGTGACCCTCGGCGCCGGCGCGGCGGCGATCATCGCGCGGGTGACCCGCTCCTCCATGCTGGAAGTGCTCGGCATGGACTACATCCGCACGGCGCACGCGAAAGGCCTCTCCACCGGGGCGGTGGTGCTCCGCCATGCGGTGAAGAATGCTTTGATCCCGGTGATCACCGTCATCGGCCTCGAGTTCGGCTACCTGCTGGCCGGGGCGGTGGTCACCGAGACCGTCTTTGCTTATCCCGGAGTGGGGCGGCTCCTGGTCGAGGCGATCGACTTTCGCGATTATCCGGTCATCCAGGGCGCGCTGCTCTTGCTGGCCTTGCAGTTCGCCCTGGTGAATCTGGTCGTGGACGTGCTCTACGCGTTCTTTGACCCCCGCATCTCGTATGACTAGAGACCAAGAATCGGGCAATCCGGCACGAGGAAACCAGACGACCGCAGAGATCCTGCGGGGTGCGCCCGGTCTCGCCCGCGAGTCGCGCAGCCTGTGGAGCGATGCCCGCTCGCGCCTCCTGCGCAACCCGGTGGCCCTGGCCGGCGGCGCCGTCGTGATCCTGCTCATCGTCGTGGCGATTGCGGCCCCCCAGATTGCCCCCTACGATCCCATGGACCAGGATCTGGCTAATTCGATGGCCGGACCCTCGCTGACGCACCTGGCCGGAACCGACGTCCATGGGCGAGACATCTTCAGCCGTATCATTCACGGGACGCGGATTTCCCTGCGGATCGGTTTTCTGGGGATGCTGCTGGGGTGCGTGGTCGGCGTGGTCCTGGGGCTTGTGTCCGGCTTCTACGGCGGCTGGCTGGATACCGTCATCATGCGCCTCTTGGATGTCCAGCTGGCCTTCCCTGGACTGCTCGTGGCCATTTGCATCATCGCCATCATCGGGCCCGGGCTGGAGAACGTCATCCTCGCCGTGGGCATCTTCTCGGTGCCCCTGTTCGCCCGGGTGACGCGCGGGCAGGTGCTCACCCTGAAGGAGCAGGAATTCATCCTGGCAGCCCGGATGATGGGCGCCCAGGACGGCCGCATCATGCTGACGCACCTGTTGCCCAATGCCGTGGCCCCCATCCTGGTCCTCTGCACCCTGCGCATCGCCACGGCCATCCTCACCGCGGCCAGCCTCAGCTTCCTGGGGCTAGGAGCACAGCCGCCCATCCCCGAGTGGGGCGCCATGCTCAGTGACGGCCGCGCCTACCTGAGCATCGCCCCCCACGTGGCCACCACTCCCGGTCTGGCCATCCTGATCACGGTACTTGCCTTCAACCTGCTCGGCGACGGCCTGCGCGATGCCTTGGACCCACGAATGAAGGCGTAAACGGGACCCGAACCAATCCGCCATGCGACAACACGTCGTGCTGCAATGACAGCGGCATTGCGGTGTGTGGGTCCCGGCGATTCCCGTTGATCTCCGGCGGAAAGATGCGCGGACTATCACCTACTCGATGCCCGCGGAGTACCGGTGAGGCTCGGCGACGGTAGCCGTGTCCCGGACGCGCCCGGCGTCGAGGGAGAAGCGGGCCTAGGTCTCGACCTGCCTCCCTATGTAATGGAGCGCAGTAGTTCGTGGAGCGCCTGCCGCTGGTCGGGTGTGACGTCGGGGAAATTGACCCCGTGGAGAATACCCTCCCCCTTCTGTCTGAGGGAGGCGGCCCAGATCACCACAGCGCCGACGGCGAGGCTTCCGTGATCCGTCTGGAACAGGAGCCGGATGGCCGACGACTCCTCGAGGCGGTCGCTCAGCTCCAGACAGGCGCCCTCATCGCTCAGGTTGTGCGTCCAGCCGACGCCCGCCTTGATGGGTGGCGGAGCCTTCCGCCTGTAGAGAACAGGGAGCCTGATCTCGCTCCGGAAGGCGTGTCGCTTCTCCGCCAGTTCAGACATGGGCTTCCTCCCTTGCGTGTTGCGCCCCCAAATGCATCACCTTTCGCCGATTCTCCGGGCTAGCGCGTCCTTGCCCGGAGCACCTGCCCGGTCAACGCCCCGGTATCCTTCCCCTCGCGCCACACCATCTGCCCGCCCACCATCACCCACTCGATGCCCGCGGAATACTGGTGGGGATCGGTGAACGTGGCAATGTCCCGGATGGTCTCGGCATCGAAGAGGACGAGGTCCGCCACCTGGCCGGGCCGGATGAGGCCCCGGTCCCAGAGGCCGAAGCGCGCGGCCGGGAAAGCGGTCATCTTGCGCACGGCCTCCTCCAGCGACAGCACCCGTCTCTCGCGGACGTACTCTCCCAGGACCCGGGTGAAGGTCCCGTAGCTCCGGGGGTGCGGCTTCGAGCCCAGCGCGGGCGACATGGCGTATCCGTCGCTCCCGATCATGACGGCGGGGTGGCGCAGTACGTGCTGGACGTCCTCCTCGGCCATGATGAAGCGGATGATGGGAAACGGCGCCCCGTCGGCCACGATCAGATCCACCGCCGCCTCCAGCGGCGGCTTGTCGTGCGCCCTCCCCAGGGCCTCGAGAGTCATGCCCTCGCAGGCTGCATGCTCCCGCTTTCGCACGGCGGCCACCAGGACGTTTCCCCATTTGACCGAGCGGTCCGCACTCGCCTCCTGGAGGATCTGCGCCCGCAGGCCCGGCGTGCGCAGCCGGTCCAGCAGGGCCCCGACGCCCCCCTCCAGGGTCCACGCGGGCAGGAACCGGGTCACGGTGGTGCTGACGGCCGTGTAGGGATACACGTCGAGGGTCACATCCTGGCCGCCCGCCCTGGCCTCGTCCACCCGGGCCAGACTGTCCTTCACCCGCCCCCAGTGGGCCTCGCCCATGGCCTTGTGGTGGGAGATCTGCACCGGGACACCGGCCTCCCGCCCCACCCGGAGGGACTCCTCCACCGAGTCCAGGAGCCCCGCCTCCTGGTCCCGCATGTGCGTGGCGTAGATGCCGCCGTACCGGGCGACCACCCGGCACAACTCCACCATCTCCTCCGTGGCGGCAAAGATACCGGGGGCATAGGCGAGACCCGAAGAGATCCCCGCGGCTCCCGCCTCCATGGCCTCGGCAACCAGCGCCTGCATGCGCTCCATCTCGGCCGCACTGGGCGGGCGGCGGTCGAAGCCCATCACCGCCACCCGCACCGCCCCGTGCGCCACCAGGGGAATGAAGTTCAGGCTCAGCGGCTTGCTTTCCAGGTGCCGAAGGAAGTCCGCGGCGGACCGCCATTCCCACGAGAGGCTCGAGGCGATGAAAGAGCTGGAGTCGCGCAGCAGGTCGAGCCGATCCGGATCCACAGGGAACGGGGCAAAGCCGCAGTTCCCGCCCACCTCCGTCGTGACCCCCTGGGAGATCCGGCTCTCGCCGCGCGGGAAGGTGGGGAGCGAGAAGTCGGAATGCGTGTGGGCGTCGATGAAGCCCGGCGCCAGGCACCGGTCGCCGGCATCCAACTCGCGCGTCGCCCGGGCTCCCTTCAAGTCGCCGACGGCGACGATACGCCCATCCCGGATTCCCACGCCGCCGCGGAACCAGGGATTCCCCGAGCCGTCCACGATCCGGGCATTGCGCACAAACCAATCAAGCATGACGGACTCCCATGAGAGACGACCACGACAACGGATAGTAGTCGTCGGCCACGCAATTCGGAATGTTACGCCGCCAGCTCCTTCAAGACGTTGGGATGCTTGGCTGCCACCTTCACCAACGTGGCAGCGGCCCCTGAGGGGATCTTTCGCCCCCGTTCCCATTCCTGCAGCGTGCGGACCGAGACACCCAGGAGGCCGGCAAATGCCGTCTGCGACAGGCCCGTCGCCGCCCGCGCCCATCCACCGCGCTTCATCTCGCGCAGACCCCGCATCAGCTCTGCATTCAGGTCTCGCGTCTTCTCCCAGATCGTCAATTCCTTCTCTGACAGCTTACCCACGTTCGCAGCCCTCACATCGTCTTCCGCAGCCGCGGGTCCAGCCAATCGCGGATCCCGTCACCCATCAGATTCAAAGCCAGGACGGTCAGGGTGAGCGCGGTTCCGGGCAAGAACATCATCCAGGGGGCGGTCCGGATATACAGCCGCGCCTCCCCCAGGATCACGCCCCAACTGGGGATCTCGGGCGGCGCCCCCACCCCCAGGAAGGAGAGGGACGCCTCCCCCAAGACGGCCTCACCGAAAATGAAGGTGCACTGCACCACCAGCGGCGAGATGCAGTTCGGCAGGATATGGCGCAGGAGCATCCGCCAGTCGGACACCCCCATGCACCGGGCCGCCTCCACGTACTGCATCTGGCGAAGGCTGATCACGACGCTGCGCACCACCCGCACCACCCTCGGGGCCTGCACGATGGCGAGCGCCACGATGACGTTGGCGACGTGGGGACCCATGGCCGCCATGATGCCCACCGCCAGGACGATGCCGGGGAAGGCCATCATGCCGTCCATGATGCGCATCAGGACGAGGTCCACCCGCGGGTAGTAGCCCCCCAGGAGCCCGAAGCTCGTGCCCGCCAGAGCCGCCAGCAGGGCGACCGTCCCGCCGACCAAGAGGGAGATCCGGGCGCCGTAGACGGTCCGGCTGTACAGGTCGCGGCCGAAGTTATCGGTGCCGAAGCGGTGCTCCGCGCTGGGAGGAGAGAGGCGGATCTCCGGACGCACGAGCAGCGGGCTATGGGTGGCCAGGAGTTGCGCCAGGACCGCCACGAGCAGCAAGCCCAGCAGCAGCAGGCTCCCGATGACCAGCCGCCGGTTGCGGAGCGCCATCACGTACCAGGGCCGCTCCCGGCGCGCTCGGTCCTTCCCGTCCCCCGTCGAGATACTGTTCTCGGTCATGTGACTCGCTTCACGAGTGGCGCACCCGCGGGTCGAAAAGGCCATACAGGATATCCACCGCCAGGTTGATGACGACATAGTTGAAGGCGATGACCAGCACGATCCCCTGCACCACCGGATAGTCCCGGCGCAGCACCGACTGCACCAGGAGCCGCCCGATCCCGGGGATGTTGAAGACCTGTTCGGTGATGACCGCCCCGCCCATCAGGATGGCGAACGTCAAACCCATGACCGTGACCAGCGGCACCATGACATTGCGCAGGGCGTGGTACAGCACCACCTTCCGCTCCGCCACACCTTTCGATCTGGCCGTTCTCACATAGTCTTCCCGCAGCACCTCCAGCATCAGCGAGCGGGACATGCGGGCCAGGAGGGCCGCCTGGGCGAATCCCAGGGTCACGGCCGGCAGCATCAGGTAGCGGAGATTTCCCCAGAGGCCCGCACTGAGGGGCTGGTAGCCGGCCACCGGCAGCGCGCCCAGCATCACGGCAAAGACGAAGATCAGGTTCAGCCCCACCCAGAAGGAGGGCATGGAGATGCCCCCCAAGGCCACCAGCATGGCGCCGAGGTCGGCCCAGCTCCCGGCCCGCGTCGCCGAGACGATCCCGATGGGGAGACCCACCAGGATGGCAAAGAGGGTGGCGAGCAGGGTCAGCATCAGGGTCGGCTCGGTTCGCTCCAGGATCGTCTGGACCACCGGCCGGTTGAGATAGATGGACTGTCCCAGGTCTCCGTGGAGGAGCCGGCCGAACCAGCGGGTCACCTGGACTGCCACGGGCTGGTCCAGCCCGAGCTGCTGACGCAATTCGTCGACGCGCTGTGGAGACGCGTCGGGACCCAGGATGACCGACACCGGGTCGCCGGGGGTCAGGTAGAGCAGCAGGAACACTCCCGCGGCCACCACGAGCATGACCGGAATCGCCAGCAGAACGCGCCGGATGAGGTAGGCCAGCATCGGCAATCCCTACGCAAGGAAATGACCAATGACCAAATCCCAATGACCAATCGAGAACCGCCGTCGGTCATTGGTCATTGGTCATTCGCCGTCAGGCGAGCCAACAGTTCCAGTCAGCTCCTTCCGGGCCCCGCGCAGCCCGAAGTACTCTCCGATCTTCACGTAGGGGACTTCCTTCATGACCAGCCGCTCCATGTCTTCGACCAGGGCATTGGCCTTCTTGTCGTCCACCTCGGCGAAGAGGTCGTTGTACAGCTTGTTCTTCTCGGGCGTGTCCCACCAGCCGGGCCAGGCGGGGTTCATGAAGGGCATCAGCACCGGGTGGTTCGGGGTGTCATGGCCGGTGACAAAGACGTCGAACAGCTCCGGCTTGGCGCGGCGCTGGATCAGCGTGGCCCAGTCCACCAACTGCAAGTCCACCTTGAAGCCGGCGGCCTCCAGCTGGGACTTGGTGGCCAGGGCAAAATTGTAGTTGTAGGAATACTCCTTGGTCGTCAGCCAGCGCACCGGCTCGCCCTTGTAGCCGGCCTCCCGGAGCAGCGCCTTGGCCTGGTCGGGGTCCTTCTTGTTGTATTCCCCCTTGGTGGCTTCGGTGTACCAGGGGGTCTCGGGGCTGCCCATGGCCGGCTGCATCCGCAAGAACTCCGGCCTGCCCCAGGCGGCGCGCCAGCCCGGCTCCAGGTCGATGGCCAGCTTGAACGCCTTGCGCATCTTGAGGTCGGTAAACATCCCCTGCTTCTTGTTGAAGTGAATGGCG
Source organism: Candidatus Methylomirabilota bacterium (assembly GCA_026387775.1). Lineage (GTDB taxonomy): Bacteria > Methylomirabilota > Methylomirabilia > Methylomirabilales > 2-02-FULL-66-22 > 2-02-FULL-66-22. The sequence continues at coordinate 4,706 of JAPLLC010000017.1, read as the reverse complement.
GACCAGAAATACGGCTTGACGATGTGGGCGTTGACGTTGGAGTTGGACTTCAGGCTGTCGTACGAGTCCGGGTTGAGCAGCTCGCCGAAGTGGTACTCCCCGGTGATCACGCCATCGGCGCGGACGGAGTCCTCGGGCACGGGTATGACCAAGATCTCGTCCAGATAGGCCGTCTTCCGGCCCACCCAGCCGCTGGGCTCGCCGGGCTGCACGGCGTAGTTGTCGAAGCGCGTGAGGCGGGTGAAGCGGTCCGGCTGCCGCTCCACGAACTTGAAGGGGCCGGTGCCGACGAACTCTTTGAGCTGCTCCTTCATGTACTTGGTGGCGATCTCCTCCGGCATCATGATCCCCTCGCCGGAGGCCAGGAAGAGCGGCAAGCGGCCGGTGGGCTCTTTGAAGGTCATCACCACCGTGGACTTGTCCCGGGCCTTGATGTCGTCCAGGCGCGCGGCGATGGCCTTGCCCCGGTTGGCAAGGGTGGTGAAGCGCCGCAGCGAGGCGACGATGTCGGCGGAGGTCATCTCCTTGCCGTTGTGGAAGGTGACGCCCTTGCGGAGCTTGAAGGTGGCCGTCTTCCCGTCCCGACTCATCTCGTAGGTCTCGGCCAGGTCCGGCTGCGGCCGGAGCCGCATGTCGGAGCTGAGGAGTCCCTCGAACATCTGGCTGGCGAGGTTCTTGGTGATGGTGGCGGTGGTGAACATGGGGTCCAGCGACGGGGCTTCCCCGAAGATGGCGACCTTCAGAGAGCCGCCCTTCTTGGGCTGCGCCTCGGATGCCGCCGGCTGGCCTGCCGGGGCCTTGCTGGGCGTGGCGGCCGACGCCGGCGCGCAGGTCGCCAGGAATGACGCCAGTGCGGAGCCCCCGACCAGCAGCCCGGCGCGCTGGATCAGCTCGCGGCGGCTCAACTGGGCCGATCGAAAACGCTCCGCCAGGTCCCGTAGCCTCCATTCGGTCTCAACGCGCGCTGCCATGATCTCCCCTCCTCTGGATCGTGTGAATCCCCCAGCGAACCCGATCTGCTCCCCGAGTAGACTGCCGCATCGCAGGGACCCCGACGGTGGGATGCATGTATTCGAGCGAGAAGCAGAATCCCCCGGCGAAGCGGCGGCTGTCAAGCGGAAACCCGGCAGATGAACCCCAAGAAGGTATCAACGGGAAAAGTACCGGATACCTTTCCGCACGCAACCTCTCGAAATTCCACGATCCCGGATTCGGATCTTCGGCCACCAAGGTGCGGAACATCAAGCGGTTGCGCTTTACCGTGGTGGCGCGCCTGAAGAAAGGTACCGGACACCTTTTACTCTCCAACTGCCTGAATTTGCTCAGGCACGGAAACGATTCTTCGACGGGCGCGCCGTGGGGTGTATCGGGCGACGAAGGCTGCCGTCCCCACAGCCCACTGGGTGCCCCAGCGGGGATCGCGAGCATCGTCCGTCACGAGAGGATACGACTTCACGGCAACCCCACGTTGCGCTCCGTCGGTCCAGAAGTGAAATCGGCCGGTCGGTGATTCAAGCGGTTGGCGTCCAAAAGGTTTCCGCTACCTTGATTTTTGGCTCGAAGGACCGATCGAACTCAAAACCTCCCGGCTGTCCTTCTTTCCTTCGTATCATTTCAGCGACTTCAGATAGTGCCCTTGACATGCCAACGTCGAACGTTATATAAGATTGTAGACAATTTCATATACACGATAACTCCCATGAGACACCGGCACGGGGGGCGCATGACTGCCGACGAGGTCTATGGCTGGCTGGAGCAGGAGATCATCGTGGGCGCCCTGAAGCCCCGGGAGCGGCTGCTGGAACTGGAGCTCTGCAAACACCTGGGGATTAGCCGGACGCTCCTGCGCGAAGTGTTCCGCCGTCTGGAGGGGGGTGGCCTGGTCAAGTTTCACCCCAATCGCGGCGTCGCGGTGCGGGACTTCACACCGGATGAAATCGAGGATGTCTACTCTGTCCGGTTGGTCCTGGAGAAGATGGCGGCTCCCCTTATCATCCAGAAGCTGACCAGGGACGATCTCCGGACGCTGCGACAGCTCAATCGGGCATTCGAGGCGGCAGTCGGCCGGGCCGACATGCCTGCGATGGTCCTTGCAAACCGTGCGTTCCACGGGCAGCTTGCGCAGCTCTCTGACAATCGTTTCCTGTGCCAACTGCTGAACACGGCGTTCCTGCACACCCATCAGGCGCGATACCTCGCCTGGGCGGACAAGCAGAGCGGCCAGCAGTCCATTCGAGAGCATTGCGAGATCCTGTCCGCCGCGGCGCAAAAAGACCTGGCAAGATACGTGAGGGTGACCGAAAAGCACTTGGCGCGCGGGAAGGGCGATTACCAGCGGGTCTTCACCGCGAAACGGTTTCCAGTTCAGGGGCGGGTGATTTCGCGGCGGGGGGCCGCACGCGAGACGCCCGAAGCCGTGCCGATGGCCAAGGAGAGGCGAAAGACGATCACTCGCTGACCGTATGAAAGGAGAACCCTTCCCATGCGTTCCAACCACACGAAGCTGCTGCTCATGCAGGGCCAACCGGCCATCGGGACCTTCTGTCTTGGGGCCAGCCCGCTCATCGCGGAGATGCTGGGCCACGCGGGCTTCGATTTCGTCATGGTCGACCTCCAGCACGGGGAGTGCACGCCGGATCGACTCCAGGGCATGCTGCAGGCGCTGAGCGCCACCCCCGCGACTCCGCTGGTCCGCGTCCCGGCCAATACGCCCGTGGACATCCAGCGCGCGCTGGACCTGGGGGCCGCCGGGGTGGTGGTGCCCACCGTGAACACCCGGGCGGAGGCGGAAGCCGTCGTGCAGTCGGTGCGCTATGCGCCCACCGGTGTCCGGAGCTGGGGCCCGCTGCGCGGCATGCTCTATGGCGGGGCTGACTATTTCGCCCAGGCCCATCTGGAACTGCTGACCATCGTGATGATCGAGAGCACGGAGGGCTGCAAGAACGCGCACGAGATTCTCG
>JAPLLC010000017.1:0-1731 GCA_026387775.1 Candidatus Methylomirabilota bacterium | reverse complement strand
GAGCATCACGTTAGGTGTTCCCCCAGGGGTGGAGGTGCTCCCACCCCCGGTCGAGGCGGCGATCGCCCAGATCCTGCAGGCCGCCCGCGCCACCGGCAAGTTCGCCGGGATCCAGGTGTTTTCGCCCCCCGCGGCCGCCCCGCGCATCGCGCAAGGATTCCGATATGTCAGCGTGATGAGCGAATTTGAAATGGTCCGCGATACCGCCGCGGAGATCCTGCGCGCCATCCCGCGCTGATCCCGCGCGGAAGTTGAAGCCGCTCGAAACGACCGGAGCCTGACAGTGAGCATGCGAGATTTAGAGCCAACCCTCGCTTCAGTGGGAAAGGAGAGTCGTCATGCCATCGCACAAGCAGAGTGAGCAGTGCCCCAAAGGCGTGACCCGCCGGGAGGTCCTCCGGCTGGGCGCCGGCATGGCCGCCGGGGCCGCGATCGGCCCGTTCGTGCTGCGTACGGCCGGGGCGGCGGATGCCTTCACCTGGCAGCGGTTCAAGGGGACCAAGCTCTTCGTCCTGGTCAGCAAGAACACCTGGGCCGAGACGATGGAGAAGATGGTGCCGGATTTCGAGAAGCTGACCGGCATCCAGGTCGAGGTCTCGGTCCTGCCCGAGATCCAGGCCCGCCAGAAGGCGACGGTGGAGTTCACGGCCGGGAATAGCGGCATCGACGCCTGGTACACCAGCCTCCCCGTGGAGAAGCGGCGCTTCTGGAAGTCGGGCTGGTATACCGACCTCAACAAGTTCCTGAAGGACCCGACCATGACGGCGCCGGACTACGCCTGGGACGACATCGCGGCCGGCGTGCGCAAGTCCGTCACCCAATCCGACGGCACCCTGTCCGCCCTGCCCGTCCTGGTGGACCCCTTCATTCTCATCTACCGGAAGGATCTGTATGCCCAGAAGGGGCTCAAGCCGCCCAAGACCATGGGGGAGTGGGAGGAGCAGGCGCAGAAGCTCCACAACCCACCCGGCATGTACGGCTTTGTCGCCCGGGGGCTCAAGAACGCCAACGCAACCTCCTTTGCCTATGTGATCTACGCCCTGGGGGGCGAATATCTTACCAGGGACGGAAAGTCCGCCCTCGATTCCCCGGTCTGGGTAAAGGCCGTGGAATGGTACGCCGGGATGCTCAAGCGGTTCGCGCCCCCCGGTGTGGTGAACTTCAACTGGTACGAGTGTAGCAGCGCGTTCCAGCAGGGGCAGGTGGCGAGCTACGTCGATGCCGCGAGCTTCGCCGGCCCGTTCGAGGACAAGGAGAAATCCAAGGTCGCGGGTCAGGTTGGCTACGCGGTCCTACCGGCCGGCCCGGCGGGGCAGGTGCCTCCGTTCTTCACCAACGCGCTGGCCGTCAGCCCCCAGAGCAAGAATCAGGGTGCGGGCTACTTCTTCATCCAGTGGGCGTCGTCCAGGCAGAGCGCGATCAAGGAGCTATTGGCGGGCGTGCCCAGTGTCCGCGCGGCCGCTTGGAACGCCCCCGAAGTGAAGGCCAAGGCGAAGATGCCCGCGGACTGGGATGCGGCCTATCTCGAGAGCCTGAGAATCGGGCGGGAGGGCCTCCCCGAGATCGTCGATGTCACCCAGTACCGCGACATCATCGGCGTGGCGATCCAGAAGGCGATCGAGGGCGGCAATTCGGCACAGCTTGTCGCCCAGGCTCACAAGGAGTTCCAGGAAGTGCTGGACAAGACCGAAAAGTAAAGCAAGAAGGTAGCGGAAACTTCTTCCTGAAGCG
>JAPLLC010000072.1 GCA_026387775.1 Candidatus Methylomirabilota bacterium | reverse complement strand
TGCTGGGCGGGTCGCGGATGAACCGGTCGCGCGCCCGGACCAGAACTCGTCCGGCGCTGCGGGCGGCGGCTGGACGATGAGGTGGACTCGACCGGGCGCCGGCTCGGCGCTCCCGCCTCGGCTGCGCCTCGCGGTGCGGGCTTCACGAAGAGGTCGTCGCCGGGCCACTCGACAGGGATCTTGTGGCCGATCAGCTCCTCGATAGCGGGCAGACCCAGCACACAGGCCTCGTCGGCCAGGCTGATCGCCTTGCCCGAGGCGCCCGCGCGCGCGGTGCGGCCGATCCGGTGCACGTAATCCTCGGCATCCTGGGGCAGATCGTAATTGATGACGTGCGTCACCCCCTCGATATGCAGTCCCCGCGAAGCCACGTCGGTCGCGACCAGGATGTGCAGGCCGCCCTCCTTGAAGGCCTGCATGACCTTCGACCGCTGCCGCTGGTCCACATCGCCGGTGATGGCTCGCGCATGGTAGCCCTGGCGTATCAGCCGCTCGGTCAACCGCTCGACTTCGTGCTTCATGTTGGAGAACATCAGGATCCGCTTCCCCTTCTCGCGTTCCAGCAGACCCAGGAGCAGTGGGAATTTCTCTTCCCGCGAGACATGGTAGAGGACTTCTTCCACGCCCTCCACCGTGACTTGCTCCGGCTTTATCGCCACCATGGTGGGGTTGTTCATGCTCTCGTAAGCCAGCTCCAGCACTTGCTGGCTGAGGGTGGCGGAGTACAGCGATGACTGGCGCTTCTCCGCATGGGGGAGATGGCGGACGAAATAACGGATGTCCTTGATGAATCCCATGTCGAACATCCGGTCCGCCTCGTCGATCACCAGAACCTCGACTGCGTTCAGGTCGTACACCCCTTGTTTGAAATAGTCGATCAGGCGGCCGGGGGTCCCGACGAGAAGATCCACCCCCGCGCGCAGATTCTCGCGCTGCTTGTGGTAGTCCACGCCCCCATAGACCACCTGCATGTCCAGGCCGGTCTCCCCTCCAAGCAGGCAGGCGTCGCTGTGAATCTGCACCGCCAGCTCGCGCGTCGGCGCGATGACCAGCGCACGGGGCGCGGCCACTCCCTTGCGCCGCCGATCCGGCTCTCGCAGCAGCCGGGTGAAGATGGCGATCAGGAAGGCCGCGGTCTTGCCGGTCCCGGTCTGGGCCTGGCCCGCGATATCCCGCCCCCGCAGGGAAATCGGCAGCGTCTCTTCCTGGATGGGGGTGCAGGTCGTGAAACCGGCGGCCTGGATGCCTCGCTGGACGGAATCCGGAAGGTCGAGAGAGAGAAATTCCATCGTCATGGCTGAATGAAGGACACAGGTAACCTTTCGTCGGGGCGAAGCGGCGGCGCGCACACCGAATCCGCCGTGATGAGCTGGTGCGGACTCCTGTGTGGCGTCCGTCTTCAGCTCTTAAATGCACGCGTGAATTGCCGATACTAGCTTACACTCGCAAAGGCGATCCTGTCGAGGAGTTTTGTGGTCATCGGCAGGCGGGGGGGGTCGCGCTTCCCGTCGCAGCCCATGCGGATGATTCGAAAGGCGTGGGAAGCCTGTGGAGAGGATCGAAGCGGTGCAAAGAACCAAGCGGGTCCGACGCGCTCAAGCGCAGGCGGCGGGACGAGGCCATGCCGGGGCCGGGGGCGGCGGTGCGATCTTGGGCGATCCAGACCCCCGAGAGCCGCTCCTAGGCGGCCTTCCGCTTGCCGTCCATGAAGGTGATGTACCGATGCAGTCCATCGAAGAAGAGTCGCTCGTATTCAAGAAGCGCCTCGATGGATTGCTCGCGGTCCAGAACCTCTAGCTTCGCCCACAGCTCCGGCTCGTGCTTCCGGAGATAAGGGATGGCGCCTTCGATGTACTCCCCCTGCAGTCGCTTGCCCATGGCGCTGATGAGCCCTTCGAGGTCGGCCGCATCCTTTTCTTTTTCTTTCCGATCGTCCCACCGTCCTCGCGGGGTGGGCCGCTCCAGCAACGCTAGCATCTGTCTCCCCCCTTTCCGCAAAGAGCATCTACTCTCTTCTTCGGCTCTTGCTCACGTCATCTAAATACCATACGTATGTATGGTTGTCAATCTATTTCTGTTCCGATGATTTTGCATGAAGCATGCCCATGCCAGATGGGCAGAACGAGATCGCCACAAAGGAGCGGCTCCTGACTCCACGGATGTCGTCCTGTGTCGAATTCTTGTGAAAAATCAAACAGTTGGAGATGAACCACTTGACCGACGCCGGGCGCGACAGTCAAGCCTGCACCGCCAAGCGCTCGCGGGCAATTGCAGTTCGGGGGAAAGTTCTGCATGTTTTGGGAAAGATTCGTTTCCGTTGGGGCAAAAAAGGGCGACGCCCTAACCCACTGGGGCGCCGCCCGGGATGGCAGGAATATGGAGGTGAACCGTCACGACCAATTGAACACGCTGTCCAGCTCTTCCGCCGACGCGTCGAAGACCGAGTTGTGTGGCGGGAGCGGCTCGGTCCGCATGTATTCGGGGATCCGATCGTCCGCCGCGGTGAAGCCGGCCCGCCGGTTGAACTCGCGCTCCAGCAAGATCGTCTCTTTTCCCAGGACCTGCAGGATGTCGGACCCCACCTGCCAGCCGTAGCGGGCGGACAGCAAGTCGGGGATCACCTCAGGATTCACCATGAACCCGAACCCCGCAAAGATACAGGCGCCCAGCGTGTCGAACCCTGCCATGTTGATCTGGGCCCCGCGCGAGGTCGCGATGTTTGCCTTGGCATCCAGGTGGTCGACCTTGGCCCGGACCGTATTTCCCGCCGTGTGGTCCGCCCCCTGCGGGGACGTCGCATAGGTCGTGCCCGTGCCCTTGATGGCGCGCGGCTCGTAGGCGGACATGGCCTGCCCCTTCACCACCGGCACCCGCAGGACGCCGAAGACCCGCCCCGCCATGGCCGCCCCGTGACCGAGGATCCGTCCCAGCGGTGTGCCCTTGCGGATTTCGCGTAAGAGTTCCAGCGCGCGGTCGCCATCACCGAACTTCATGAGTCCGGCTTCGGCGGCAACGCCCAGGGCCGCACCCATATCGATGGTATCCAGACCGAGGTCGCTGACCTCCCAGTTCAGCCGGGCGATGGTGTCGAGGTCGGCAATACCCAGGTTCGAGCCCAATAGCCCGATAGTCTCGTACTCAAGCGGCGAGACGATGGCCTTGCCGTCCTCGCCCCCATACGTATTGGAGCACTGGATGACGCAGCCGGCCATGCAGGCATGAGTGGTCTCGCTCTCGCCGCCGCGCTTGAGGAGAAGGTCGCGCATCTGCTCGCCGCTGATTGTCTCGGCCCCCTCGAACCGACCGCTGCTGAAGTTCCGGGTCGGCAGACCGCCGAGCGCATCGCACATTCGCACCATGGCCGGCGTGCCGTAGTCCTGAAAGGCCTTGGTCTGCGGATGATCGAGTGTGTTCTTTGTAAACAGCTTCTGCGCCTGCTTGAATTTCTCGCGGTCGGCGATGGCGGGCTTCTTCCCGCCGGCGTCATCGAAGACGATGGCCTTGAGGCGCTTCGACCCCATCACCGCGCCCAGGCCGCCCCGGGCCGCGATCCGGGAAGGTACCCGATCCTTGTCCAGGTTCTGGATCCCGGCCGCCGAGAGCAGCATCTCGCCGGCCGGCCCGATCAGGGCGATGGCCACCTTCTCCCCGTGCCGTTTGAGCAGTCGGGACGCCGCCTCGTGGACACCGAGACCCGCGATATCGTCCGCAGGCTCGAAGCGCGCCCCCGCGAGGCTGAGATGCAACACCCACCATCCGGACCGCGCATCCCCGCTTGTGGGCAACTGATCCTCGATGATCAGGGCCTTCATGCCCAGGTTGGTCATGTGCAGCCCGGTGGAGCCGCCGGCGTTCGCCTCTTTGATCCCGCGGGTCAGCGGGCTCTTGCCGCCGAACGAGAGGCGATCGCAGCTCGTCAGCATGTGGCCCACGAGGAGACCCGGGGCCAAGATGAGTCTGTTATGGGGGCCGAGCGGCTCGCAGGTGGGAGGCACCTCATCCAGAAGGATGCGGGCGGAGAGGCCCCGCCCGCCCAGGCGGCCCCAACTCTCAGGCGCAGGTTCTCGCTTCAAGGATCGCTCGCGCAGGTTGATACGCCAGACATCCATGGCACCTCACTCCTTCTGAAAGGAATCCCTTGCTCACGGGAAATAAAGAATGAACGGCCTGTCTCCCGCCCATTCAGAATCGCCCTCTTGTCCTTTTCCGTCAAGAGTTACCTGGATCAGTCAACACGCACACAACCTGGACCTACGCCGTGTCCCGGCGCCGCTCCTCGTAGAGAAACAGGGCGGCGGCGCCCAACACGCCGGACTGCTTGGAGAGGCCGGACCGGACGAGTCGTGTCCGGGAGAAGGCACGTTCGAACGCGTAAAATCGCGCCCAGCGCCGCACTGGTTCCATCAGGATCTCGCCGGCCTCCATCACTCCGCCACCCAGGATGATCATCTCAGGGTTGCAGAGGTTGATGAGGGCGGCCACGCCGGCTCCCAGCGCCTGCGCCGCCTTCGCCACCACCGCCTCTGCCACGGCATCGCCCCGATCAGCGGCACGAAAGACGACTGATGGATCGATACGGCCAAGATCCCCGCCGGTCAATTCGGTCCAGATGGAAGAGCGCTCCCCCTGGAGGAGTTCGCGCACCTGAGCGACGAGATCGGGGCCCGAGGCGTAGGCCTTCACGCATCCCCGGCTTCCGCAGAAACAGGGACGCCCGTCCAACTCCACCGTGATGTGCCCGACTTCTCCTGCGTAGCCGCTGGCCCCCCGGACCAATTCTCCGTTCAGGATCAGGCCGCCGCCTACTCCCGTCCCTGCCGCGATCATGGCCAGATGGCGAAGCCCCTTCCCTTGACCGAAGGTCCACTCCGCCAGGGTGAGCGCATTCACATCGTTGTCCACCACGACCTGCAGGCCGGTACGCTCTTGCAACACGTCCCGGAGGGGCAGATTCCCAAGCTCGGGAATATTCTGAATGTCGGGACCGATCCGCCCGGTCCCCCCTTCCACAGCCCCGGGGACGCCCACCCCGAGGCCTCGAACGGGAAGCTGCAATCTGCGGGTCTCATCTTCCAGACTGGCGACAAGCTCCAGCAGATTCTTGAGAATCCCCTCGCCTCGCCCAAAACGATCCGTCGCCACCGCCTGGGAGGTGATGATCGCCCCGTTTTGGTCCACCAACCCGCCCGCCAAGGCGGTCCCTCCCACGTCCACGGCCAGGATGAGATCGGCTTCTTCCCGCGGGGTCATTGCTTACCTGCCGACGCCGCGGCCAGCATCCCATAGTGGATGAGCCGGACTCCGGACGCCGCGAGCGCAGCCCTCACCGCGGGATCGCACAGCGCGCGGAGCTCGCCTTCGCGCTGCGCGGTGTAGCTGCTGATCGCGAGCGCCTCGTCCGCGTATCCGGGATGGCACGACAGCTCCGTGATGTCTTCCCTCATCGAGCGGATGCACTCCCCCAGACGCTCCGTCGTCCAATAGGCGTCGGGGCCGACCTCTCCGATCAGGCGATCCGCCGCGGATAGCCCCCGCGCCCGGATCAGGGCGGCCATCTCCGGGGTGAGCGCTCGCACCGGGACCCCGAGCTCTCCGGCGACATCCAGGACCGCCGCCAAGATACGGGGAAGCCGATGCATGTGGTAATGGGTGTCCAGGTGCGTGGGGCGGCGCCTGAAGACTTCCTCGAAACGCCGGGCCTGGGCGGCGATCTCTGCTCGAATCTCCAGCATTGCGCCGGATTCCCCCGCGCGACTCCGGTCGCGGACAAAGTGTCCAGCCCCGTCAACCAGCGAAGGGACGGCGCCGACGGGCAAGACGGGCGCCCCCAGTGTCAGGTTGACGTGGAGCCCCAAGCCGAGGCCGCTCGCCTCCCGAGCCAGATCCCGCGTGCGCGTGAGACCGGGAAGATTCACCATGACAGTGGTGCTGGTGATGATCCCGTGCCGGTGCCCGTCGAGGATGCCGCGCGTCACGCCCTCGGTCAGATTGAAGTCATCGGCATTGACAATCAGATACTTCGCCACTGACTACCCCCGCTGTGCGAACAAAGAAAGGCGAATACCGAAAACCTATCAGAGCAGAGCAAGACCGTCAATCGTGCAGCCGAGGCAGAGGAAATAGAAAGCAGACAGAAGAAAAAGCGGGGAATCCCCAATTGGGAACTCCCCGCCGCGCATTCATTCAGATACCGGGGCGGCTAGGTCGCCCCACGGAGATTCTACCCGCCGAACTTCCCCTTCAGGTACTCGACGCTCTTCTTGTGGTTCTCGATGGCCTGCTCCAGCGTGGCCGGCTGATCCAGCTCGAATCCGACGTACGGCATCTTGGCCTTGGAGGCGATGGCGAAGATGATGTCGAAGTCCAGCTCGTTGTCGGCGAGCACCTGCTGGACCATGTGATTCGGCGACGAGGTCTTCAGGTGCATGTAGCCCATCCGGGCGGCATACTTCTCGATGAACGCCTGGGCGTCCGCCGGCTTGGTCCACACCCGCGACACACAGAAGAAGTTGCCGGTGTCGAGTTGGAACCCGACGTTGCTGTTGACGCCGGCGAACAGCTCCACCGTGCCGTAATAGCCCATGCCGTCACCCTTGATGGGCTCCACGCCGTTCTCCACCACGTACTGCAGCCCGAGCGCCTTGGCCATATTGGCGGCCTGATTGGCGACGGAGATGGCCCGGCGTATCTCCAGGTAGGTCCAGAAGGTCTTCTTGGGATCGTTGCCAAATTCCAGGCCAGGGCCCGCCGTGCGGATCGTCCGCGGGCCGTCGAAGACCGCCGCATTGGCGAGGCCGCGCGAGAACACCTCCATGAAGTTGGGATCCAGCAGCCCGATGTTCATCGCATAGGCCACCTCGATGTCGCGCTGCTTGGCATAGACCGCCAGCTCTTTGTCCTGCGCCAGCGTGAGGGTCGCATAGGGATCGCGAATCTCTATCCACCAGAATCCCTGCTCGTTGGCGAAGTCGATCACCTTCTTGGCGCTCTCCACGCCGAGCGGCCACTGCTTGATGAAGTTGACATTGAGGAAGCCCATCTTCAGGTCGGGGTACTTCTTCAGCACGATCTTGTCGGCAGCGAGAGCGCTGCTTCCGAGAAGTGCGACGCACAAGAACAGTGTGATGAGGACCGACATCCGCTTCATGATCTCCTCCTTCGTGTGAGTGGGATGGCGGGACATCGTGTCCCGGGATTTCCAGAGTTCCATATGTGGAACCCTGTTTAGATATTGGAGAAATAGGTACTCCCAATCCCTCCCGGCTGTCAAGGCCTTTCCAGCTTACGGCTGTTCAGCCAGGCTCCTACGCCAGCACCCGCTCGATTGCCCGAAGCGACCGGCCGATGATGCCGCGGATCTCCGGCAAGGGTGGGATCTCCGGTGCGCGCCAGCGTGGCTCGAAGTCGCGGGAGCGCTGACGCGGGGACAATTCATAGCTCACCGGCACTCCCGGCATACGCTCTTTCAAGACTCTGGCAAGCGCAGGGAGGTCCAGCTCGCCTTCTCCGAGGGCCACCCAGCAGAGGAGGCCGTCGACGATCTTGGGGGTCTTCACGTGGACGTGCGCGACGACCGGCGCCAACAACGCCAACTCCTCCACGGGGTTGATGGCCCCCTTCGAGTAATACCAGGCGTTCCCCGTATCGTAATTGACCCGGATCGCCGGATGGTTGACCTCGCGGATGAAATTCAGGACCTGTTGCTCCCGATCCAGCAGGTCTCCGTGGTTTTCCAGGGCGATGACCACACCCAGATCCCTCGCCCGCTCCGCGATGGCCGGAATGTTCGCATGAAAACCGGCGAGATTTCCCGCCGGACCGGCGATGGTGTTCACGCACCGCGCGCCGATATTTCGTGCAAACTCCAGCCGGCGGTGAAAGCGGTCCACCGAGTCGGGCTGCGTGAGGTCCATGTGGGCAGACAGGGAGAGACAGGAGAGCCCTCGCGCAAGAAGCTCTGCGCGCAGCCAGGCTGCGCGGCGGTCGCAGAAATCCTCCTCCACGAGGTGCTGGAACACCTTGTCCACGCTGGCCGGCTCGACGTACTTCACGCCAAGCGCAGCCAGCTCGTCCAGCGCGACCTCCAGCGAATGGCCGTCGAAGGCCATGGTGCTCACGGAGACGATGCGGTCCATAGGCTCTCTTTTCGTCAGGCCGGAATCACTTCGGCGCAAAGATATTCGGCACGATCATGATCAGGTCCGGAATGTAGGTGATGAGGAGCAGGACGGCGACCTCGATCAACAGGAACGGAATGATGGACCGGCTGATCTGCTCCAACCGCACGTCGGCGATGCCGCACGCCACGTAGAGACAGAGGCCCACCGGCGGCGTGATGGTCCCGATCATCAGGTTCACCGTGATCACCACGCCGAAATAGATGGGGTCGATGCCCAGCTTGTAGATCAGGGGTAACAGGACCGGCGTGAAGATGATCAGGGCCGAGGCCCCGTCGATGAAGCAGCCCACGATCAGGAGCAGGATGTTGATCAGGAGCATCATGACCCACTTGTTCGTGGTGAAGCTCAAGAGCAGCTCCGCCACCTGGAGCGGGACTCGCTCCACCGCCATGATGTAGCCGACCAGGTTCGCTACACCCACGATGATGAGGATCATGGCCGTGCTCAGGCCAGCTTTGTACACAACGTCCGGAATCTGTCCCCACCGAAGCTCCTTATAGACGAACTTCCCCATGATGAAGGCATACACGGTCGCCACCGCCGCCGCCTCGGTCGCCGTGAATACGCCGCCGAAGATACCCCCGAGGATGATCAGCGGCATCAGGATCGCTCCGAAAGCGCTAACTGCGGCCTGCAGGAACTCCTTGGGAGTGGGCCGAACGGTCTCACGAGGATATCCATGTCGTTTGGCCTGCCAGTAGACCACACCCATCAGGCCGAGCCCGATCATGATCCCGGGGATAAAGCCTCCCATGAAGAGGGCGCCGACGGAAACGCCCGCCATGACCCCGTAGAGGACCATGGGAATGCTAGGAGGGATGATCGGCCCCACTACACCGGAAGCCGCCACCACGGTGGCGGAGAACAGGACGGGGAATCCGCGCTTCTTCATGAGCGGGATCAGGGTGGAACCGATGGCGCTGGCGTCGGCCACGGCGGAGCCGGTAATGCCCGCAAAAAAACAGGAGGCCAGGACCACCACATGGCCCAGCCCTCCTTGGATCCATCCGACCAGATAGTTCGAGAAACGCACCAACCGGATGGAGATGCCCCCCGTATCCATCAGGGCACCGGCAAGCATGAAGAAGGGGACCGCCATCATGGGAAAGGAGTCCACGCCGGCGAACATCCGCTGGACGACGAGCTGCGGGACCAGCATTCCTTTGTTGTACAGGAGCGCCAGCGCGCTTAATCCCAGGCTGAAGAAGATGGGGGCGCCGATGATCATGGTGAAGAAGAATACCCCGAAGAAGGCAAGCAGGATCATGGCCGCGCCCCTCCCAGCAGCGTGCCGAATGCCTCGATCGTCTGAAGCATGATCCAGATCGCCATCAGGACAGCCGAGATCGGGATGACCATGTAGACCCAGCCCATCGGGATCTGCATGGCCGGAGCCAGTTGCGCCCATTCGTTGGTGGTCAGGGCGATGCCGCCGACCACGAAGTAGTAGGCGAAGATGAGGGCGCAGAGATTCGCGACCAGGACACACACCGCTCGGAGACGCGGCGGGAAATTGTCCACGAATACCGTGACGTTGACGTGCTCCCGGACCCGCATCAGGGCGCTCGCCCCGAAGAAGGAGACCCAGACAAAGGAGAATCGGGCCATCTCTTCCGACCAGCCGAGAGGGATATTGAAGACATAGCGAAACACGATCTGGAGAAAGACCGTCACCGTCATCACCAGCATCAGGACGATGACGATCCAGCGGACGAGCGCCTCAACACCCCGCTCGACCGCAGAGAGAGCATTCCACATGGCGCTTGGCTCCTTCGTTCCTATGCGCGAGGGGCGTGGAGGCTCGTCTCCCACGCCCCTCGCGGCAGTCCCTGCTACTTCGTGGCCTCGATCTTGTCGATCCACTCCTTGGCCTTGGGTCCGAACTCCTTCACCGCTTCCTCGCGCAGAGGCAGGACGGACTTCCGGAAGGCGTCCCGGTCGGCCTCGTTGACCAGCATCCCCTTAGCCTTCAACTCCTTGGTCAGGTTCTCGTCGTCGTCCCGGACCGCCTTGCGCTGTGTCTCCTGGGACTCGATCACGGACTCGCGTACGATCTTCTGCAGATCGGCCGGCAGCTTGTCCCACAGCTTGGCGCTGTACATGACCATGTGGGTCAGATGCAGGTGCCCGGTGAGGGACATGTACTTCTGCACCTCGTAGAACTTCGACTTGTAGATGTTGGAGACTGGGTTCTCCTGACCGTCCACCACCTTCTGTTGCATGGCGGTATACAGCTCACCGAAGGACATGGCCACCGGGTTGGCCCCCATGTACTTCAGGGTGTTCAAGTGGTACTTTGCCTGGGGGGTCCGTATCTTCAGTCCCTTGAGATCCTCAGGCGTCCTGATGGGCCGAGCGCTATTGGTGATGTGACGGAGGCCGGCCTCCCAATAGCCGAGGAGCTTCACCCCGTGCTTCTCGACCAGACCGCGGATCTCTTCTCCCATCGGCCCGTCGAAGACCTTGTAGGAGTGCTGGCTGTCTCGGAACAGGTAGCCGCTCTCGATCACGTTCAGGATGGGCTCGTAGGACCCAAAGAAGCCCACCGTGACCCAGGTGACCTCCAGGGTACCGTTCCGCATGTTCTCCACCATGGTCCGCTGGTCGCCGAGCTGCCCATCGGTGAAGACCTGGACATCCAGCTGGTCCCCGGCTTTCTTCTCCACCAACTCCTTAATCTTCCGGGCGCCGATGTTCTCCGGGTGATCCGGCGCCACCCCCGAAGCGAGCTTGATGCCGATCGTGGTGCCCGCCTGGGCTGACGGGACCACGAACCCACCGAGCCCACCGATCAAAATCACAACACCGATCCATCGCAACGCGGTTCGCATGGCCTCTACCCTCCTCGGCAGTAGAACGAGTTCACCGATCGCACACCGCAACGCGCATCGATTCTACGTCTCGCTCACCTCCTCGAAGCCCGTCGCCCCCTTCACGGGTATCGGGCCGGTTGTCGGGCAAATACCTTGGGATCGTGCCCGGGGAGGACATGGTTCGACTCCCGGACGATCCGCGCCATGGACATCATGCAGTCAATCATCGAGGTGTGAATCCCCGGCGGGATTTGCCGCTCCAGATTCTCGTACCACATCACCGCGTCCCCGGCAATGCAATAGCGGCCGGTGGCCGTGTCCACCAGCACCGACTGGTGCCCCGGTGTGTGCCCGGGGGTCGTGATGGCCCGGACACCGTCGGCCAGCTCGGCATCCCCGTCCAGGAGCTCGAACTTCGTCCCCAGATAATCGGGAATGATGCCCAGGCTGGGGGCAAAGTACGCAGAGGCATCGAAGCTGGTCGGCGCCAGGGCATAGCGGAGCTCCTCTCGCTGGACGAAGAAGCGGGCGTTGGGGAAGAGCCGGTTGTTGCCGCAATGGTCGTAATGGAGGTGGGTCAGGATGACGATGCCGATCTCCTCGGGACGGACGCCGGCCGCGGCCAGGGCCGCCACCACTTCCTGCGCCGGGGTCCGGACGATCTTCCGGCGGCGGACTTCCCAGGTGCGCTCCACCGACAGGAAGCTCGTGTCGACCAGGATCTTCCGGGGCCCCTCGATCAGGGCGATGGGAACGGGGATCTGGATCGGCTGGTCCATATCGGTGAGGTACGTCATGAACCCCTTGACCTGGCTCTGCGTCCCCGTGTCCAGCATGGTGATCGTCCAGTGGATCATCCTGCGCACCTCGTCAATGCAAAACTGACAACGGACAACGGACAACCGGCCAGCCGACGCTCTCACCGTTTGCTATTGTCCGTTGTCGGTTGTCGGTTTTCAATTTCAAATCCCCACTGCTTCCCCGCAGGGCGTGCCCGTCCCCTACGGCACCTGGGCGCCCGACGGCAGCCGTGGCGTGCCGTCGGCGGTGTAGCCGCCGTCCACGTAGAGCACGGCGCCGGTGATGTAGCGAGCCGCATCAGACGCCAGGAAGGCCACCGCGCGCCCGATGTCCTCGGGCTGGCCGATTTCCCGCCAGGGCACTCGATGGAGCACGGCCGTCCGTTTCTCCACGTCCTCCGGCTTGGCGCTCTGGTAGAGGGGCAGGTTGATCTCGGTGATGATGGTCCCGGAGGCGACCGCGTTCACGTTGATCCGGTGCGGCGCCAGCTCCACCGCGAGTTGCTTGCTGAACATCTCGATGGCCGCCTTGGTGGCGCAATACGGACCCAGGTTCGCCTTGGCCACCCGCCCGTGGATGGACGAGATACTGACGATCTTGCCCCCGCCGCCCCGGGCGACCATGTGCCGGCCGACCAGCCGGGAGCAGTGAAAACAGCCGTAAAGGTTCGTCCGCACCACCCGGTCCCACTCCTCCAGCGGGATCTCCAGGATCGGTTTCCGGCTGACGATCCCGGCGTTGTTCACCAGGATGTCGATCCGGCCGAAGCGCTTCAGGACGTCGCCCACCATGCGATCGACCTCGGCGTACCGGCCCACATCGGCCTGGAAGGCGACGGCCTCACCGCCGCCGGCCTCGATCTTGCGGACGACCTCGGCGGCGGCGTCCGCGCGACTCGCAAAGTCAATCGCGACCTTCGCCCCTTCGCCCGCCAGCGTCAGGGCGATCCCCCGGCCGATCCCGCGGGCTCCTCCCGTGACCAACGCGACCTTTCCCGTGAGCTGAAGGTCCATGCTGCCTCCCATTCCTCCCGCGGTCTGGCGGGATCACACCGCCCGACGAGATTCGATACCGGCCAGCTCTTCCAGCACCCGAATCATGACCGACTGGTCGAAATCTCCCAGCCCCTTGGCCAGGGCGGCGGACTGCACCTGGCCCACCGCGGCGGCGGCGAACATCGGTGCTCCGACGACTCGCGCGGCGTCCAGCGCCAACCGCACATCCTTGGCGGCCAACCGCAAAGGGAAGTTCGGAGAGAAGTCACCCGAGAGGACCCGTGGTCCTGCTCGCCCGATCAGCGGCGATCGCTCCGCCAGCACCTCGACCACCATGGTCGGGTCGAGGCCCGCCTTCGTCGCCAGCGTCAGCCCCTCGCTCATCAGCGCGATAATGCCTGCGGCCACCACGTTGGTCGCCAGCTTCAGCACCGAGCCGTGCCCCATCGGACCCACGTGCAGGATCTTCTTGCCCATGCTCTCGAGCAGCGGCTTGGCCGCCGCGAAATCTTCCGGTGTCCCGCCCGCCATGATCGTAAGCGTCCCGTGCTCCGCGGCCCCGACGCCGCCCGTGACCGGTGCCTCCAGATAGCGCAACCCGCGCGCCTGCGCCTTGGCGGCCATGGCCCGGCTGGTGTCCGGGTCCACGGTGCTCATATCGATGACCAGGGTTCCGGGCCGGCAGCCGGCCAAGGCGCCGTCCGGCCCCTCCAGCACCGCCGCCAGGGCCGGCGGGTCCGCCACCATGGTGACGACGATCTCGGCGCCGGTGGCCGCCTCGCGCGGCGTGGAGGCGACGGTGGCCCCCAGCGGCCTGAGCGCCTCTGTCTTGGCCGCCGTGCGGTTCTGCGCTCGCACGGCGTAGCCGGCCTTCAGCACGTTCTTGACCATCCGCCCGCCCATGATTCCCAGGCCAATAAAGGCTACCGTCTGCTCCATGCGTCCGCGCTCCTCGGCACGCGCGTGCCGGTTCTCGTGATTATCGTTTTTCCCAAGCAATCGGGTTCTCGAAATCTTGCGCCTTCCACTTCATGACCTGCGGCGTGGCCAGTGGGATGATTTCCTTGAAGAACTCCAGCTTCTCCTCGTCGCTGAGAGGCGTGAAGTCCTCAGCCACGGCCAGGTTCCTCTTCAACTGATCCATGGATTCCATGCCAACGATGGTCGTGCTGACGGGCAGAGCCAAGCTATATCGCAGGGCCCGTTCGTAATAGGGGCCGAGCTTCGCCAGTCCCATGGCCTTCATCCCGATGACGGCGATCCCCTTTGCGTTGGCGACCGGCAAGAACTCCTCCGCGAAGCTCAGGATGAAATGATCGAGGGCCGACAACGCGACCAGCATGCTGTCGAAGGGGAACCGCCTCAACGCTTCGACCTGCACCTGCGGATTCCGGTGCCCGCTCATGCTGATGTACCGCACCTTGCCCTGTTCCCGAGCCTGGACGGCCGCCTCCAGTGCGCCTCCCGGTGCGGTGAGCTTGTCCAGCTCTTCCGTGTTCCAGATGTTGTGCATCCGCCACTCATCTACATGATCCGTCTGCAGCCGCCCCAGGCTCTCCTCGAGTTGGGTCAGCGCCTCCGCCCGGGTGCGGCCCCTGGTCTTGGTGGCAATCCACATTTCCCCGCGCCGCTGCTTGGCCACCTTGCCCACCCGCTCCTCGGACTGCCCTTGCGAATAGACCCACGCCGTGTCGAAATACCGGATGCCGTGGTCCAATGCGTAGTTGACCATCCGCACGGCTTCCGCCTCGGAGCATTGATGGCCATCCACGATTCGTTGCGCGCCAAAACTCAGGATGGAGAACCTCTCCCCGGTCTTGCCGAACTGTCTCACTTCCATCAATCACAACCTCCTTCCCGCACTACCGCGTGATGACGCCCGCGCTCAGGAATCCCCCATCCACGAAGAAGAGCTGTCCCGTGATGTAGTCCATGTCCGGCGCGACCAGCTTCGCCACCGCCGCCGCGCAGTCCTCGGGCGTGCCCAGCCTCCCCATCGGGATCCGCTCCAGCCGCTTGGCCAGCGCCTCGGGCGAGACATTGGTTCGCGTGTAGGGAGAGTCAATCACGCCCGGCGCCATCACGTTGACCGTGATCCCGTGCGGGGCGAGATCGCAGGCCATCGCCTTGGTCAGGGAATGGACGGCCCCCTTGGCGGCCGTGTAGGCGGCAAAGGGCGCGTTGTAGGCCTCGGCCACGATCGAACCGATGTTGACGATCCGGCCCCACTTCCGCGGCACCATCTGTCTCGCCGCGGCGAGACTGCAGTAGAAGTAGCTGTCCACGCATCCCGCGAACGTGTTGCGCCAGTCCGCATAAGTCGTCTCCAGAAAGGTGGCGCGGACACGCCAGGCCGTGCCGTTGACCAGAATATCCGTCGAGCCGAGCCGCTCGGCGACGCGCCCGAAGAACGCCTCGACCGTCTCCGGCACCGTGAGGTCGAGGGCTTCCGCCATGAATCTCGCCTTCGCCTGCTCCAGCGCCCCGGCCACTTCTTCCACCTTGGCGGGCGTGTGGCCGGTCACGGCGACGGCGGCCCCCTCTGCCGCCAGGCGCAAGGCGATGGCCTGCCCCAGCGGGCTGGTCACGCCGGTGACGACAGCGACCTTGCCGGCAAGTGTCATGACAGTCCCTCCTTTGATCGTCATTCAAATCGCCGCCTCGTCTCACTTCCCCATGATCAGATGCGGCAGGAAGGTCACGAGCCCCGGCACGTAGGTGATAAGGCCGAGCACCACCACCAGCGCGAACATGAAGATGGCGCATTCCCGGGTGAACTCGGTCACCGAAACATCGGCCAGGCTGACCATGACGTAGAGCGTCATCCCGACCGGCGGTGTGAGCAGGCCGATCATGAGGTTGAGCGTCAGCACCACCCCGAAGTGTACGGGGTCGATGCCGACCTTGCTGATGAGATCCATGAGGACCGGTGTCAGGATCACGAGAAGCGCGGTCGTCTCCATCAGGCAGCCGAGGACCAGAAGCAGGGCGTTCACCATCAGGAGGATGGCCCAGGGCTCCTGCGACACGCCCAGGAACAGGTCTGCCAGCCGCTGCGGAGCCCCCTCGCGGGCCAGGAGCCAGCCGTAGAGACCGGCGCTGGCGATGATGAAGGTGATCTTGGCCGTGTTGCCCGCCACGGATGTGAGGACTTGGACCAGTTCCCTTGGCGTCAGTTCCCGGTAGAACAGGGTCGCCAGCAGCACGGCATACACCACCGCCACCACCGCCGCCTCGGTGGGCGTGACGACCCCGCTGAAGATGCCCCCCAGGATGATCACGGGGAACAGCATGACCGGAATCGCGCGCCAGATGCTGGCCAGGGCGTCCGACAGGCGCGGCCAGCCCTCGGCGCGGTACCCCCGGCGCTTGGCCACCCAGTAGACAGCCCCCATCAGGAATACGCCCATCAGCACGCCCGGGACCACCCCGCCGAGAAACAGCCGCCCGACCGACACGCCGGTGATGCCCCCATAGATGACGAAGGGAATGCTCGGCGGGA
This sequence comes from Candidatus Methylomirabilota bacterium, assembly GCA_026387775.1. Taxonomy (GTDB): domain Bacteria; phylum Methylomirabilota; class Methylomirabilia; order Methylomirabilales; family 2-02-FULL-66-22; genus 2-02-FULL-66-22. The sequence continues at coordinate 19,364 of JAPLLC010000072.1, read as the reverse complement.
TCACCGGCCCGATGGTCGAGGCGGCCCCCACCAGCGCGGCGGAGAATGCCTTTGGGTAGCCGGCGCGCTCCATGGCGGGAATCAGGAGGGTGCCGGTCCCTGTCGCATCCGCCACGGCCGATCCCGACATTCCGGCCATGATCATGTTGGTCACGACGGTCACATGGCCGAGCCCGCCGCGGATCCCTCCAACCAGCGCTTGCGCCAGGTCAATCAATCGCTGCGTGATGCCGCCGCGGTTCATGAGCTCGCCGGCCAGAAAGAAAAAAGGAATGGCCAGCAACACGAACGAGTCCACCCCGACCGTGACCCGCTGGGCCATAACCACCAGCGGGATGCCGCCCTTGGCGAGGATATAGACGGCGGAGGCGCCGGTCATGGCAAAGGCGACGGGAAACTCCAAGGCGAGGAGCAGGAGGAGGACGCCCACCAGGATCAGCATCCGGGCCCCTCCTCATTTCCGCGTCCACCGACATCGCTGCGCGATGACAACAGGATGGCCGCAAGCATGAGACACGCCCCGATGGGCAGCGACAGATACAGATACCCGCGGGAGATCTCCATCGCCGGGAATTCCAAGCTCCAGGTGGTCATCACCAGACTGAAGCCCTGCCAGACGAAGATGCCCAGGATCAGCAGGACGCCCGCGTCGACGGCTCGCAGGAGCCCCGACCGCACCCCAGCCGGCAGGTACATCGTCAGCGTGTCGATCCGGATGTGCGAGTGCGTCCGAAAACCGACATACGCCCCCACGAAGGTGAGCCAGGCAAAGAGCAGCGAGGCCAGCTCTTCACTCCAGGTCACGGGGTTGTTCAGGACGTAACGGAGCACGACGCTCGAGAAGACCAGGACCGTCATCCCGCCCATGATCAGCGCGAGCACGCTGCCGACAACACGATCGAGGAGTCTAGGCATGGTAGTCGCTCTCGGGGCGGAGTCGAGAAGAGACAGGGAAGGCGCAGGACGACTGCGGTGTCCGCGCTCCCCTGCCCCAGTGCTCCCCCGCGCTTCTCCTGGTTCTACTTCACCGCCTGGATCCGATCGTACAGTCCGGCCTCCCACTTCTCCGAGACCTTCTTCCAGACGTCCTTGGTTGCCTCGCGGAAGGCCTTCACATCCGGCTGCACGACCGTCATCCCCTTCTCCTTCAGTTTGTCCAGGTACTCCTGCTCGCTCTTCAGGATGAGGTCGTTCTGGAAGTTGCCGGCCTCGTAGGCTGCCTCGGTCAGAATCTTTCGATGCTCCGGCGACAGACCCTGGTAGAACTTGTCGTTGATGACCACCGCCTGGTTCTGCGTGATGTGGGCGGTCAGCATCACGTACTTCTGCACCTCGAACAACTTGTTGTTGAAGATGACGAACGGCGGGTTCTCCTGGCCGTCGATCACGCCGCTCTGTAGCCCGAGATAGACCTCCTTGGAGTCCATCGTCGTCGGGTTGGCCCCCATGGCCTTGATCGTCTCCAGATAGATCGCGGTGGGCTGCACGCGGATCTTCATCCCCTTGAGATCTTCAGGCCGGTTGATCGCCTTGGCCTTGGTGGTGAGATACCGGTTGCCGAAGAGCCAGCCGAAATCGAGCACGCGGATGCCCTTGGCTTTCACCAGGCGATCGGCCAGCCCCTGCCCGATAGGCCCTCGCACGGCTTTCAGCATGTGATCGGTATCCCGCCAGATGTACGGCGCGGCGAAGGCCTCCAGGTCGGGTAAGAAGCGACCGACGGACCCCGTGCTGCCCTCGAACATGTGCACGGTCCCGAGCTGCACGCCCTCCAGGAGTTCCTGCTCCGTACCGAGCTGCGAGGCGGGGAACACTTGGACTTGAACCTGCCCCTTGGTCCGCTCACCCACCAGGTCGGCGAATCTCTTCAACCCGGTCTGGACGATGTCCCCTGTCGCCTGCACGTTGCCCAGCTTGATCACGATCGGTTGCTGGGCCGGGGCCGGTCCCGCCGCAAACACCAGGACTGCGATCGTCATGACGATTCCGAGAGCGATCCCACGTTTCATGGCCGCCTCCTCCTCCGTGTAGGCATTCCTGAACCTCTGCCTGCTGCCCGCTGCCAGCTCGCCGTCAACCGATGACTACCCCCTGTCCTCCTGGCAACACTCACAACCCCTTGCCCGCTAGTGCTGCAGCCATAGTGATGGCCCGCACGATCATGGAATGCTTCGCCGTCCCTTTCCACGCGATATCGTATGCCGTTCCGTGGGGAACGGTCACCACCGGGACGGGCATCCCCAGGAACAGGCTCACGCCCGGCTGGTCGCGCCCGATGATCTTGCGGGCGATGTTGGCCTGGTCGTGGTACATGCAGACCAGACCGGGGAAGTCCCCGCGGAGCGCCAAGGGGAACGCGCTGTCCGGCGGGATGGGGCCGGAGACGTCCAGTCCCTCGGCTCTGGCCTGCCGGATGGCCGGCGTGATCACGTCGATCTCCTCCCGGCCGAACATCCCACCTTCCCCACAGTGGACGTTCAATGCCAGCACACCGATCTTCGCGAGACTCACCTTGGCGGCCTTCAAGACCTTGTCCAGGCTCCGGATCTTGGCTAGGACGGCCTCCTGGGTGATGAGGTCGGGGATGGCGCGGAAGGCCACGTGGAAGGTCACCGGTGTCGTCCAGATCCCGGCCACCTCCCCCACCTGGTACGCTATTCCTTTCGCGAAGCATTCCTCGAAGTAGGTCATGTCGTCCATGGCCTGGTAGCCGGCCATATGGAAGGCCTCCTTGTTGAAGGGCGCCGACGTGATGCCCTGCACCGCGCCGGCCTTCGCCAACTCAACGGCTTTGCGGCAGCAGGCGGCCGCCGCCTCGCCCCAGCGCGCGTCCAGCGTGCCCGGCTTGAGCGTGTCCGGCGGCAGCTCCCCGGCGGGGAGCACGTCCAGGGTTCCCAGATCGGACCCGGCTCCTGCAGCCGACGCCACCGTCCGCACCACGAGCCCGCCCTTGACCAGCTCCATGGCCCGGAACATGACGCGCGGGTCGCCGACGACCACTCCGGGCTGATGCCCGCCGGATCCCCCATGGTCACGGCGACAGCGGGTTTGCTCATACCTTGCCTCCTTTGTCCTCGAAGATGGCGACGGCGCGGATGGGCGACCCGGTGGCGCCCTTGACCCGCAGCGGAAGCCCGACGAACTGGAATCGGGGTCCGGGGAGCGTCTCCAGATTGGCGATGTGCTCCATGATCAGGATGCCTTGCCCCAGGAGTGTCAGGTGGACGGGGCGGACCATGTCCTTGGGATCGTCGGGGCTGGCCAGGTCGCACCCCACAACTTTCACCCCGCGCGCCGCTGCCCACTCGGCCGCGGCGCGGTTCATCCCGGCGCAGCGCAGGAAGCCGTCATCCGTGTGGCGGCCCGGCCAGGCCCGGAAGAGCAGGATGTCCCCCCGCTGCACCCGGACACATGCGTGCCGCTCGGCCGCCTCGAACATCTCCGGCGTGGCCGGCTCATCGGGCCGCTTCGCCGAGACGTCCAGGCACACCGCGGGGCCGATGAATTGCTCCAACGGGATCGACTCGATGGTCCCCGCCGTGGGGATGAAATGGAAGGGTGAGTCCACGTGGGTTCCGATGTGATCGGAGAACATCAGGACGCGCGAGGCGAACCCCTGGCACGGGGGCTTGAAGCGTGGCGCCGTCCCAACGTGGTTCGCGAATTCCAGCACCACGCAGCGCGCGTGCGCCGGGTGGGTGGACATGTTGTCTTCCAGCTCCAGGGTCAGGTCGATGATGCGCATGGTTCCCTCCACTGGAAGTGAGAAGCTCTCTCTCGGGATTCGCGGCTCTTGGCTCGTGGGGCTAATCGAACCGGATGATCGTCTTGATGTTGTCCGGCCGTTCGCCGCGCGCCAAGGCCGCCATCACCGCGGGCGCCTGTTCCAGGGCGATCCGCTCGGTGATCAGTTCCGGTAAGAGACTCAGGTTTCCCCGCTCCCAGAGCCGCATGGCCAGTCGATAGTCGTCGGCGGTGTACATGGATGTGCCGATGACCGTCCGCTCCCGGACCTGGATCTGCCGGGCCTCCAGCGCCCCGCCCTGGAAGAACGAGGCGATGATGACCAGGCGCCCCATGCGCCGGCAGACCTGTACCGCCTGGCGCAACACCAGCTCCGAGGGAACGGCCACAAACACCACGTCCACCCCGAGCCCGTCCGTCGCCCGCTGAATCGCCTCCACCGGATCCTGAGCCAGAGGATTCACCGCCAGGTCCGCGCCGCAGTGGAGGGCCATCTCGCGCTTCGCGGCGCTGGGATCCGTCACACCGATCCAGCCGGGGGCGCAGCACCGAGCGGAGAGGAGCGTCATCATCCCGATGGTGCCGACGCCGAGGATGGCGACAGTCTCCCCCATGCGGATCTCAGCGCGGCGCATGGCGTGGAGGCCGACGCAGAGTGGCTCCAGCATCGCCCCCTCGTCGAAGCTCATGCGCTCTGGGAGGGAATGGCACATGCCTTCGGTGGCCACCACGTATTCGGCAAAGGCCCCGATCCAATCCCCCACGCCGATGAAGCGCTTTTCGGGGCACTCATGGTATTGGCCTTGCCGGCAGAAGACACAGCGCCCGCAGCCCACATGCGGCTCCACCGCCACTCGGTCCCCGACCAGCCGCGCCCTGACCTCCGATGCAACCTCGACGATCTCCCCTGCCAGCTCGTGGCCGGTGATGACCGGCGGGCGCCGGACGTCGTGCTTGCCCTGGAAGGCCCCCACATCGCTGGCACAGATCCCCGCGGCCTTCACCCGCACGAGAACCTCACCAGTACCAGGTGTCGGAACCGGCACCTCGACGATCTCGGCTTTCCCCGCCTCCGGAAACCGCATCGCCTTCATGCGGCGCCCCCCTGCGACTCCTGCGTTGGCACCTTCATTCATTGCTCTCCTGCCTGTCGTGTGGAGTTGCGGTGAAATCCACGGACATCTGGTAGCGGTCGCCCCGGAAGATGGACTTCCCATACTGCATGGGGCCTTCAGGGTCAAAGTACCAGGTGTGCTCCCGCACGAGGACCGGCGCACCCACCTTGGTCTCGAGCAGCTTGGCCTCGCGCTTTCGGGCGCTGGAAGCGGTCACGCGCAGCGCCAGCTTCGTCCGCGGCTTTCCCAGGATCCGACGCACCGCGGGAACCAGAGGCTGGTTGTGGATCTCGTCGGGGGTGAGCGCCTCGCCGATCTGCCGCGGCAGGTAGCGGATCTCGTAGCCCACCACATGGTTGTCCACCACCCGCAGCCGCTCCAGGACCGTAACCGGCGTTCCCACGGGCAGCCCCAGGTTCTCGGCCACCTTGCCTTCGGCAGGCTCGGTGCGCATCCTGAGAAGCTTGATGCTGGGCTTCGCTCCGCGAGCCCGCATCTCCTCCTCGAAGCTCAAGAACATCTTGGTGTGTTCGAGCCGGGGCTCGGCCACGAAGCTGCCGCGCCCGCGATGGCGCTCGATGAGGCCGTCGTATACGAGGCGGGAGAGGGCCTGCCGGACCGTGGTGCGACTGACGCCGAACTGCTGGCAGAGCGAAGATTCGGGCGGGATGGGGTCCCCGGGCCGGAGCGCACCGCTCCGGATACTCTCACGAAGATGGCTTTCCAGCCGGAAGTAGCTTGGGACGAACCTGTCGGCAGAATGCATGCCCGCCCTCCTGAATGGTGGGCGGATTATAAATGTCATGACATTGTAACGTCAAAATATATTTTGCATGCCGTGGCGTTCATGGAATGCTCGAGAGGAACCGGAGGGATAGGGAAGGAGTGGCTGCGGATAGGCAATCGCTCTGTGGCTCGGCACGATTCGAAGAACCGCGGGACCCTCGCGGATCGCCTCGGGGCCGATCCCGACCCCTGGGACCAAGGCGCCGCGCCACTCCCGAGGGCGTGCGTATGGACTGCCTATCCGATCATCCCGACGTCCGGCGTGGGAGCCCCTCACAGCAGCGAGTAGAGGTACGGCAGCGTCTTCGCCGAGTTTCGCTCCCGCAGGAGCTGCTCCATGGTGGGGATGTCGATCCGGTCCGTGATCGCTTCCAGCTTGCGGGTGAGCGTTATCGACGCCGCGAAGTTCTCCACGGTGTCGAGCTCCTTGGGGTAGACGTCGAACCCATACCAGTCGTTGTCGTACCCCAGTTTCCGTAAAGTGTAGAAGAGTTCCACGAACTCCCAGAGGTGAAAGGCGCCGGGCAGCATGTCCCAGTCCCAGCGGCCGTCGTTGTCGTTCAGGTGAACGTAGAAGAGGCGGCCGGCTTTGGCGAGGAGCGCGGCGGACTGGGCAGGCCGCTCCTCGGCGTACAGCGCGTGGCCGATGTCCAGGGTCGCGCCCAGATTCGGCGCTCCGGTCAGCAGGCAGAAGGCGGCCGTCTCCCCTGCCGTCCCGAAAATGCAGCGAGCAATGGGGTCGCTCTTCTTGTACTCGATGCAGATCCGGACGTCGCGGTTGTGGGCGCAGGCGGCGCCAAAGGTCGCGGCCGCATCCTCGTAGGCCTGAATATAGTCCACCTCGAAGAGCGTGTCGGCCCCGTCGTTCAAGGGGCAGGTGGTGATGCGCCGGCACCCCAGCTCCGCGGCGAGGTCCATGGCCCGCTTCAGATCGTCCACGACTTCGCGCCGCTCCTGGGCCTGCGCGGAGATGAACGACCCCCGCCACCACTTGCCCGTGCGGCGGGAGCGGAAGTTGATCCCGGCCACGCCGACGCCGTGCCGCTTCAGCAGCTCCGCAAGCTCTGCCGGATTCTCGAAGTCGGTCGGATAGCACAGCTCCACCCCGTCCGCACCCGGAATCCGGCTCAGCATGGCAAACTTCTCGGCCAACCCGCGGTTGTCCTGGTAGACCATGTACCGGTTCCGGGTCTCCCCCAGGAAGGCGGTGATGATGGCGCACTTGTTCATGTCATTCTCCTTGATCTCGCATCGCGGCCTTGAGAATTCCCCAGATCTCGCGCCGCAACTCGAGGAACGCCGGCTCGGTCTTCATCTCCTCGCGCCGCGGTCGCCCAAATGGAACCGCGATGGTTCGCTCGATGCGGGCCGGCCTCGGGCTGAACACGATGATCCGGTCCGCCAAATAGATCGCCTCCTCGATGCCGTGCGTCACAAACAGGACCGTCTTCTGCTCCTGTTCCCAGATGTGCAGCAGCTCGTCCTGGCGGATGTCCCGGGTCTGCACATCGAGGGCGCCGAACGGCTCGTCCATCAGCAGCACCTCGGGGTGGATGGCAAAGGCGCGCGCGATCCCGATCCGCTGCTGCATCCCGCCGCTGAGCTGATGGGGAAACGAGTCCTCGAACCCCGCCAGACCCACTAGGCTGATGTAGCGGCGGGCGATCTCCCGGCGCTCCGTCTTCGAGATCCCCTTGACCTCCAAGCCGAACTCGACGTTGCCCAGCGCCGTCCGCCAGGGAAAGAGGTCGAAGGTCTGGAAGACCATCCCTCGCCCCTTCCCTGGCACGCCGGTGATGTCCTCGCCGTCCAGGTGAATCGATCCGGTATCGCAGGGGATCAGGCCATCAATCATCCGAAGCAGCGTGGACTTCCCGCACCCGCTGGGGCCGAGCAGCGCCACGAACTCCAGGTGGGCCACCGTGAGGGACAGCGCCTCCACCACGGGCATGGGCTGCCCGTCTGGACGGCGGAAGCTCTTGCTGAGGTTGCGCACTTCCAGCTTGGCGGAACCCATGGGTTAATTCAGCTCCTTCAGGGCCTGGTCCAGGTAGGTCCGGTCCACGATCTTCGCCACGTCGACCTTTCCTTCCAGCGCTTCGGCCGCCTTGTACACCGGGACTAGATCCTTGAAGTTCTGCACGGTGAAGCTCTCCATGGCGCCCGGGAAGGCGTCCACCTGCTTCACCAGGATCTCCCAGACCGGCTTGATGGTATCGTCCGGAGCCTTGGCCGCTCCTTCGTTGGTCGAATACTTCCGGTACTCGTCAGCGAACCAGGCGAAGTCCTTGCTCGCCCGCCGGAAGGCAAGGAGGTTGGCTTTGAGCAGATCCACCGCGGCCCTCTTGTTCTCCGGCTTCTTCAGCCACTCGGTCGTGGCGAAGTAGACCTCGCCGAACCAGGCCTTGTACTCCTTCGCCGGATCCAGGAGGACGGGATAGTTCCCCTGCTTTGCGATGTCGAAGGCCTGATCGAAGTGGACCGGTACGGCATCGACGCGCCCGGCCAGCAGCGCTTTGGTGCGGCCGCCGGAGCCGCCGATCTCCACCACGGTCACCTTGCTGAGGTCCACGCCCCGCTTGAGGAGCGGCCCCACCAGGAGGACATGCGTGAAATCCCCCTTGGAGTTCACTGCCACCACCGTGTCGGGCTTCTGCAGGTCCTGGAGCTGTTTGACTTTGTTGCCGTTGACCACGAACACCAGGCTGGTACTGTTGAAGACCAGGCCGATGATTTTCACGTCCGCGCCCGCCTCGGCCGCGCGCATCGTGATGATCGGATCGCCCGCCCCGATGTCCCCCGACCCCGACACGATGGTCTGAGTGATGACGCGCTGCGAGGCGAACCGGGTCGTCTTGGCGGCCGCGTAGCCCGGCAGGGTAGGCAAGATCTCCTTCATGGCCGCCATGGACGGCACGTGGATGCCCAGGGTGAAGCCGACCACGGGGATGTCGAGGACTCGGCCCCCTTGGGCCCAGACAGATGAGCGCCCGCCGAGCGAGAGCATCGTCTCGCCCAGCACGCCCGCTCCCGCCCCGAATGCCAGGGCCTTCATGGCCTCACGTCGCGACAGCATCATGACTGTGTCTCCTTTCTCCTCCAGCCTGACAGATCCCTTTTCTCCCGGGGCCGCGCCCTAGGCCGGGGCGGTCCGCTCTTCGTACCAGGGGGCCAACCGGCGCCCTATCCGGCGAAGCCCCAGGTTCGCCAGGATACTCACCGCCATCAGCGTGAGCAGCAGCCCCATCAGCGGCGCCGTGCTGCTCTGCAGCCCCGTCTTGTGGATGAGGCCGCCATAGCCCACGATCACATACATCTCTGCCACCACCATGGCTCGGATCGCGTGCACGAGCCCAATGCGCGCCCCCGTCAGGAGATACGGGTAGAGCGCCGGCAGCATCACCTTCCAGAAAAGCTGCACCCGGGAAGCCCCGAAGGAGTGGCCGACGTCCAGGTATCGCGGCTCGATCCCCCGGGCCCCGTGGTAGGTGGTCAGCACGACGTACCAGGCCGAGGCCATGAAGACGATGGCCGCGCGGAATCCGAAACCGCTGCCGAAGAGGAGGAGAAACAGGGGCACCAGCGCGGCGACGGAGCTCACCACGCACATGCTGACCCAGGGGTGGACGATCACGTCGCAGAGCCGAGACCGCCCCATGGCGACCCCGAGCGGCATGCCGACGCCGCAGGCCAGGACGAATCCGACCAGCATCTGCCGGAGCGACCCCAAGAGTTCGCTCAGCATCTCGCCGTCTCGCAGCAAAACCAGATACTCGCGCGCCACGACGGTGGCCGGGGCGAAGAAGGCATCGCCCATGATCCGTCCGACCGTTTCCCACGTCAGGAGAACGATGGCAATCCCCGCGCCCTGCAAGGCCAATCGCCGAGTTCGTGTCATACGTGCCTCAGTGCCGTACGTGCCAGGGGAGCAGGCGCGCCTCCAGCGCCTTCAGCCCCTCCTGGGCCAGCAGGCCGAGAACCGCCAGAATCGTCAGCACGGCGAGCAAACCGGCGCTGTCGAACCGGTTGGCCGCTGCCTGCATGTACTTTCCGAGGTTCACCGCGGCGAAGAACAGCTCCGCCGTGATCATGGCCACGACGGCGCGCACCATGCCGATCCGGAGCGCGGTGAACAGAAACGGGAGGCTGGCCGGCAGGAGGACCTTGCGGAACAGCATCGCCCGCGAAGCGCCGAAGGATCGCCCCACGTCGATCAGGCTCCGCTCGACGTTGCGGGCGCCGGCCGTCACCGTCACCATGATGTCGAAGACGCACATGACGAACACCAGCGCCGTCCGCGCCTGGAAGAAGAGCCCGAACCAGACGACGACAAAGGGCACGAAGGCCACTGTCGGAATGGAGTAGAGCGCGTTCACGACGGGGTCGAACATCACGAACGCTCTCTCGCTTCGGCCCATCAAGAAGCCGATCGGCACCCCCACCGCGACCGCGAGGGCATAGCCGAGCAGCGTGTGGCCGAGGGAATAAAAGAGGAGCGTCGGCAGCTCGAGCGAGCGGGTGTGCAGGTAGAGATGGGTCACGACCGCCGAGGGGGGCGAGAGCACCACCCTGGAAAACTGACCGGCCACGAGCTCCCAGACCAGCAGACCGGTCCCGAGCGACAGCGCATAGAGATACCCGGTCCGCGTGTGCTGGACGTTCATCGGTCCGCACCGCCTCCCGCGCCGCCGGTCACGGCCGGGCGCCCGTGGGGCCAGGAGGCGAAATCGAGGTCCATCTGATAGCGGTCCCCCCGATAGATCGACTTGCCGTACTGGATGGGACCCTCGGGATCCACGTACCAGGTGTTTTCCCGGACCAATACCGGCGCGCCGACCTTCATCTCGAGGTACTTCGCCTCGCGCGGCCTCGCCGCCGATGAGGTGATGCGCAGGCGGAGCCGGCTATGGACCCGCCCGATGATCCGCCGCATGGCCGGGACCAGGGGCTGGTTGTGGATTTCGTCCTCCGTCAGCGCATCTCCGATCCAGCGGGGAAAGTAGCGGATCTCGTAGCCGACCAGTTGCCCGTCGACGATCCGCTGGCGTTCCAGCACCAGGACGGGGGTGTTCTCGGGAATCCCCAGACTCACGGCGACCTTGCCCTCCGCGGGCTCGATGCGCTTCGCGATCAGTCGATTCGCCGTCTTGGAGCCCCGCGCCTGCATCTCCTCTTCGAAGCTGGGGAAAACGTGCGTGTGTTGGAATCGCGCCTCCGCCACGAAACTCCCCCGGCCCCGCTGGCGCACGATCACCCCTTCAAACACCAGGCGGGAGAGGGCCTGGCGGACCGTCATGCGGCTGATGCCGAATTGCTGGGAGAGTTGTGATTCAGGGGGGATCGGATGACCCGGCTTCAGATCACCGCTCTGGATACGATCGCGCAGGTACTTTTCGACCCGATAGTAGTTGGGGGTAAACCGATCCTCTGCGGCCATTCTCGCCTCCAGGAATGCCGCGGACTGTATTGTATAGACATCTAGATGTCAAGATGGATTTCAAGAAGACAGCCATCAGATTCCGCGACGTTAGATGCCGCGGGTGGCGACTACGATACGCACAGAATACGTTCTGCGGAGCGCTGTTTGACGACGTGAGGCGGGGGGCGCGACCCGGCTAGGCGAAGACGAGGCGTCCCTTCGGCTCGGGAATTGGGCGGCCCAACTCCTTGGCGGTCTCGATCCACTCCCGGATGACGATTTCGACGTTGGCGACTGCCCCCTGATAGGTCGCCCCATCCGCCGCACACCCGGGAAGTTCAGGGACCTCCGCGATGAAGGCCTGATCTTCTTTGCTCCAGTAGACGATGATCTCATACCGAATCATCTTCCCCTCCGCGCCCCGTACGGAATCTTAGCAAGATCCTGAATAACCCGTTTTCGCCCAGGCTGCTCAAAAGGGCCCAGATGCCAGGCGGCGCGCGATGCGAGGTGCGAGACGTACTTACGCGTACGTCGCAGCGCCGCGCGAGCGCGCCAACGCCGCAGATGGGCCTTTTTCAGCAGCCTGTTAGCGGGATCCCCCGGGCTGCGCCGGGGTGGGAGAGACGGATCGGAACTCGTACACCAACTCTCCGGGCTTGACCAGACCCAGCTCCTCGCGGGCGATCGCCTCGACCCTAGCGGGATCGGTGCGCAGTCCGCGCACCTCCTCCGCCAGGGCGGCGTTCGCAGAGGTCACCTGATCGATCTCGCGCTCCAGGGCGGCCTGATCCCGATGCATCTGGTAGAGGCGCAACAGGGACCGGTTCCCCATCACCGAGACCACGACCAGCGCCAAGAGAAAGACGACGGCGAGTCTCAGATGCCGGAACGGCGACGGCCGATCCCTGTCGGGCGGGCGGAACATGGTCTCCTCAGGCTCCGGGCCGGCGGAAGTGCGCCAAGGCGTCCTTCCCCAGATACACCCCAGTCTCGCCCAGGTCCTCTTCGATGCGCAGGAGCTGGTTGTACTTGGCGACCCGGTCCGTCCGAGACGCCGAGCCGGTCTTGATCTGCCCGGCGTTGGTGGCCACGGCCAGGTCCGCGATGGTGGTATCCTCGGTCTCGCCGGAGCGGTGGGACACGATGGCCGCGTAACCCGCCCGGTGCGCCATCAGGATGGCGTCCAGCGTCTCGGTGAGGGTCCCGATCTGATTGACCTTGATCAGGATAGCGTTGGCGATCCCCTTCTCGATCCCCTCCTTCAGAATGCTGGGGTTCGTCACGAAGATGTCGTCCCCGACGAGCTGCACCTTGCCCCCGATCTTCTTTGTCAGGGCCGCCCAGCCGTCCCAGTCCACCTCGGACATGCCATCCTCGATCGACACGATGGGATACTTGGCCACCCACTTGGCGTAGAACTCCACCATTTCCTCGGAGGTCAGCTTCTTCCCGCCCTCGCCTTCGAGAATGTAGCGCTTCTCTTTTTCCGAGTAGAACTCGCTGGCCGCCGGGTCGAGGGCGATGAAGATGTCCTGCCCCGGCTTGTACCCGGCCTTCTCGACGGCGCTGAGGATGAGCTGCAACGCCTCCTCGTTGGTCTTCAGGTTGGGTGCAAACCCCCCTTCGTCGCCCACCGCGGTGTTGTATCCTTTCTTCTTCAGCACATCGCGCAGCGCATGGAAGACCTCGGCGCCCATACGCAGGGCGTCGCGAAAGCATGGAGCCCCGAGGGGCATGATCATGAACTCTTGCAGATCGACGGTGTTGTCCGCGTGCTTCCCGCCGTTCAGGATGTTCATCATGGGGGAGGGCAGGGTCTTGGCGTTCACGCCGCCGAGGTACCGGTAGAGCGGCAGCCCTACCTCGTCCGCCGCCGCCTTGGCCACGGCCATGGACACGCCCAAAAGGGCGTTGGCGCCGAGCTTCTTTTTCTCGGGCGTCCCGTCCAGCTCGCACAGGAGATGATCCAGGTCGGTCTGATTCGAGGCCTCCATGCCCTCGATCTCGGGGGCGATGGTCTGATTGACGTTCTCCACGGCCTTGGTGACGCCCTTCCCCAGGTAACGGCTCGTGTCGCCATCGCGAAGCTCCAGCGCCTCGCGCGAGCCCGTGGACGCCCCGGACGGCACCGCCGCCCGGCCCAGGGCACCGCTCTCAAGCAGCACCTCTACCTCCACCGTGGGATTCCCCCGCGAATCGAGGATCTCCCGTGCGCGGACATCGCTGATCTCGCTCATACTGTTGCTCCATTCCTGTAAGAGAAGACATCGAACTGCCCCCGGCTCCTCGGCGGCCCGACCAATCGGCCCACCAAGAGTCACGGAGGCGACACAGGGGCCCGGAGCATTACGGCTCCGCCCCACCTTCGCATGCTGCGCTTCCCCTCACCTTCCGATGAAGTTTTCCCCCGCCGTCACCAGGCGGTCGAGCCGCTCCGGGCTCGCCGCCTCGGCGTACAGCCGAACCACCGGCTCCGTCCCCGAGACACGGAACAGCAGCCAGCTCCCGTCCTCCAGGATCATCTTCACGCCGTCCAGGCGGTTCACCTCGATCACCGCCAGGCCCGCCAGGTTCCCGGGCGGCTGCTTCAGGCGATCCTCGAGGCCGTCCACGGCGCTTTGCTCCAGCCGGTAGTTGAGCCGCTTCGTGAGGAACGTCCCGACCTCTCCGTAGAGCTCTTGGAGCAGCGTCTTGAGGCGCGCTCCTCCGCGCGACGCCACCAGTTCCACCGCCAGCAGACAGGCGAGGATCCCGTCTTTCTCGGGGACGTGCCCCTTGACCGAGAGACCGGCGCTCTCCTCCCCGCCCAGCACGATCGCGTCCTTGGCGATCAGCTCGCCGATATACTTGAAGCCGACCGGCGTCTCGTAGATCGGGATCTCCATCTGGCGCGCCACCGCGTCCACTAGGTGGGTGGTCGCCACGGAGCGGGCCGCGCCACCGGTCCACCCGCGGGTCTTCACCAGGTGGCGCAGCAGGATCCCGAGGAAGTAGTTCGGCTCCAGGAACGACCCGTCCGCATCCACCAGCCCGAACCGGCCCGCATCCCCGTCGGTCGCCAGCCCCAGGTGCGCCGAGGACTCCACCACCTGGAAGGCCAGCTCCTGTAACTGGTTCTCCGCCGGGTCGGGCGACCGGCCGCCGAAATTCGGGTCCCGAAAGCCGTGCAGCACAGCGACCTCGCACCCGGCGTCCCGGAGCAGGGTATCCAGATACCCCTGGGCGGAGCCGTAGAGCGGGTCGACCACCACGCGGAGCCTCGCCTCGCGGATCGTCTCCAGACTCACCAGGCTCCGCACCCGATCCAGATAGGCGGGGCGCGGGTCGATCCGCTCGATGAAGCCTCGGCCCTCGGCATCGCCCGACGATACCTCCCACACCCGGGGATCGAGCAGAAGCTGGTTCGCCCGCTCCTGGATCCACTGCGTGGCCTCGGGCAGCGCGGGGCCGCCCCATGCCGCCGAGAACTTGATCCCGTTGTATTCCGGCGGGTTTTGGCTCGCGGTGACGATCACGCCGCCGGCAGCGTGGCGCCGGAGGATCTCGTGGGCCACCACCGGCGTCGGGGTGTCACGCTCACACAGGAACGCGATGATCCCCTGGGCCGCCATCACCCTCGCCACTTGGGCCGCGAAGGCCTCGGAGAGGAACCGGGTGTCATACCCGATCACCATCCCGCGGTCGCCGGCACGAGGGTCCTGAGACAGGACGTATTCCCCGATCGCCTGGCTAACCGCTCGGACACCCGTGAAGGTGAAGTCCTCGGCGATGATTCCCCGCCACATGGAGGTCCCGAACTTGATCGCGCTCATGGTGTATCCCGCCCCTCGTCGCACCCGCGGGACGAGGAACCGACCCCGACCAGGCTGCTCAAAAAGGTCCAGATGCAAGGCGGCGCACGAAGGGCGGGGTACCCACCGCAGGTGGGTCCAGGCGTACTTCAGGTACGCCGCAACGAGTGCCCAAGTGTGCCAACGCAGCAGGTGGGCCTTTTTCAGCAGCCTGCTAGGCCGTGCCCTCGCGTCCCAGCCAGTTCTGCACCCGCTCCCGATACTCTTCGGCGATCTGCTCCGCCCGCGCTCGCGTTCTCGCTTCCGCCAGGATGTGAAACACGGGGCGGTCCGGATCCGGATAGAGAATCGCCCAATCGGCCCCCAGGTGGACCTTCACCCCGTCCACCAGCTCCACGTCCTCATGCTTGGTGGCCTCGATCAGCGTCCGCATCAGGGACCCCTTCCGCTCCCACGGGCAGGGGACCTGATGGCGGACCATCACCCGCTGGGGGACGTGCCGGATCGCCTGGTGCATGGTGAGGTCGCTCAGCGCGAGCATCTCCAGGATCTTGAGCGTGGCCAGCATGGCGTCGAAGGCCGGCTGGAATCCGGGGAAGACAAACCCGCCGAAGGCATCCCCGACGAAGACCACGCCCTCTTGCGCCGCGGTCTCCATCAGCGCGCGCGGCGCGATCTTGGTCCGGGCCACCCGGAATCCCCCCGGGGCGACCAGCTCCTCCAGGACGCCGCTGGCGGTGACGGGAACCCCGATCGTGCCGGCGGGCTGTGTCCGCGCCATCAACAGGGCCACGACGGCCAGGGCCAGCTCGTCGGAGATCAGATCGCCCTTGTCATCCACCAGGAACAGCTTCTCGGCCCCGGCATCCAGCATGAACCCGAGGTCGGCGCCGAGAATGCGGACGATCTCGCAGAGCTGTTTCAGCGACTGCTGGAACTCCTCGGCGGTCTTGACGATGCGGGCCTCGTCCATGTAGGCGTTGAGCGCGATGACCTCGCACCCCAGCTTGCCCAGGATGTGGGGGAAGATCGTCGAGGCGCTGCCGTAGGCGTAGTCGATCACCACCTTGGGGGCGCGGGCGCGGATGGCGTCCTGGTTGATGAAGCCCAGAATCCCCTCCTCATAATACTCGACGTCGTACTCGGGGAAGCTGAGTCGACCCGTGTCTTCCATCTTGGCCCGACGGAAGTCCTCGCGGAAGAAGAGCCGCTCGACCCCCTTCTCGCGGCCGGCGGCGAGGTCCATCCCCCGCTCGTCGAAGAACTTGATGTCGATCAGCGCGGGCTCGAAAGGCGAGCGCCGGACGTGCACCCCCGCCACCGCCCCGTGCTTGCCCATCTGATAGCGGACCACGGGGATGGGCGAGACGCGCAGGTCGTGGACGTCCACCCCGGCCGAGAGGAGTCCGCAGATGATGGCCCGGTTGATGAGACGCGAGGTCCGGTGCGGGTCCCGGCTGGTGCAGACGAGCGTGTGTTCCCTGAGCGTGGCGCCGAAGGCGGCCCCCAGCTTGACGGCGAACTCGGGCGTGATCTCGACGTTGCCCAGCCCCGTGATGCCGTAGGCTCCAAAGAGCGAGCGCGCCCACCGGTCGCCCCAGACCAGGCTGGCCGAGAGGATGGCCCCGTCCTCCACCAGCTTATGGGGCCAGACCTTGACGTCGGCCTTGACCACCGACCCCTCGCCGATGCAGCAGGCATCGCTGACCAGGGCTCCCTCGAACAGCCGGGCGCGCGCCTTGACCTCGCTGCCGCGTCCCACCACGTTCTCGGCCAGGGCCGCGCCCGGACCGATGGTGACCTCGTTCCAGAGCACGGAGTCGGTGATGACCGCCCCGTTCTCCACCACGCAGTCGTCCCCGATGACGCTGTTGGTGATGCGCGCGTTGGCCTCCACCCGGGTATTCTTCCCGATCAAGACCGACCCCCGGAGGCCCGCGGTGAAATCCACCCGGCTGCCTTCATCCAGCCAGATCGCATGGTCCAGGCCCTCCACCTTGCGCCCGGGGATCTGCACCAGCACCCGTCCGGCAAGGATGTCCTGATGGGCGAGGCGGTACTCCATCAGGTCTCCCACGTCCCGCCAGTAGCCCTCGGCCACGTAGCCGTAGAGCCGCCGCCCCTCTCGCATCATCAGGGGGAAAAGGTCCTTGCTGAAATCGAACTCCCGCCGGGGAGGGATCAGGTCCAGCACGGACGGCTCCAGCACGTAGATCCCGGTGTTCACCGTATCGCTGAACACCTCGCTCCAGGTCGGCTTCTCCAGGAAGCGGCTGATCCGGCCGTCCGGCTCGGTGATGACGACGCCGTACTGGAGCGGGTTCTCCACCCGCGTGAGCAGGATGGTGAGATCCGCGTTGCGGTCGCGGTGAAAGGCGATGGCCGCTCCCAGGTCGAAGTCGGTGAGCACGTCGCCGCTGATGACCAGGAACGGACCGCCGAGACAGGCTGCCGCGTTCTTCACCGCCCCCACCGTCCCGTAATCCTCGACGGCGGAGACGTACGTCATCTTCACCCCGAACGCCGACCCGTCCCGGAAGTGGTTCTCGATCAGTGCGGGCTGGAAATGGAGCAACGTCACGAGGTCCGTGATCCCGTGCCGGCGGAGCAAGTCCACGATGTGCTCCATCATGGGCTTGTTGGCCATGGGAATCATGGGCTTTGGGATAGCGTTGGACAGTGGCCGCAAACGGGTCCCGAACCCCCCGGCCATGATCACGGCTTTCATGTGCCCGGCCTCCTGTTGGCTCCACAGGTCCGGAGAGGGGCATCCACCGGCTCTCCGCTGCACTATAGGTGCGGCCCGCGAGGGTTGTCAAGCGGCTTTGGCGGGAAAGCCGCAGCCGGCGGCACACCCGCGGCATCTGTGGGCCGATAGATCCGCGGCACCCGGGGGCCGATGCGGCAGAGGATCTCGTAGCCGATCGTCCCGGCGAGCTCGGCGACTTCGTCGGCCGTGATCTCCTCGTCGCCTTGGCGGCCGATCAGGACAGCCTCGTCGCCCGCGCGGACCCCGGGCAGCGCGGTCACATCCAGCATCGTCATGTCCAGGCACACGCGGCCGACGAGGGGGGCGCGCCTCTCGTGGACCAGGGCCTGACCGCGATTGGACAGCAGCCGCGGGAGTCCATCCGCGTAACCGATCGGGATGGTGGCGATCCGCACGTCGCGGGACGCCGTGAAGGTGCGTCCGTAACTGATACTGCTCCCGGCAGTCACGTCTTTCACCTGCGTGATGGCCGTGCGCAGGCGGAGCGCCGGATGCAGGACCGGGTCATCCGGACGCCGCGCCCCGCGCGGGTGGCACCCGTACAACATGATCCCGGGCCGGACCAGGTCGAGCCGCGACCCCGGGTGCAAGAGGAGAGCGGCGCTGTTGGCCGCATGCCGGAGCGGGACGGCGATGCCCGCCTCGCGAAGCGCTTGGGCGGCCGCCTCGAACCGGGCCATCTGCTCCTGCGTGAACGCCGGGTCGTCCGCATCGGCGTCCGCGAAGTGCGTCATGAGTCCTGCCAGGCGGATCGCGGGCAGCCTGGCCAGGTGGTCCGCCGCCGGACGCACCTCCCGAGGCGGCAGACCCACGCGGCCCATGCCGGTTTCCACCTTGAGGTGAAGCGAGACCACCCGCCCCCGCCTCCTGGCCATTCGGTCCAATGCATCGGCCTGGGCCGGATCCGAGACGCACTGATCCAGCCCGTGGTCGACCACCAGCTCCGCCTGCTCCGGAGCGATCGGGCCCAGGACCAGGATGCGGGACGGGATTCCGGCCTCCCGGAGAACGACGGCCTCCTCGGGCACCGCCACGCCGAGCCAGGTAGCTCCGGCGGCCAAGGCGGTCCTGGCAACCGGAGCGGCGCCATGCCCGTAGGCATCGGCCTTCACCACCGCCATCACCTGGGCGGCCGGGCCGGCCAGCTGGCAAGCAAGCCGGACGTTCTCCCTGATGGCGCCGAGATCAATCTCGGCCCGGGTTTCGCGCATCGCCCGCCCCTCCTGGCTCTTGCATCGACATCGCAGAATCTAGCAGGAATTCCAATGAGTTGCAAACCCCATGATGGCCCAATACGGCCCCGGGTATCCCGGACGAGTTTTTTCCCTTGCAAATCTCCCATTTATGACCTAAATTCCCACTCATCAGCACTCAGCAGTGTAGAGTGCTAACAACGAGAGGGTGGCTGCAACAACCTGCCAGAGGCTGGCTCACCCCCCAAATGTCATTGTTGCGGCAGGCAAACCCGGGCAACCGCTCCGCAGGGAGTTGCCCAAGACTCGGTTTGCCGTGGATGGCTGACGCGGGACGATTTCCCGCATTTGTGGAAAGGAGTGACTGACGATGAATTAGTTCGAGCCACTGGAAGGCCGCATCTTGGTGAAGCGCCTGGAAGAGAAAGAGACCAAGAAGGGCGGCATCATCATCCCCGACACCGCCAAGGAGAAGCCGCAGGAGGGCGAGGTCATCGCCGTGGGCCCCGGGAAGGTGACGGATGACGGGAAGCTCCAGCCCAT
>JAPLLC010000080.1 GCA_026387775.1 Candidatus Methylomirabilota bacterium | reverse complement strand
GACGGCCCGGGCCAAAGGCTTGCCGGAGTTCTGGACCCTCGCCAAGCACACCATGCGGAACGCGGCCATTCCCATCGTCACGATCGTGGGACTGCAGCTCGGGAATCTGCTGGGCGGGGCGGTGGTCACCGAGACCATCTTCTCCTGGCCGGGGATCGGGCGGCTGGCAATCCAATCCATCTACAACCGCGATTATCCCATCGTGCAGTCGTGCGTCTTTATCACGGCGGCGATGTTCGTCATCCTGAATCTATTGGTGGACGTGGCGTATGGCATCCTCGACCCGCGCATCCGGCGATAACGCGCAAGACGCTCCGGCCACCGGGTCACGCCGCGCTGGATGGCGGAAGGTGCCCCTCTTTGTCTGGGCCTCGGCGGCCTTCGTGATCGTGGTGGTGTTGGCGGCGGTCTTCGCGCCGCTGGTGGCGCCATATGACCCGGTCCAGCAGTCGCTCCGGGACCGCCTCAAGAGTCCGACCTGGTTTCCGGAGGCTGGCCAGCGGCGGCACTTGCTGGGGACCGACCAGCTCGGGCGCGACACCCTGAGTCGGATCATCTACGGCTCCCGGATCTCGTTGGCCGTAGGGTTCGCGGCCGTCGTCATCGGCGGGGCCATCGGAGGGCTGTTTGGCCTGCTCTCGGGCTACGCCGGGGGCATCCTGGATGAGATCATCATGCTCCTGGTGGACGCCCAGTTGGCGTTTCCGTTCATACTATTGGCGATCGGCATCATCGCGGTCTTGGGCCCCAGCTTTGGAAACCTGATCATCATCGTCGGGTTGAGCGGATGGGTGACCTACGCCCGGCTGATTCGGGCCCAAGTCCTGACCATCAAGGAGCGCGAATACGTCCTGGCCATCCGGGGTTTGGGCGGCTCCACCTTACGAATCCTGGCGAGGCACATCGTGCCCAACACGCTGGCCCCATTCCTGGTCATCACCACGCTGGAGCTGGCCCGCACCATCCTGCTCGAATCCACGCTGAGCTTTCTCGGGCTGGGCATCCAGCCCCCGACGCCGAGTTGGGGAGGGATGCTCAACGAGGGGCGCGGCTACCTGGACACTGCCTGGTGGATCTCGGCCTTCCCGGGCCTGATCCTCATGATGATCGCGCTGGTGGTCAGCCGGGTCGGCGACTGGCTGCGAGACGTCCTCGACCCGACCCTGCGCGGCGTGTAGCCGCACCCCTCCTGCGTCGGCCGGCCAATACCCCCGCGGGCGGTGTGGTTTTGGATTGACGCTGCCGGCGGGTTGTGTTAGCTAAGACCCACTTTCCTCCCATGGCCGGTCGCCGAAGACCGGAGGCGATCCGATGCTCGCCAAGGTCCTGAGCAGTGCCGTACTCGGCGTGGACGCCTACCTGGTGGCGGTGGAAGTGGACATCGCCCTGGGCCTTCCCACATTCAACACCGTGGGCCTTCCGGACGTGGCGGTGAAAGAAAGCCGCGATCGCGTCAAGGCCGCCATCAAGAATTCCGGGTTCGAATTCCCTGCGAAACGGATCACGGTGAACCTTGCGCCCGCCGATATAAAGAAAGAGGGGGCCGCCTTCGACTTGCCCACAGCCGTCGGAATCCTGGCGGCGGAGGATCTGGTCCGGCCCGACCGTCTGTCGCACCTCGTGATCCTGGGCGAGCTGTCGCTGGACGGCTCCGTCCGGCCGATCCGGGGGGCCTTGTCCATGGCGGTGGCGGCCCGCGAGATCGGCCTTGAGGGAATCCTGGTGCCGGTCGAGAACGCGGCCGAGGCGGCCGTGGTGGACGGCCTGGCGGTTTACGGCGTGGCGAGTCTCCAGCACGCCGTGGCCCTCTTGAACGGGGAGCAGGCGGTCTCGCCCACCCGCGTCGATCTGGAGGCGACCTTCGCCGTGTCGGCGGACTATACCGTGGACTTCAACGACGTGAAGGGGCAGGAGCACGCCAAGCGTGCGCTGGAGGTGTCCGCGGCGGGCGGCCACAACATCCTGCTCATCGGTCCTCCCGGCTCGGGCAAGACGATGCTGGCGCGGCGACTGCCCACCATCTTGCCGACGCTCTCGCTGGAGGAGGCCATCTCCACCACCAAGATCCACTCGATCTGCGGCCTCCTCTCGTCGGGGCAGGCGCTCCTGGCCACCCGACCGTTCCGGGCCCCGCACCACACCATCTCGGACGCCGGGCTCGTCGGGGGCGGCAACATCCCGCGCCCGGGCGAGGTGAGTCTGGCGCACCACGGGGTGCTGTTCCTGGACGAGCTGCCGGAATTCAAGCGGCACGTCCTGGAGGTGCTGCGACAGCCGCTGGAGGACGGCCAGGTGACCATCGCGCGGGCCGTTGCTTCCCTCACGTATCCGGCGCGGTTCATGCTGGCGGCCGCCATGAATCCGTGTCCGTGCGGTTACGCGACGGATCCGGTCAAGGAGTGCTCGTGTACACCGCTGCAGATCCAGCGGTACCTGGCCCGGATCTCGGGGCCGCTGCTCGACCGGATCGACATCCACATCGACGTGCCCCCGCTGAAGCACCGGGAGCTGGGCGGCGAGCCTTCGGGGGAGTCGTCGGCGGTCATTCGCGAGCGGGTCCAGCGGGCGCGCCAGATCCAGCAGGAGCGCTTCCGTCGCAGCAAGGTGTACTGCAACGCCCAGATGAGCACGCGGCAGATCCGCAAACATTGCCAGGTGGAGGGCGAGGCGAAGAGCCTGCTGGAGCTGGCCATGGATCGCCTGGGTCTTTCCGCCCGGGCCTACGACCGGATCCTGAAGGTGGCCCGGACCGTCGCGGACCTCGAGGGGGCGGAAGGGGTCCAAGCCTCGCACATCGCCGAGGCGATCCAGTACCGGTCCCTGGACCGCGGTCTACGGCGGTGAGTCGCAGGCGAGAATGTCCTTCAAGAGAGCAAGGACGGGAGAGCGCACGTGAGCCCTGAATCGAGTGCGGGAATCCCGCGAGAGCACCGCCGACATCCGGCCCGGATTCCGGTCTATGTCGAGATCGCCCATGCGTGGGAAAGCAGCCAGCGACGGGCGTTCCCCGGCACGCTGTTCAACGTCAGCCGAGGCGGGGCGTGCGCCCAGATCGCCTGGGTCTTGCCCCCGCGCACGCGACTCCACATCCTGATCCCGGTGGGGGAGCGCCTGAGGCTCTCGGCGGAGGTCGTGTGGACCTCCTTCGAGCCCGGGCACGATTTTGCCTCCACCACCTACGGGATCCGATGGCTCGACTACCTGGAGGGGGAACACCTGGAGGCCATGGGTTCCGTCGAGGAGCACCTCGCCCCTGGACCGAAAACGGAGCAGCCGTGATCCTGAGTCCGCACCCGGCGGGATTTTGCTTGTCGTGGGGGATGGATTTGACTAGCATCTCGGACCATGGCACACCATTCAGCAGGGAAGTCGGCGCGGGGGGGGGAATCGAAGACGCTCTGCGCCAATCGCAAGGCCCGGTACGACTACCACATCGAGGAGACCTTCGAGGCCGGAGTCGTCTTGCTCGGCAGCGAGGTGAAGTCCATCCGGCAGGGACGGGCCAACCTGCGGGATGGCTACGCCGCGTTCTCCGGCGGCGAACTGTTCCTGCATAACTGCCACATCAGCCCGTACGAGCAAGCCAGCCAGTTCAACCTGGATCCGCTCCGCCCCCGCAAGCTCCTCATGCACCGCACCGAGATCGAGCGGCTGAGGGGCAAGGTGGAGCAGAAGGGCCTCACCCTCGTCCCTCTGAGCTTGTACCTGAAGGGCCCCCACGTGAAGGTGAACCTCGCCCTGGCGCGGGGCAAGAAGGAGTACGATCGACGGGAAGACATCAAGGAGCGCGAGGCGGATCGCGAAGTCGCGCGGATGTCCCGCGGCCGGGCGAACCGGCCGGACGAGTAGGCCGCCCGCTGCCGGACACCCCCGCCCTTCTCGCGGGACCTCGCGTTTTCTGTGCCTGCCTTTTCGGCTTCCACTCCCCGTTGCGGAGGATTCTGCTTTCGGGCTTGACACATAACGCGCAGATGGCATATAAGGTGGTAAAGCGCTTTACCTAACTCGAAGGGGGGAAGGAGGGCTCGAAATGAGAGCGGTACACAAGCTAGCGGTTGTTCTCGGCCTTGTCCTCGCCCTGGCGGGACTCGCGCCCGCGACGGCTCGCGCCCAGGCGAAGCCGGTCACCATCACCTTCTGGGACGCCGAGCCGGCCGACCTGGTCCAGCTCCGGATGGAGATCATCAAGGGGTTCGAGGCCAAGTATCCCCACATCAAGGTCAACTACCTGAACATCCCGTACGCAGAGGCGCGCCAGAAGCTGGTGACCGCCGTTGCCACCAAGACGCTCCCCGACACGATGTTCTTCCAGGCGACCTGGCTTGGCGAGTTCGCCGCGATGGGGGAGCTTCTGGATCTCGGGCCCTACGCCGACAAGTGGGCCGGCGCCAAGAACCTCCTGCCCCAGGTGTTCTCGGTGGGGGCGGCCTACAAGAATACCCTGTACTACCTCCCCTCCGAGTTCCAGATCGACGCCCTCTATTACCGGGCCGACTGGCTCAAGGAGGCCGGGATCAAGACGCCGCCGTCGAACTGGGCGGAGTTCTTGGACGCCGCCAAGAAGATGACCAATCCCGCCAAGAACCGCTACGGCTTCAGCATGCGGGGCGCGGGCGGGAGCGAGCGCTACTACATCATGTGGATGCTGATGGCGAACGGGAACGTCTTCTTCGAGAAGGACGGCAGTCTGGGGCTGCACAAGCACGGGGGCATCGACGGCCTGAAGAATTACCTCGAGCTCTGCACCGTGCATCAGGTCTGCACGCCGAACTCGGTGAACAACTCCTTCCTGGAGAACACGGCGGAGTTCAGCAGCGGCGCGGCCGGGATGTACATCCACAATCAGTACTCGGTGGCCCGCCAGATCAAAGCCTTCGGCGGGACGATGGAGGCCGCCCGCGAGAAGTTTGGCACGGCCCCCATCCCACGGGGCCCCAGGGGGCGCTACATCGCCGCCAACTTCACCAACGGCTACGTGATGTTCAAGCAGTCGGCCCACCCGGCGGAAACGTGGGAGCTGCTGAAGTGGATGCTGAGCCCGGAGAACGATTCCAAGTTCTCCCAGACCACCGGGGCGCTGCCCGCCAACAAGAGCGTGTATGAGGAAGCATGGTTCAAGGGCAACCCATTCCTGGGAGTCTTCAAGCAACAGCTCGACGACCCGGCGGGTTCCTTCAACTTCCCGATCCAGATGGCCAAGTGGAACAGCCTGATCGCGGGCCCGCTCAAGGAGGAGTTCCAGAAAGGACTCCTCAAGCAGCAGTCGCCCGAGGCAACGGGCGAGGCGATCGCCAAGGCCATCTCGGACACCCTGAAATAGGTTGAGGCGGCCCCCGGGGGTTCCCTCGGGGGCCGCACCTTCACCCATGCGACACCATCTGCGAATTCCTCCGCGTCTTGTGCCGTATCTGCTGCTGGCCCCGGCGCTCGGCTTTATCGCCCTCTTCATCCTCTATCCGCTGGCGCTGAATCTCTACACCAGCTTCCAGCACCGCGTTTTCACCGAGCCCACCGAGAATCGGTTCGTGGGGACTGCCAATTACCTCACGGTGGCAAAGGACCCGACCTTCTGGCTGGTGCTGCGCCAATCCGCAGTGTGGGTGATCGGCTCGTTGGCCTGCCAGTTCGTCCTCGGGCTGGCGCTGGCCCTGCTCTTGAACGAGCGGTTCCCGGCACGGGGACTGTACCGGTCGCTGATCCTCTCCCCCTGGGCCATCTCGGGGGTGATCATCGCGATCATGTGGAAGTGGATGTACAACCCCCAGGTCGGGGTGCTGAACGAGCTTCTGGTGCGCCTCGGCCTGGTGAGCCAGCGCCTGGCACTCTTGGCCGACCCGAGCACCGCCCTTCCTGCGGTCATGCTGACGAACATCTGGCGCGGGACCCCATTCTTTGCCGTGATGCTCCTGGCCGCCCTCCAAGCCGTCCCGAAAGCCCTCTACGAGGCAGCTGCCATGGACGGGGCCGGGGCCTGGCAGCGATTCCTCCACGTCACGCTGCCCTCGATCCTGCCCATGGTCTTCGCGGCGCTGCTCCTCCGCACGATCTGGATTTTCAACGATGTGGACCTGATTTTCGTGATGACCGACGGCGGGCCCGTGCGGGCCTCCGAGACGCTGGCCACGTTCCTCTACAAGAAGGCCTCGCGCGACCTCGACTTCGGCATGGGCTCGGCGCTGGCCATGGTCATGTTCGCGATCCTTATGACCATCACGGCCCTCTACTACCGCGCCTTCCGGCGCTCGGACAGGGTGCTCTGATGCCACACCGAAACCCCTGGCGACTCGTCACGCTGTACCTGCCCCTGGCCGGCTTCCTGGCCTTTACACTCTTCCCCATCTATTGGACGCTGGCGACCTCGCTGCAGAGCGAGACGGCCGTGGCGCGGCTCCCCATCCATTTCATCCCGCGGGAGCTGACGCTGGAGAACTACCGCGCCCTCTGGGGCTTCACCCGCTTCGACCGGTTCTTTCTGAACAGCCTGCTGGTGGCCGGGGCCACCACGCTGCTCACGCTGGGGATCACGACCCTCTCGGGCTACGCCCTCTCCCGCTTCCGGTTCAAGGGCAAGACCCTGATCTTCTTCTCGATCCTCGCGATCCAGATGATCCCTCTGGTCATGATCGTGATCCCGCTCTTCGAGATCTTCATCGCCCTGGGGCTGGCCCGCTCGCGGCTGGCGCTGGTGGGCACCTACACCACGTTTATGATCACGTTCTGCACCCTGCTCATGAAGGGGTTCATGGACGCCATCCCGACGGAGATCGACGAGATGGCGATGATCGACGGATGCTCACGGATGGGGGCGCTCTTCCGGATCGTCCTGCCCACGATCACGCCGGGGCTGGTGGCCACGGGGATCTTCGCCTTCATCTATGGCTGGAACGAACTCATCTTCGCCGTGATGTTCCTCAACTCCGAAGAGCTGATGACCTTGCCGGTGGGGCTCTACTCCCTGGTCGGCCAGTTCGTGATCAAGTGGACCGACATCGCCACGGGCTCCATCATCGCCGTCCTGCCCCCGCTGCTCCTGTTCGCGTACATCCAGCGCTACCTGGTGCAGGGGCTGGCCTCGGGGGCGGTGAAGGGGTAGGGGAGAGACTATGACCATGACACTCTTGCTGGAGGGGCTCTGGGATTTCTGTCCCGATCCCGACGAGCGCGGGCAGGCCGACGGGTGGGCGACCCGCTGGCCCGAGGGGCGTCGCCCCTGCGTGCTGCCGCTCCCGTGGAACCTGATGGACCCCGCGCTCTTCAAGTACGAGGGGATCGTCTGGTTCTTTCGGACGGTGCCGAGCTTGCCGGAGGGCGAGTGGTGGATCGCCGGCGACGGGGTGAACCACCGGGTGACGGCATGGGCGAACGGGGTGCTCCTCGGGAGCCACGAGGGCGGGTACCTGCCGTTCGAGTTCGCCTTGCCTCACCGGGCGATGGCTCCCTTGCGCCTCGCCCTGGCCGTGGACAACCGGTTGGGTCCGAAGACGCTTCCCCCGGCCGGCGCGGATTGGTTTAACTGGGGGGGGGTGGTCCGGCGCCTGTGTCTCCGCGCCCGCCCGGCCGGGCGCCTCGCGGATGTGAGGAGGGGCACCCCCCTCTCCGGGGCGCTACGGGTGGAGGGGCGGGTGGTGGGTCGCGACGCGGAAACCTGCCGCGTAGAGGCCCGGCTCCTAGACGCGGACGGGGCCTCGGTCTGGGAGGGCCAGGCGTCGCCGCGCGGGGGTGCTGACGGGCAGGGCTTCTCCCTCTCCGGCACCGTAGCTCGCCCCCGGCTCTGGTCGCCGGACCAGCCCGCGATGTACACGCTGGTGGTGCGCGTTGCGGGAGGCGGGGAAACCGAGGGCGATGTCCAGACGTTACCGATCGGATTCCGGGAGGTGCGGGCCGAGGGGTGCCGGATCCTGCTGAACGGCCAGCCGATCCGCCTCCGCGGCATCTCGCGGCACGAGGCGCACCCCCACGTGGGGAACGCGGGGATCGATCAACTCGCCTTCGCCGACCTCCTGCTCTTGAAGCGGGCCGGGGCGAACCTGGTGCGTCTGGCGCACTACCCCCACGACCCGCACGTCCTGGACCTCGCCGACCGGCTCGGCGTGCTCGTGTTCGCGGAACTGCCGACGGTCTGGTTGGGCGAGGAGCAGATGGCGGATCCGGAGGTCCTGGCGCGGGCCGTGGCGACGTTCGACGCGCTCTGGCAGCGAGACCGACATCACCCCAGCATCATCCTGTGGGGGCTGCTGGCCGAGTGCGCGACCCAGACGGAGGCGGGTGAGCGATTCTTTGCAGCCCTGACCGCCCACGTTCGGCAGCGCGACCCCGGCCGACTGATCACCCAGGCGTCGGAGACCCCGGACGGGGACCGCTGCTTCCAGTACGCGGACGTGCTGGGGCTGAACTATTTCCACGGCTGGTACGCGGACGCGCCCATCGCCGAATACGGGGAGGCGCTCGATCGTCTGCATGCCAATTTCCCCGATAAGCCCATTCTCCTGTCTTCGCATGGAGCCGATGCCATCGCGGGATTCCGATCGTTCCATGCGGTCAAGTGGTCGGAGGAGGCGCAAGCCACATACCACGCCGCGGTGATTGCCGAGGTGCGGCGGCGGCCATTCGTGGCCGGCCAGGCCATCTGGCTGCTGGCCGACTACCAGGGACCTGCCTGGCGTACCGCCCGTTTCACCCCGCTCCAGCGGCCCAAAGAGCAGAACAACAAGGGGCTCCTGGACGAGTACCGCCGCCCGAAGCTGGCCTACGACCGGGTCCAAGCGCTATACCGGGCCTGGGCGGACGAGTGAGGACCATGGCCGCCGATCACCAGCGCCGCGGCCGCCAGCCGCGGGTCACCATTTCGGATGTGGCGCGCCAAGCCGGCGTCTCGCTTGCCACGGTTTCCCACGTGCTCAACAAGAGGAGCACGCACGTGGGCGGGGCGACGCGGACGCGCGTTCTGCAGGTCATCCGGGAGATGGGATACCGCCCCAGCGCCGTGGCCCAGAGTCTAGCGGCACGGCGGACCAGCACCATCGGATTGATCGTGGCGGATGTGGCCGACCCCTTCTTCGCGCCGATCGCCATGGGGGTCGAGCAGGCGGCGGAGCGGCAGGGGTACGGCGTCCTCCTCTGCCAGGCGTCGAGCCTCGCGGCCGAGCGCCGGTACGCCGCAGTCCTAGAGGCCAAGCGCGTGGACGGGGTCATCGTGGCGTCCCATTCCGTCCGGCGGCCCAACGCGCACCTCCTTGCTCTGGTCGAGCGGGGCATTCCCATGGTGGCGGTGAACCGGCCGCTCCAGCCGGGGTCGGTCGACTGGGTGGGATTCGATTACGCCGGGGCCGCCGTTGCCGCGGTGGCCCACCTCGTGAATCTCGGCCACCGGACCCTCGGCTGTGTCACGGGACCCGTCACGGGCCGGGCGGCCTACCGGTCGGGGCGGGGCGCGGTGGAGGGATTTCGGCTGGGCCTGCAGGCGGCGGGTCTTCGGCCGGTGCCCCGCTGGGTGCAAACCGCGCCGCTGTCCTACGACGCGGGGTTCGCGCTGGGGCGGGAAATCGCCCGCTGGCCGAGCCGTCCGAGGGCTTTTGTGGTCGCCAGCGAGGATCTGGCCCTGGCCACCGTGCGCGGATTGCGGTTCGCCGGCCTCCGCGTGCCGCAGGATGTGGCCCTCGTCAGCCTGGGCGATGCGCCTTTCGTCGAGTACACGGAGCCACCGCTCAGCGCGGTGCGTTTCCCCTTGGAGGCGAGCGGGCGGCGGGCCATGGCGCTCCTCCTCCAGCGGCTGCAGCATCCCCACTGCCCCCTCGCTCAAGAGATCCTGCGGGGGGACCTCATCGTCCGGCAGTCTTGCGGCGCATGCGTGGTGACCGACGCGACATCGCGCATGGGCCGGCAACACACCCGGACCGCAAAGGAGCGACGATGAAGATTGCCGTGCATCTGGACACGAGTGTGATGGCCAAGGCGGCCGCCGCGAAGGCGGCGGAGATCCTGCGGGAGGCCATTCGGCAGAAGGGGCGGGCCGCCTTCATCGCGGCGACCGGTATGTCCCAGTTCGACTTTCTGAAGCATCTGGTCTCGGCTCCCGGCATCGCCTGGGACCGGACGACGATGTTTCATCTGGACGAATACATCGGGGTGTCGGCGGACCATCCGGCCAGCTTCCGCCGCTATCTCCGCGAGCGGCTGACGAGCAAGGCGCCGATCGGGACCGTCCACTTCATCGAGGGGGATGCCGCCGACCTGGACGGCGAGGTCGCCCGCCTGAACCGGCTGCTCGGCGCCGTCCCGATCGATGTGGCGTTTGTCGGCGTCGGGGAGAACGGCCACCTGGCCTTCAACGATCCGCCGGCCGATTTCGACACGGAAATCCCCTATCTCGTCGTGAGCCTGGACGAGGGCTGTCGGCGCCAGCAGATGGGGGAGGGATGGTTCAAGACGCTCGACGAAGTGCCGCGGCGGGCCATCTCGATCTCGGTGCGGCAGATCATGAAGTCGGCGCACATCATCTGCACGGTCCCAGAGAAGCGAAAGGCCCAAGCGATGAAGGTCTGCCTCGAAAAGGAAGTGGGGCCGCTGTTTCCCGCCTCCATCCTGCGAACCCATCCCTCCTGCCAGCTCTTCCTGGACAAGGAGTCCGCCGGCCTCCTTAAGCCGGCGACCCTGTCCGCCTAACAGGCTGCTGAAAAAGGCCCATCTGCGGCGTTGGAACACTTGAGCACTCGTTGCGGCGTACCTGGAGTACGCCTCACTCGGCTCTGCGCGTTCCGCCTTGCATCTGGACCTTTTTGAGCAGCCTGCTTTGTAGCTGGGTGGGCGCGTCCCGGCGGTTCGCCTGCTCAGGCGCTCTTTGCCTGGGTCGACAGCCAGCGGGCGGTGCGCAGGAGCCTGGCGTCGTCGCCCTCGCGGCCGATCAACTGGACACCGAGTGGCAGTCCCTGCTCCCCGGTCAGGAGCGGGAGGGTCACGGCCGGGACGCCGCAGAGCGTCCAGGTGGTGCAAAAGATCGGGCTGCCGGTGGAGGCCAGGCCGACGGGGGCCACTCCGGTGGTGGCCGGGGTGAGGATCGCGTCGTAGCGCTGGAGGAGGGCGTCGAGCGCCCAGCGGAGCCCCGGGACCGCCGCGACCGCGCGGTTGTAGTCCACGGCAAGCGTCTGCCGGCCCTGTTCGATCATCGTCCGCAGGATCGGGCTGAGCCGCTCCTTGCCGCGCTCGTACTCGCTCGAAAAGCTCAGCGCCAGATCCGCCTCCATGATCGTGCGGTGAATCTGGGCCGCCTCGGCGAACGGGGTCGGAAGCTCCGCCTCCTCGCACGCGAGGCGCCGGGCAAGCGTCTGGAAGGCTGCCCGCGCCTCCGGATCCGCCTGGCCCCAGAACGGCGACTTGACGAAGGCGAGACGGGGGGCCGACGGCGGATCCTGGGCCACCAGCTCCAGGAGCCGGGGCCACGGCGTACACCGCATCGCCG
>JAPLLC010000243.1 GCA_026387775.1 Candidatus Methylomirabilota bacterium | reverse complement strand
GGCATGGACTACCGGTTGGGTCGAACGCTGCTGTCGGCCGCTGACATCCAGGCGCGCGTGCGGGAGATGGCGGGAGCGATCTCCCACGACTATGCGGGTCGGGACCTCCTCCTGATCTGCGTGTTGAAGGGGGCGGCCATCTTCTGGGCCGACCTGTGTCGGGCCATCGAGGTTCCCTGTCAAAGTGATTTTGTCGCGATGGAAAGCTACGGGGACGCCAGCGCGCCCCTCGGTCGGCCGCGCTTCACCAAGGCAGCGGACGTATCTCTGGCCGATCGGGACGTGCTGATCATCGAGGACATCATCGACACCGGGCACACCATCGGCCACCTGCGGAACCTCCTGCGGGCCCAGTCCCCCCGCAGCGTGGCGCTCTGTACCCTCCTGGACAAGGCCGAGCGTCGAGAGGTCCAGACCTCCGTCGAATACTGTGGGTTTGTGATTCCGAATGAGTTTGTGGTGGGGTACGGTCTGGACCACGGCCAGCACTATCGGAACCTGCCGTATCTGGCGACCCTGGAGCCGTCTCGCCCGGGCTAACAGGCTTTGGAAGGCCCGTGTTTCCTGTTGTTTTTCC
The DNA here is from genome assembly GCA_026387775.1 of Candidatus Methylomirabilota bacterium. Taxonomy (GTDB): domain Bacteria; phylum Methylomirabilota; class Methylomirabilia; order Methylomirabilales; family 2-02-FULL-66-22; genus 2-02-FULL-66-22. The sequence continues at coordinate 20,085 of JAPLLC010000243.1, read as the reverse complement.
CGCGTTCTCGTGATACAAAATCGCACTGTTGTTGCGTTGTGTGCCTTTCGTCGTCAAGGAGATTTTGGGTGAATCCCTTCTTCAAGAATCTTGCTCTGTGGCTCGTGATCGGCCTGATCATGGTGCTGGTGTTCAACATCTTCAACCAGACCCAGCCCATGCAGAAGGAGCTGATCTTCAGCGACTTCATGGCCAAGGTCGAGCACGGAGAGGTCAGCGAAGTGACCCTCCGGGGAAACGACATCGTCGGGCGCCTCACGGACAACTCGGTGTTTCGCAGCTACTTCCCCGATGATAAAGACATGCTCCCTATCCTGCGCAAGCAGGGGGTGAAGATCACCGCCAAGCCCTCCGAGGGGCAGCCCTGGTACATGACGTTCCTGCTCTCCTGGCTGCCCATGCTGCTCTTCCTGGGGATCTGGGTCTTCTTCATGCGGCAGATGCAGGGAGGCGGGGCGAAGGCGCTCTCGTTTGGCAAGAGCCGGGCGCGCCTGCTCTCCGACAAGCAGAACAAGGTGACCTTCGCGGACGTCGCCGGCGTGGACGAGGCCAAGGAGGAACTGCAAGAGATCATCGAGTTTCTCAAGGATCCGCAGAAGTTCCAGAAGCTCGGCGGACGGATTCCCAAGGGAGTGCTCCTGATGGGGTCTCCGGGCACCGGGAAGACTCTTATGGCCCGGGCCATCGCGGGCGAGGCCAATGTGCCATTCTTCTCCATCTCCGGCTCCGACTTCGTGGAGATGTTCGTGGGGGTGGGCGCCTCCCGGGTGCGGGATCTCTTCGAGCAAGGCAAGAAGAACGCCCCCTGCATCATCTTTATGGACGAGATCGACGCCGTGGGGCGCCATCGCGGGGCGGGCCTGGGGGGCGGGCACGACGAGCGGGAGCAGACGCTGAACCAGCTCCTGGTCGAGATGGACGGCTTCGAGTCGAATGAGGGGGTGATCCTGATCGCGGCGACCAATCGGCCGGACGTGCTGGACCCGGCGCTGCTCCGGCCGGGACGGTTCGACCGCCAGGTCGTGGTGGCCCGGCCGGACGTGAGGGGCCGCGAGGGAATCCTGAAGGTCCACACGCGCAAGATCCCCGTCGGCCCCGACGTGGATCTCCAGGTCCTGGCCCGCGGGACGCCGGGATTTTCCGGAGCGGACCTGGCGAACATGGTGAACGAGGGGGCGCTCCTGGCGGCGCGCGCCAACAAGAAGCTCGTCGAGATGGCGGACTTCGAGAACGACAAGGACAAGGTCCTGATGGGGGTGGAGCGGAAGAGCCTGGTGGTCAGCGCCAAGGAACGGCGGATCACCGCCTACCACGAGGCCGGCCACGCCCTGGTGGCAAAGCTCCTGCCGGGGACCGACCCGATCCACAAAGTGACCATCATCCCCCGGGGCCGGGCGCTGGGCGTGACCCAGCAGCTGCCGACCGAGGACAAGCACAACTACTCCAAGGAGTTTCTCCTGAACGACATCGCCATTCTCTACGGGGGCCGGATCGCAGAAGAGATCGTGTTTGGGCCGGCCGAGGTGACGACGGGGGCCGTGAACGACATCGAGCGCGCCACCGAGTTGGCCCGCAAGATGGTGTGCGAATGGGGGATGAGCGAGACGATGGGTCCCCTCCAGTTCGGCAAGCGCGAGGAGATGATCTTTCTCGGTCGCGAGATCGCCCAGCATCAGGATTACAGCGAGCATACCGCGATGGAGATCGACCGTGAGGTGCGCGGCATCGTGATGTCAAATTACGAGCGCGCCAAGGATCTCGTGCGGGGGCGGTTTGAGGCCCTGCGCCTCGTTGCGGAGGCCCTCCTGGAGCGAGAGGTGCTGGACGGCGCAGAAATCGATGTCATCGTGAAGGGGGCCGTATCCCCGGCGCCTGCCGCTGCGGCCTGACAGCCTTCGGGGATTCCCGCGACGCGCCTTTTCGGGATGGACTCTCACGCGGGATGCACGCGGACGACTCATGAACCAGAGGGTCGTGTCGAGCTGGAAGCATCTTGCTCTCCCGTCGCGCCCGCGCACCGCGAGCCGGACTCTCCCCCTGGTTGTGCCTTCTCTCCTCGCCGCCGCTGGTTCCGGCGGCCTTCCCTGGATCGGCTCTCCCCCTCCTCCTCGCCGCCGGGCGCGGAGGAGGCCTTGGCCGCCTCCCGTCGGTTTGGCCTCGAGGAAGGATAGGGATGGTTGATCTGTTCCAGCAGTTCCGCTGGATCGACGCCATGGATATCCTCATCGTGGCGGTGGCGATCTACCAGATCATCCTGGCGCTGCGGGGGACCCGGGCGTTTCAGATGTTGCTCGGTCTGGCGCTGCTCTATATGGCCTCGTGGGTTTCGCTCCGCATCGGCCTGGTGACGGTCAACTGGGCCCTCTCCAACCTCCTGGCCGTGTGGCTGCTTCTCGTGATTATCCTCTTCCAGCCGGAACTGCGTCGCGCCCTGGCCAGCATGGGGCGCAGAGGAAGCCTGCTCCGGGCCTTCTGGCGGTACCAGGAGGCCCACATGATCGACGAGGTCGTGCGCGCGATCAACGCACTTGCGGCGAAGAAGGTGGGGGCGATCCTCGTGGTGGAGCGCGACTCCCGGCTCTCGGACATCGTGGATTCCGGGACGCCGATGGACGCGGTGGTCTCGCGGCGTCTCCTGGAGTCCATCTTCTATCCGTATTCCCCTTTGCACGACGGCGCGGTGATCCTCAGCCGGGATCGGATCGTGGCGGCGGCGTGCCTTCTCCCGCTCAGCATCAATCCGGATCTGCCACGCGATCTGGGAACACGGCACCGGGCTGCCGTGGGTGCGACCGAGGAGGGGGATGCGATTGCGATCGTCGTGTCGGAAGAGATCGGGGCCATCTCCCTCGCGGTGGGCGGGGAGATCACCCGTAATCTGGACGGCGCTGCGCTACGCCAGCGGTTGATTCGACTGCTGAGGCCGCCGCGGCGCTTCGGCTGGGCCACGGCCAAGGCGACCGCCCCGGCCGGCGGTCTGGCGGAGTGAGCCCGCCGAGCCGGATCCGGGTGGCGCTCCGAACGTGACGGGACGGCCATGCGAAAATGGGTACTGCATAACCTCGGACTCAAGCTCCTCTCCGTGTTCCTGGCGATCTTCCTGTGGGTCGTGGTCCTCGGAGAGCAGAAGGTGGACGTGACGGTGAACGTCCCGCTGACGCTCGACCTTCCCACCGCCCTGATGCTTGTGAACGACCTGCCCGAGTCCCTGGAGGTGCACCTGCGCGGCCCGAAGACCCTGGTGACCTCGCTGGCGCCGCGCGAGGTCACCTTCAGTGAGCCCCCCGGCAAGCTCGCCGAGGGGGAGAACTTCATTCCGATCCGGGAAGACATGGTCCGGGTGCCGCGCGGGATTCAGGTGGTGGACGTCTCCCCGCACAGGATCCGCGTGGTGTTGGAGGCCCTGTCGGAGCGGGATATCGAGGTGAGTCCCCGCGTCGAAGGGGTGCCCGCGGCTGGGTTCGTAGTGCGGCGGGTGATCTCGGTCCCGGCGCGGGTACGGATGAGCGGCCCGACGAGCGAGATCCGGCGGCTGACCCAGGTCCGGACCTTGCCGGTCAACCTGAGCGGTCAGATGAGGTCCTTCTCCGCCCACGTCCTGCTGGAGCCGGTCGGACGCCTGATTCGCATCCAGGACGGGGCACCCATCATCGTCGAGGTCGAGATCGACGCCAAGAGATCGTGAGCGCGGCCTCGATCGGCGAATCGAAGGCGCGTTAGGAGCCGTTACGAAATAATTTGTCCATGTATTGCAATTTCGTTACGGCTCCTTATGCCGTTCCCGGAATTTCTCCGGTCAAGTTATTCTTTGACAACGGCTTAGCAGAGGAAACTGCATGCCACGCTTGTTTGGAACGGACGGTATGCGCGGAGTGGCCAACCAGGAGCCCATGACCCCCGAGACGGTGGTCAGGTTGGGGCGCGCCGTGGCGCATCGGTTCAAGGCCCCCGGGGACCGGCGCTGCATCGTGATCGGGAAGGACACCCGCCTGACCGGGTACATGCTGGAGACCGCGCTGACCGCGGGGATCACCTCCATGGGGGTGGACGTTGCGCTGGTGGGGCCGCTGCCCACGCCCGGCATCGCCTTCATCACCAGGAGTCTTCGCGCCGACGCGGGAGTGGTGATCTCCGCCTCCCACAACTCCTTCGAGGATAACGGGATCAAGTTCTTTTCGGGTGACGGGTTCAAGCTGCCGGACGAGACGGAGGCCGAGATCGAGGAGTTGATCTTCAGCGGGAGGATTGACCAGATCCGCCCGCCGGCCAGCGAGATCGGGAAGGCGTATCGGGTCGGTGACGCGGGCGGGCGCTACATCGAATGCGCCAAGAGCTCCTTTCCCAAGGGGCTGACCCTGCGGGGGCTCAAGATCGTGGTGGACTGCGCGCATGGCGCGACCTACCGGGTCTCGCCCACGGTCCTGCGCGAACTCGGGGCGGAGGTGGTCGCGCTGAACGTGTCCCCGGATGGTCTCAACATCAACGCGGGCTGCGGATCGCTCCACCCGGAGGGTCTCCTGCGGGCGGTGGTGGCGGAACGGGCCCAGGTCGGATTTGCCCACGACGGGGACGGGGATCGGGTCCTGGCGGTGGACGAGCTCGGCGGGTTGGTGGACGGCGACCAGATCATGGCGATGTGCGCCTTGGACATGGCGGCGCAGGGGCGGCTTCCGGGACGCACGGTCGTCGCCACGGTCATGAGCAATCTGGGGCTCGAGGTGGCGCTGCGGGAGGCCGGGATCGGACTCGTGCGGACGGCGGTGGGGGACCGGTACGTCCTCGAGGAGATGCTGCGGTGCAACCACCCGCTGGGCGGGGAGCAATCCGGGCACGTCATCTTCACCGAGTGCAACAGCACGGGGGACGGGCTCGTGACGGCGCTTCAGGTGCTGGCGACGATGGTGCGGTCCGGCAAGGCGCTGTCCGAGCTGGCGGCGTGCATGCCCCGCTATCCCCAGGTGCTTCAGAATGTTCGGGTCCGTCGCAGGGAGGACCTGACCGCCCTGCCCGCGGTCCAGGCGGAGATCCGGAGCGTGGAGACCGCCCTGGCGGGAAACGGGCGGGTGCTGGTGCGTTTTTCCGGGACCGAGCCGCTGGCGCGCGTGATGATCGAGGGGCCGGACGCGAGAGCTGAGAGTTGAGAGCCGAGAGCCGAGAGGTGAGAGTTGAGAGCCGAGAGCCGAGAGCTGAGAGTTGAGAGCTGAGAGCTGAGAGGCTGATGGGTATTGGGCTACGGGCCATGCGGCAGACTGTGGCGTGACGAGATGACAACACTCTTTGCGGGTCTGGATCACCTTGCCACGCTGCGGTCGGCCGGGGGGGGGCGAGATCCGGACCCGGTCGTGGCGGCTGCCCTGGCCGAGCTGGCCGGAGCCGACGGGATTCGCCTCACCTGCGGACGCGAGCGCGGCGGGGTACAGGACCGGGACGTCCGGCTCCTGCGCGAGGTGGTCCGGACGATGCTGATCCTTCGGATGCCTCCCCAGGACGAGTGTCTCAAATTGGCACTGGCCGTCCGGCCCGACATCGTCACCCTGATCCCCGGTGAGCGCGAGGGGCTGGGCGTGGAGCGCGGGTTGGACGTGGAGGATCGCCGGCAAGAGCTTGTGCCGTTCCTCGACGCTCTCAAGGGAATCGGCATCCTCACGGCGGTCCTGGTGGATCCCTTGCCGAACCAGGTGAAGGCGGCCCATCGCGCCGGCGCCGGGGGGGTGTTGCTCCATGCGGGACGGTTCTGTTGGGCCAGCGACGATGCGAGTAGGGCGGCGGAGTTCGAGGCGCTGACGAATGCGGCCAAGGTGGGGCACCGGCTCGGGCTGATCGTTCAGGCGGGGGGCGGCCTCGGCTACCAGAGCGTGGGGGTCGTGGCGGCCATCTCGGAGATCGGATCGGTGGACGTGGGGCACGCCCTCATCGCCCGCGCCGCCCTTGTCGGGACGGGCGAGGCGGTCCGGGAGCTCCGGAACGCACTCTCCGGCGGCGCGGCCCGATGATCCGCGGCCTCGGCACCGACCTGGTGGCGATTCCTCGGGTGGAGAGCCTGCTCGCGCGCCACCGGGAGCGGTTCCTCTCCCGGGTGTTCACCTCGACAGAGCAGGCCGAGTGCCTCGGGCGTGCGCGGCCGGCGATCCATCTGGCGGCCCGCGTGGCGGCCAAGGAGGCGGCCATGAAGGCCCTGGGCAGCGGGTGGGGCCTTGGCGTCGGCTGGCTGGATGTGGAGGTGAGGTCGAAAGACGGCACCCCGCCGTCTCTGGTCCTCGCCGGCGCGGCGCGCGCCCGGGCGGAGGCGCAGGGAATCCGTCAGACGCTGGTCAGCCTGTCGCACGACGGGGAGTACGCCTTGGCGGTGGTGATCGTTACCGATTGATCGGATCGAGGGACGGCCACGGTTTCGGGGAGGAGCCGAGCCGGGCTCCGCAAGACGAGGCGCGATGATACGCGTAGCGAGCGCGGCAGAGATGCAGGAGCTGGACCGGCGGGCCGTCGCCCTGGCCGGGATCCCCTCGCTGCTCCTGATGGAGAACGCCGGGGGCGAGACCGTCCGGGAGATCCTGGCGGCGTTTCCCGGCGCGGGACGATCGCGGGTCGTGGTTCTCTGCGGGCGGGGGAACAACGGCGGGGACGGCTTCGTGGTTGCGCGGCGGCTCCATGGTCGGGGGATCTCGGTGCGCACATTCCTCGTGGCCCGGCGAGACGAGGTCCAGGGGGACGCCCGCGTCAACCTGGAGATCCTGGAGAAGCTGGGCATCCCACCCGTGGAGGTCGTGTCGGCGAGTGAGCTTCCGGCGATCAGAGACGCGGTCCACTCGGCGGATCTCGTGGTGGATGCCCTGCTGGGGACAGGCGCCCGGGGATCGGCGCGAGGCCTCCTGGCCGAGATCATCGCATTGGTCAACCAGGCGGGAAGGCCGGTGGCGGCGGTGGATATCCCCTCCGGTCTGGGCGCCGACCTCCCGGACCCCCTCGGCCCCGCGATCCGCGCCACGCTCACCGTGACCTTTGCCCACCTCAAACCCAGCCTCGTCCTCTACCCCGCGGCGGGATACGCCGGCCTGGTCCGGGTGGTGGACATCGGCATCCCCGGGAGCCTTGGCCCCGACGGCGCGCCGGATGTGGCGCTGCTGGAACAAGGTGACGTGGCGTCCGCTTTCCCGCCCCGGGACCCCTCGGCGCACAAGGGCAGCTTCGGACACGTGCTGGTCGTTGCCGGATCGGTCGGCAAGACCGGGGCGGCGGTTCTGGCGGCCTTGGCGGCCCAGCGCAGCGGCGCGGGGCTGGTCACGTTGGCGGCGCCGGCCAGCCTCAACCCGATCCTGGAGATGAAGCTCACCGAGGTCATGACCGAGCCCCTCCCCGAAACGGATGGGCACACGATCGGCCTGGATGCCCTGGAGCCGCTCCTGCGGCTGGCGGAGGGGAAGAGCGTCGTCGCCATCGGTCCGGGTCTGGGCACCCATCCCGCCACGCAGCAACTGGTGCGCGCGCTGCTCGCGCGGCTGCGCCTCCCCATGGTGGTGGATGCGGACGGGCTCAATGCCCTGGCGGGCGAGCCGGAGAGTCTGGGCCAAGCCGCCGGCCCTTTGGTCCTGACGCCGCACCCCGGCGAGTACGCCAGACTCCTCGGTGTTCCGCGCTCCGAGATGCTGGCGGATCGGATACGGCTGGTGCGGGAGACGGCCGCCCGTTTCCGCCTGACCCTGGTCCTCAAGATGGCCCGCACGTTGGTCGCGGATTCCCTTGGGACGCTGGCCATCGTTCCGACGGGAAACCCCGGCATGGCCACCGGGGGGACGGGGGACGTTCTGACCGGACTCATCGCGGGCCTGATCGCCCAGGGGATCGCGCCGGCGGAGAGCGCGCGCGCCGGGGCGTACCTCCACGGCCTGGCCGGGGACCTCGCCGCTGGACGCCTGGGACAGGAGGCGATGCTGGCAGGTGACCTGCTGGAGTCGGTCCCCGAGGCGATCCGGCGGGTGAAGGGGTCGGGTGCGACCGGGGAGATTGCCGACCAGGCGATTCGGCGGATCGGCAATTCGAGGTCGTTGGCATGACCGTGTTGAGCCTGAGCGAATGCGAGTTGGTGTGGGAGTCGTCGTCACCAGCGGCGAGTCTCTCCATGGGGGAGGCGTTGGGCCGCCTGCTGCGGCCGGGGGACCTCGTGGCTCTCTTCGGGGAGCTGGGGAGCGGCAAGACCCTGCTGGTGCGCGGCGTGGCGGCAGGCCTGGGGTGTGTCGCCGAGGAGGTTCACAGCCCCAGCTGAGGAGGTTCACAGCCCCAGCTTTACTCTCGTCAACGAGTATCCGGGCGGCGGGGGCGCAGCCACGGGCCGCGCCAGGACCGGTTGCGCGCTGGCGCACATCGACCTGTATCGCATCCGATCCGAAGACGAGGTCCCGGGAATCGGCTGGGACGAGTACATGGGTGCACGCTACGTCGTTCTGGTGGAATGGGCGGAACGCGCGGCGGGCTGCTTGCCGCGGGATCACCTCCGGGTGCGGCTGGAGGCGCGCGGTCCCGAGCGGCGGCGGGTGTGTGCTCAGGCGACGGGGCCCCGGGCCGGTCGTGTTCTTCGCGGATGGGTCGGGCAGTTGGATGTCCCGCTCGAGGCAACAGGCTGCTGAAAAAGGCCCATCTGCGGCGTTGGAACGCTCAGGCACTCGTTGCGGCGTACCTGGGGTACGCCTGGACCCAGCCTGCGGCCGGGTGCCCCGCCTTTCGCGTTCCGCCTTGCATCTGGACCTTTTTGAGCAGCCTGAATGAAAGCGGGATCTTCAGCAGCCTGCTAGGTCGAGCGAGAATGGAATAGACAGGGGGTGGCGTGGGGGTTCTCTTTCCGTCGGACGCTTGGGGTCTCGGGCGTCCCTGGTGAGGTCGGCCATGACGATCGTAGCGATTTCGCGCGAGATGGGGAGCGGAGGGTACGAGGTGGCGGCGGCCGTGGCGAAGGCGCTGGGGTTCGCCTACATGGATCGGGAGATCCTGCTGCTCGCCGCCCGGGAGCACGCCGTGCCGGAGGAGAAGATCACCGATGTGGCGGATCGGCACCTGTCCCTCTGGGAGCGATTCGACGAGGAGAAGCGCCGGTATCTCACCTTCATCGAGGCGGCCTATTACAGCTTTGCCGAGAAGGGGAGCCTGGTCACGGCCGGGCGGGGCGGACCCTTCTTCCTGCGGGACGTGAGCCACGCCCTCAGGGTGCGCATCATGGCCCCGTTCGAGGTGCGGGTCCGCCGGGTCATGGAGCGGGAGAAGTTGGCCCACAAGGCTGCCATGGCCAAGGTCCGGAACTACGACCGGGAGATGGCGGGGCGCATCGATTACCTGTTTGGGCTGGACTGGACCCTGCCCGAGAACTACGACCTGGTGATCAACACGGAGGCGAATGCCTGGCAATTCTACACCGACCTGCTGGTGGCCGCGGCCCGACATCCGCGGTTCCAGGCTGTCCCCGAGTCGGTGCAGCGGGTCAAGGATCTCAGCCTGGGGGCGCAAGTGCGGGCGGCCATCGCCACGGATCCGCTCACCAAGAACATCAACGTCGAGGTCTTCGCGCAGAACGGTCAGGTGGCGCTCAAGGGGGTCGTCTTCAGTCCGGCCATGATGGATGCAGCGGCCAACGTGGCACGGAAGGTCCCTGGGGTCGCCGCCGTCTCGTGCGAGGCGGTGGAGGTTCCGCGGGTCTACCCCGGACCGATCATGTGAATGCCGCCTTCGGGCGTCAGCATTCAGCCAGACGTTTGGCGCTGACGGCTGACCGCTGACGACTCCACTGGAGGCTTGACTGAACAACACCCGGTATCTCGCGGCCTATTACTTCTGGTACTTCGTTGCCGTCGGTGTCTTCGAGCCCTACCTGACTCCTTTGTGGAGGGAGTTCGGCCTGCTGCCGGCCGAGATGGGCCTGCTCAACTCCATCATGCCGGGAGTGGCCGCCGTGGCGCCGTTTCTCTGGACGGCCTACGCGGATGCGACCCGCCGGGGCGAGCGCATCTTTCTCTGGACCACCTGGCTCGCGGCGGCCGCGGCGCTCCTGCTCCCCAACGCCCAGCGGTTTGTCGCGGCCGCGGCCGCCGTCTTCTGTCTGGCGGCCTTCCGGACGCCGCTGATTCCCTTCGCCAACAGCATGACCTTTCGCGCTTTGAAGGGTCGCCCGCACGGGTACGCGGCCATCCGGCTGTGGGGGACGATCGGGTATATCCTCGCCGCGGTGGGGGCGGGTGCCGTCATGGATCGGGTCGGCCTGCGAGCCGGGATGTACGGGGGCGCCCTGGCTCTCGCGGCGTGCGGCACGGTGGCGTGGGCCGGGAAGAGCCGAGAGCGAGTTCTGCTGGTCCCGGTCGGGGTACGGGAGATCCTGGAGATCCTGCGCGATCGGCGCTTTCTGATCCTGCTGACGGCGACGGCCTTGGCCTGGATGAGCTACGGGCCCTATGCGACCTTCTACACTATTCACCTGGAACGGCTGGGACTCTCCCGCGCGTTCGCCGGGACCGCCTGGGCGTTGGCGGCGCTGAGCGAGCTTCTCGTGATGCTCCTCTGGCCCCGCCTGTGCGGCCGGGCCAAGCCGCGCACCTGGCTGATCGTGGCGTTGGCAGCGCATCCGATCCGGTGGCTGCTGTCCAGCATCGCCCACGGCCCCGTCATCCTCTTGGCCATCCAGCTTACGCACGCGTTCACCTTCGGGGTGCTCTATCTGGCCGCCGTTCAGAGCGTGGAAGGCCTGGTCCCCGATGGTCTGCGGACCACGGCGCAGGGCGTGTTCGCCTCCGTCACGTTCGGCCTTGGAGGGCTCGTCGGCAGCCTGCTGGGCGGGCTCTTGTACGAGCCGATGGGCATGCGGGCACTCTATCTTGCGTCGGCCTTCGTGTCCGCCGCCGCGACCCTCCTCTACGTCATGGGGAGTCGATGCGAACAGGACGCAGGCCGGCCACCGGCGCCCGAGGCGGCGCAAGGAGGGGGTCGGTGAGACCCGAGACCGGGTTGCTCCTGTTGCTCTTCGGTGTGAATCTCTTCAACTACATCGACCGACAGATCCTGTACGCCGTGTTTCCGGCCGTGAAGGCGGAACTGCTCCTCACGGACACCCAGCTCGGCCTCCTGGCCTCGGGCTTCATGTGGGTCTACCTCTTGACGGCGCCGATCTTCGGCCTGCTGGCGGATCGCGGCTCTCGCCCGCGGTTGATGGGGCTGGGGGTGGGGTTGTGGAGCGCGGCCACGGCCGTCTCCGGCATGATCGGAAGCTATGGACAGCTCCTGCTCGGTCGGGCCCTCGTCGGCGTCGGGGAGGCGAGCTATGGCTCGGTGGCGCCGGCCATGCTCTCGGACGCCTACGAGCCGGCCCGCCGGGGCCGAGTGCTCGCGCTCTTTTCCATGGCCATCCCTGTGGGAAGCGCCCTCGGGTATCTGCTGGGGGGGGTGTTGGAGCGGGGTGGAGCGGGGCTTCGGGTGGCGCGCCGCCTTCTTTGTGGTGGGGGTTCCCGGGGTCTGGCTCGCCTGGCGCGTGGGCCGGCGACCCGACGTGCCGCGCGGCGGCGGCGAGACTGCCGCGCAGCGCGCCGCGCCGCGCTGGGCGGACTACCGGGGACTCCTCACGACGCGAAGCTATGTGCTGAACTGCCTGGCGATGACGGGCATGACCTTTGCGGTCGGAGGGCTGGCAGCCTGGGTGCCCACCTACCTCGTGCGGGTGCGGGGGATGGGATTGGCGGAAGCCAACCTGGCCTTCGGCCTGCTGACCCTGGTGAGCGGCCTGGGGGGCACGGTGGCAGGGGGTTGGCTGGGAGATCGACTGCTGGCTCGGTTCCCGGCGGCCTACTTCCTGGTCTCGGGGGTGGGGCTTGCGCTGAGCGTTCCCTGCGCGGCGGCCGTGATCCTGCTCGGCGACCTGACCGGGGTCCTCGCGGCGATCTTCCTGGCCGAGGTCTGCATCTTCCTGAACACGGGGCCGCTCAACGCCATCGTCGCCAACGTCAGCAGGCCAGAGGTGCGCGCCACCGCCTTCGCGGCGAACATCTTCGTCATCCACGCACTGGGGGATGCCATCTCGCCGGCGATCGTCGGGTTCGCCTCGGACCGGGTCGGTCTGGCAGCCGCCTTCTGGATCGCCCCGGTCGCCCTGGCGCTGGCGGCGCTGTTCTGCTTCTGGGGAATGCGCCACTTCGCGGCGGATGCTGCCAGGATTGGCGCATAGCGCGCGACGGGCGGCTTCGCGTCACGGAATCAGGACAAGCTTTCCGAAGACGGCGCGGGCTTCGAGGAGTCGGTGTGCCTCGGCGCAGTCCGCCAGGGGGAGGGTCCGGTCGATCACCGGGCGGAGGCTGCCGCGCGCGAGATGGCGGACCACCTCCAGCATATCGGCCTTCCGGCCCAGGAATGCCCCCAGGATGGCGATGGTCTTCGAGAAGAGGTAGCGGATGTCCACCGTGCCCTCGTAGCCCGCGGTTGCCCCACAGGTGACGAGACGCCCGCCGGCCGCGATGTTGGGGATCAGTTTTCCCCAGGTGGCGCCGCCCACATGCTCGAAGACGACGTCCACGCCCCGTTTACCCGTCAGTCGTCGGATCTCCTGAGGCAGGTCCTGACGCGCGTGGTTGATTCCCTCGTCCGCCCCGAGCGCCTTGGCCTTGGCCAGCTTCTCGTCCGTGCCCGCCACCGCGATGACCCGGGCGCCGAACAGTTTGGCGATCTGGATGGCGGCCGTGCCGACGCCGCTGCCTGCCCCCATGACCAGGACGTCCTCGCCCGCCTTCAGGCGCGCCTGCCGCACGAGCATGTTCCAGGCGGTGAGAAAGGCGACGGGAACGGCGGCGGCTTCGGGATATCCGACTCCCTCGGGAATGGGGATACAGTTCACCTCGGGGATGCAGATCCGTTCTGCGCACCCGCCGTCCATGGCGTATCCGCCGATGAGCTTGTACGCGCGGCACAGGTTATCGTCGCCGCCAAGGCAGGCGGCGCATTGTCCGCAGGAGATGCCGGGGGAAACCAGGATCCGCTGCCCGACCGCGACACGGGAACACAGCGCGCCCACGGCGATCACTTCGCCCGCGATGTCACAGCCCCCGATCTTCGGCAGGGGGACCGTGATGCCGGGAAGACCCTTGCGGAGCCAGACGTCCAGATGATTCAGCGCGACGGCTCTCACTGCGAGTTGCACCTGGGTGGGGGTGGGGACGGATTCGGGGGCGTCCTCGTAGCGAAGAACGTCCGGCCCGCCATGCTCGTGAAACCGTACCGCTTTCATGAGACCTCCTGCGCGGCGCGCGCCGGCGCCGTAGATCGGGTGAGCGGGGCATGCAAAGCGCGGCGGCTTCTCGCCGCCGGCGCTCGGGGAATGCTATCGGTGCTGCGCCCGCTTGTCAAATTCCGTCGGAAGTGCTCTCGGGCGGCTTGCGTCATGGTGGCGTCACGGATATACTGCACCCCGACGGAGGGCGTATGCTGGTTCTGGGAATCGAAAGCTCCACCACGCAGGGCGGCGTTGCCGTCGTGGGCGAAGACCGTCTCCTGTGCGAGTGCGTCCTCAACGTGGAAGTCACCCATTCGGAGCGTCTGCTGCCCGCCATCGACCGCGCCCTCTCCGATGCGCGGATCTCCCTGGAAGAGCTGGGGGGGATTGCCGTAAGCATCGGGCCGGGCTCCTTCACGGGGCTGCGCATCGGGCTGAGCACCGTGAAGGGGCTGGCGTACGCTACCGGACTTCCCGTGGTGGGCATCCCGACCCTCGAGGCGATGGCCTGGAGCCTTCCCGCGGCCCGCTGGCAGGTCTGCCCGGTCCTGGACGCCCGCAAGCAAGAGGTCTACGCCGCGCTCTTCCGCCACGGCCGAGATGGGCTCGTGCGCGTGATGGACGACACGGCGCTGACGCCGGAGGCGCTCTGCGGACTCATCCGTCGGCCCACGCTCTTTCTCGGGGACGGCGCGGAGGTATACGCCGCGCTTTTCCGCGAGCGCCTGGGGGAGCGGATGCTGCTCCCGCCGCTGGCCAGCCGCGGCGCGCGGCCGGCGTGCGTGGCTGAACTCGGTCTGGCGCGACTCCTGCGAGGAGAGCGGGACGCGCCCGAGTCGCTGGTTCCGCGCTATCTACGCCAATCGGAGGCGGAGATCCGCCGGCGTGGCGCCGTCACCGGGGGCAGGGGAGCATGAATCGTTCCATGGCCGGCCGTGGGAGTCCGGAGCTGACGATCGAGCCGATGACGCGCGACGACCTCCCGGAGGTCCTGGCCATCGAGGTCAGCTCGTTCGCGCTGCCTTGGACCGAGGAGATGTTTGCCACCGATCTGGCCCAGGGAACCATGGCAGAGACGCTGGTGGGCCGCCTGTCGAGCGCGGGCACGCCACCCCCCATCGCCGGCTATATCTGTGTCTGGGTGGTGAGCGACGAGCTTCACGTCAACAACGTGGCCGTGCACCCGCGCTGGCGGAGAAGGGGAGTCGCGACGGCGCTCTTGCAGGCGGCCCTGGATCATGGGCGAGCGGGGGGTGCCCGCTCGGCGTTCCTGGAGGTCCGGGCCTCCAACGCGGCGGCGCAAGGCCTCTACCGTCAGTTTCGGTTCGCGCCGGTCGGGGTCCGGGAGCGTTACTACACACATCCGGTGGAGGATGCGGTGGTCATGAGGCGGGACGGGCTGTGAGCGTTCCCGTCGCGACAAGAGTTCGATGCGGTTGAGAGTGCCGGCGCCAGGTTGGACGGCGAATCAGATGTCTGCTGACCGGTGACCCAGGGAGGTGCGGACCATGATTGACAAAGAGTTGATGGAGATCCTCGCGTGCCCCAAGTGCAAGTCCGAGGTGCGGCTGGACGAGGCCGCGCAGCGGATCATCTGCGTCTCGCCGAGCTGCGGCCTGCGCTATCCCATTCGGGACGGCATCCCGGTGATGCTGATCGACGAGGCGGAGAAGCCTGCAGGCTGCTGAAGAAGGCCCATCTGCCGCGTTGGCGCGCTCGGGCGCTCGCTGCGGCGTACCTGGAGTACGCCTCACTCGGCCCATCGCTTGCCGCCTTGCATCTGGACCTTTTTGAGCAGCCTGGACGAGAGCGGGTTTTCCAGAGGCCTGCTAGGCCCGATCGTTTACCGATGCGTCAAACGGCGGAGGACTCATGCGGGTCCTGATCACGGGGGTCAAGGGGCAGCTCGGGGTGGAGCTCTCGCGGGCGCTGGCAGGCGGCGGCGAGGTCATCGGGCGCGACCTGCCGGAGCTCGACATCACCGGGGCCGCTTGCGCGGATCAGGTGGCGGCGCTGGAACCGGACTGGGTTGTGCATGCGGCGGCGGCCACGGACGTGGATGGGTGCGAGCGGGATCCGGCCATGGCCCTGGCCGTGAACGGGGAGGGGACGCGCCGCGTCGCGGAAGGATGCCGCCTGGCGGGGGCGGGGCTGGTGTACATCAGCACCGATTTCGTGTTCGACGGGCAGAAGGGCTCTCCGTACCTGGAGACGGATGCGCCGGTCCCCGTTTCTGCCTACGGACGGTCGAAACTCGCCGGCGAGCACGCGGTGCAGGAGACCGTATCCCGGTGGACCGTCGTGCGAACGGCGTGGCTCTACGGGGTGCACGAAAAGAACTTCGTGAAGACGATCGTGGGCAAGGCGGCAGCCGGAGAACAGCTTCGGGTAGTGGACGACCAGGTCGGATCGCCGACCTACGCACGGGATCTGGCGGCGGCGATCGCGGAGCTTCTCACCCGCGGGCTGACCGGCGTCTTTCACCTCACGAACGGCGGGTCATGCTCTTGGTTCGAGTTCACCCGCGAGATTCTTCGTCAGGGAGGTTTTTCGGCCACGGGCGTCCTGCCGATCAGCAGCCGGGAACTCGCCCGCCCCGCTCGTCGGCCCGCCTATTCGGTGCTGGCCAACGGGGCATGGGAGCGGGCGGGACTTTCCGCCTTGCGGCCCTGGCCGCAGGCCCTGGCGGCCATGCTGGAGGCCTGGCGTGCGGCCGGGCCCGTCGCGGTTCCCGTCTTCCCGGCTCGGTTGACGTGATGCGCGCCTTTGTGACCGGCGCGGCGGGGTTCGTCGGATCGCACCTGACCGAGCTGCTGCTGGATCGCGGACGAGAGGTGTTCGGGCTGATCCTGGACCCGCGCGACGCCGGGAATCTGACCGATGCCCTGGCGGGCGCCCACGCGTCCCATCTCCACCTGGTCGAGGGAGACCTGCTGGAGGCGTCTTCCCTGGCGGGCGTCGTGCGGGAGATCCGTCCCGATGAGGTCTATCATCTTGCCGCGCAGCCCTCGGTGCGCCAGTCCACCGCGGATCCGGCGGGCACGTTTCGGATCAACGTGCTGGGGACGCAGGGGTTGCTGGAGGCGGTGCGGGAGGCCTCCGGCCGTCCACGCGTTCTCTACGTGGGCTCGGCCGAGGCCTACGGCGAATCGGCACGCCTTGGCGGGCCGCTCACCGAAGAGCGACCTCTCCTTCCGGTGACTCCGTACGGGAGCAGCAAGGCTGCGGCCGAGCAGGTCGCTTGCCGCTACGGCGCAGAGCACGGCCTGGCAGTCGTCCGGGTCCGGCCCTTCCCGCACACCGGACCGCGCCACGCGCCGAACTTCGTCTATCCGGATCTGGCGAGACAGCTCTGCGAGGTGCGAGCGGGCCGCTGTCCGCCCCGGCTTCTGGTCGGAGATCTGGAGGTGCGGCGCGACCTCTCGGACGTCCGGGACGTGGTGGCCGCCCACGTCCTCGCCCTGGAGCGGGGAGAGCCGGGAGCCGTATACAATATCTGCTGCGGCCGAACCACGAGCGTGCGCGAAGTCCTCGACCTCCTGATTGGCTTGAGCGGGCTCACGGTCGAGGTGGCCGTCCAGACGGACCGGATGCGCTCGCACGAGCTGGGGGTGTTGAGCGGAAACGCACAAGCCCTGCGCGCCCGGACCGGATGGGTGCCGCAGATTTCTCTCGAAACGACGCTCCGTGACCTTCTGTCTTACTGGCAGGCGCGGTGTGGCGCGATGGAGCGAGGCTAGAATCATGATCCTGAATGGCATCCCTTCCGCGGGAGCGGCCCGTGACGGATCCGGGCACCCGTACTTGTCCGTGGTCATCCCGGTGTACAACGAAGCGGCGAACCTGGAGGCGCTCCACGCCCGCCTGGGTCCGGTCCTGGACCAGCTGGGTCGTTCCTACGAGGTCATCTTCGTGGATGACGGAAGCCGGGATCGTTCCCTGGAGATCCTCTGCGGCCTGCATGCCGCCCATCCCGCGGTCCGGGTCATCGCGCTGAACCGGAACTACGGTCAGCACGCGGCGGTCTTCGCCGGGCTGGACCATGCGCAGGGAGAGGTGATCGTCACGCTGGACGCCGACCTGCAGAACCCCCCCGAGGAGATCCCGCGCCTGATCGCCCTCGTGGAGGCGGGACACGACGTCGTCGGGGGGTGGCGCCAGAACCGGCACGATCCGCTGCTGCGGCGCTGGTTCTCCAAGGCGATGAACCGGCTGACCTCCAAGATCGTCGGCGTGCAGATGCGGGACTACGGCTGCATGCTGCGCGCCTACCGCCGGGATGTGGTGCAGGTGCTCCGCGGGTGCCAGGAGATCTCCAGCTTCATCCCCGCCCTGGCGAACAGCTTTGCCCATTCCCCCATCGAGGTGCCCGTCGAGCACGCCAGCCGCGCCCACGGCCGGTCCAGCTACAACCCCTTCCGACTGATCCGGCTGGGCTTCGATCTGGCCACCGGCTTCTCGCTGCTCCCGATCCAGACGGTCAGCCTGGCGGGCATCGGGATCGCCCTGCTGGGGGTTGGCTTCGGCGGATTCCTGCTCCTCCGTCGCCTGCTGGTCGGCCCGGAGGTGGAAGGAGTCTTCACGCTCTTTGCCATCCTCTTTGTCTTCGTCGGGATTCAGGTGCTGGCCCTGGGCCTCATCGGCGAGTACATCGGCCGCATCTATCTGGAGGTCCGCCGCCGGCCGCGCTACGTGATCCAGAAGATTCTCGGGTCGTCCGCCGCCGCCCCGCCACACGACGCGGCCGGGCGGCAGGGGGGAGGGGCGTGAGCGGGGGAGTCGGCGGACCGCCACGCGTCGTCGTCTTCGGGTACCACGACATCGGGGCCGCTTGTCTCGAGGTGCTCCTGGAGCAGGGGGCCAACATCGTGGCGGTCGTGACGCACCGGGACGATCCGGCGGAGACGCTCTGGTTCGCGTCGGTCGCGGCACTGGCGGCCTCCCGCGAGATCCCGGTCTTCACGCCGGATGACCCCACGGAGCCGTGGTTCGTCGAGAAGATGGGCCGGCTTCGGCCGGACATGCTCTTCTCCTTTTACTACCGACACCTCCTCCCACAGGCCCTGCTGGACCTGCCGGGCCTGGGAGCCATCAATCTGCACGGATCGCTTCTCCCCAAGTACCGGGGGCGCGCGCCCATCAACTGGGTGCTGGTCCACGGGGAGACGATCACGGGGGTGACGCTTCATCACATGGACGCCCGGGCGGATCACGGCGATATCATCGCGCAGCGGTCCGTTCCCATCTCCATCGAGGACACGGCGCTCACGCTCTCGCGCAAGCTCACCGACGCCGCTCGACGTCTCCTGGCCGATACCTATGCGTTCATCCTCTCGGGTCAGGCGCCCCGCATCCGGCAGGATGACTCGGCGGCGACGCGGGTTGGGAGGCGGCGGCCTGCGGACGGCCTGATCGATTGGTCCATCTCGGCCTGGAAAGTCTACAATCTGATCCGGGCTGTGACCCACCCCTTTCCGGGTGCTTTCACGTTCCTGGAATCCCGACGAGTCTTCCTGTGGTCGGCGAGGCCACCCGGGGGACGACGGGCACCGGCGTCGCCCGGTCGGGTCCTCGGGGTCGGCGAGGGGCGAGCCCTGGAGGTGGCAACGGGCGACGGCGTGCTGGAGGTCCTGCGGTTGCAACTGGAAGGTTCCGATGAAATTGACGGGGCGGACTTCGCCACGGACGTGCTGGCAGAAGACACACGCCGCGGCTCACTGCCCATCTTTGGCGGAGACGCCGGGAGGATCGCATGAAAGTGCTCATCACGGGTGGAGCGGGATTCCTCGGGTCGCACCTGACCGACGCCTTCCTGGCGCGGGGAGACGAGGTGACGATCCTGGACGTGATCGGTGACCTGAAGATCCGGCAGCACCTGGGCAATCCCCGCTTTCAGTACGTCCGCGAGTCGGTGTTCAACACCGAGATCCTGGACGGGTTGGTGATGCGGGCCGACCTGGTCTACCACATGGCGGCGGTGGTGGGAGTGGAGCATTACGTGGCCGACCCGTACGAGGTGTTGAATGTCAACATCAATGGGACGCAGAACGTGCTCAAGGCGGCCTACAAGCACAACCGGAAAGTGGTCATGGCCTCGACCTCGGAAGTGTACGGGCGCAACCCCAAGATTCCCTTCAGCGAGGACGACGCTCGCGTCCTCGGCTCCACCCGTGTGGACCGCTGGTGCTACTCCACCTCGAAGGCCGCCGCCGAGCACTTCTGCTTCGCCTATCACCGGCTGGGCTTGCCCGTGGTCGTGGTCCGGTACTTTAACGTGTACGGTCCGCGTCTGGACAAGCTGGATGTCGGACGGGTGATCACCGTCTTCATGGGGCAGGTGCTGCGGGGCGATCCGGTGACGGTGATCGGGGATGGCAAGCAGACGCGATGCTTCACCTATGTGGAGGATGCCATCCGCGCCACGGTGGCCGCGGGTCTCGATCCCCGGGCGGTTGGCGGGCTATTCAACATCGGCAACGATCGGGAGTTCAGCATCCTGGAGCTGGCGGAGACGATGATCCGGGCGGCGGGCTCGTCCTCCCGGATCACCTTTGTCAAGCAGGAGAACGTGTACGGCGAGAGCTACGAGGACGTTCCCCGTCGCGTTCCCGCCCTCGCGCGCATGCACGAGATCCTCGGGGTGCGAGCGGAGACCTCTCTGGAAGATGGGCTGCGCCCCACGATCGAGTGGTTCCGAGCGGGCAATGGCCGGTAGACGGGCGGACGATCATGCGTTCGGTCGGGGCCCGGGACGGCCATGCTAGGGCTGCGGATCGACGTCTGCACCTACGAGGGGCTGCGGACCGGCGTCCCGGCGCTGCTCCGGCTCCTCGATCGGCACCGGATGCGCGCCAGCT
>JAPLLC010000226.1 GCA_026387775.1 Candidatus Methylomirabilota bacterium | reverse complement strand
TCCGCGAAGAACTTCCCGTACGTGTTGGTGAGGGTCTCGAGCTCGGGCTCAAGCCGCTTGGGTTTCTGGAATCCCTTGAACTTCTGCATGCTCAGCCTCTCCCTCGCCGCCCTACTTGGAATACAGGGCAACCACTAGTTGCTCCTGAACCGGTATGGCCATCTCGTCCTTGCTGGGGAGGGTGCGGACCGTCCCTTTGAAGTTGGCTGCGTCCAATTCGAGCCAGGAGGGAACCCGACGCTTCTTCGCCCCTTCGATGGCGGCGACGATCTCGATCATCTCGCGGCTCTTCTGCGCCACCTCCACCGTATCGCCCGCCCGGAGGAGAGCGGAAGAAATGGTCACGCGGCGGCCGTTCACATGGAAGTGGCCGTGCCGGACGAGCACGCGCGCCTGGGCGCGGGAGGCTGCGAGGCCGAGACGGTGCACCACGTTATCCAGTCGCTGTTCGAGGAGACGGACCAAGTTTTCGCCGGTGATCCCCTTCTGCCGGGCGGCCATCTTGAAATAGGTGCGAAACTGCGTCTCCAGGACGCCGTAGATCCGCTTCATCTTTTGTTTTTCGCGCAACTGCAGGCCGTACTCGGACGGCTTCGACCGGCGCTGCCCGTGCTGCCCGGGTGGATAGCTTCGCTTCTCCTGGGAGCACTTGGCCGAGAAGCAACGATCGCCCTTGAGGAAGAGCTTCATGCCCTCCCGTCGGCACAGCCTGCAGACCGGATCGGTATGTCGGGCCACTACGCTTACTCCTTCTTAGACGCGCCGCCGTTTGCGCGGCCGGCACCCGTTGTGCGGAATCGGCGTCACGTCCTTGATGGCCGTGATCTCCAGCCCTGCCGCCTGCAGAGAACGGATCGCCGCCTCCCGCCCGGCCCCGGGCCCCTTCACAAACACCTTGACCTCTTTCATCCCCTGCGAGATAGCCTTCCCTGCCGCGTTCTCCGCCGCCATCTGGGCCGCAAAGGGGGTGCTCTTCCGAGAGCCTTTGAATCCCGCGCTGCCCGCACTGGCCCAGGTCACCACATTGCCCGCCCCATCCGTGATCGTCACGATGGTGTTGTTAAAGGTGGCCTGGATACAGGCGATGCCGTGGGTGACCCCTTTCCCCTCTTTCTTGCTGGGACGCGAGGAGCCCGTTCGCTTCACTGGTGTCGCCATTCATTCCTCCGGATTTGCCGAAATCCATGCGGGGGTGTCCGACGCAGGCCCGACACCCATGAATCCTCCGCCGGTCCTATGCGCCCTTGCCGGTCGGGGAGGACTTCGCAGACCGCTTCACCCCAACCGCACGCTTCGGCCCCTTGCGCGTCCGCGCGTTGGTGCTGGTGCGCTGCCCCCGCACAGGAAGTCCTCGGCGATGGCGCAGGCCACGGTAGCAGCCGATGTCCATGAGTCGCTTGACGTCCATGGCCACTTGCCGCTTCAGATCGCCTTCCACCCGGTAGCCACTCTCGATGACCCGGCGAAGTTTGCTGACCTGGTCCTCGGTGAGATCCTTGACACGGACCTCCACGCCCACCTCGGCCTCGGACAGGATCTTCTTGGACAGGGATCGCCCGATCCCGTAGATGTAGGTGAGGGCGACCTCCAACCGTTTCTCCCGGGGTAGATCCACCCCCGCTATTCTCGCCACGTGAACCTCCCTGGCGCCGTCCGCCTATCCCTGGCGCTGCTTGTGCTTGGGGTTCTCGCATACGACGCGGAGGACCCCTTTCCGCTTGATGACCTTGCACTTCTCGCACATTGGTTTGACCGACGCCCGCACCTTCATCCCTGCACCCGTCTCCCCGGTCCCCGTCCGGCCCCACCACGGCGGCCAGTTTCGGCGACCCGGGTCATTTGTAGCGGTAGATAATCCGTCCCCGCGTGAGATCGTAGGGCGACAATTCCACCGTGACCTTGTCTCCGGGCAGGATCCGGATGAAGTGCATCCGCATCTTCCCGGAGATATGGGCCAACACCTTGTGTCCGGTTTCGAGTTGCACCCGAAACATCGCATTGGGAAGCGGCTCGAGCACCGTCCCCTCGACTTCAATGGCCTCTTCTTTGGCCATAGGCCTTGGCGTTCCTCGTGCGGGTGGCGCCCCTCTCAGGCACCTTACCCGTCCAACAGCGTGAGGACTTCCGATCCGTGTTCCGTGATGGCCACCGTATGCTCGAAATGGGCAGACAACGCACCATCGGCGGTCACCGCCGTCCACTTGTCGCCTAGCACCCGGACATCCGGCCCTCCGGCGTTGACCATCGGCTCGATGGCCAACACCATCCCCGCCTTCAGGACCGGACCTCTTCCCTGCCCCGCGTCCACGAAATTCGGGATCTGCGGGGCCTCGTGCAGGGCCTTGCCGATACCGTGACCCACGAACACCCGAACCACCGAGAACCCGTTCGCTTCGGCGTGCCCCTGCACGGCCTGCGAAATATCGGCGAGACGCCCGCCTGGCTGGGCCGCCCCGACCGACCGCTCCAGACATTCCCGGGTCACACGGAGCAGCCGCTCCGCCTCTCCTGAGATCCGTCCCACCGGCAGGGTAACGGCCGCGTCCCCGTAGTACCCGTCAACGACGGCACCCATATCCAGACTCAGAATGTCCCCTTCCCGGAGAAGACGCGTCGACGGAAACCCGTGGACCACCGCCTCATTGACCGAAGCGCAGAGCGTGAACGGGTAGTCCCGATACCCCTTGAAGGCCGGTCGAGCTCCCCGCTCTCGGAGATAGGTCTCGGCGAACCGATCCAACTCCAGTGTACTCACCCCGGGCCGAACCATCCGAGTCAACTCCCGCAGGGTCTCGGCCACCAGTCGATTGCTCCGTCGCAGGATCTCCAGCTCCCAGGGAGCCTTCAGGATGATTTTATCCCGCATGTCTCAGACGCCCAGACTCTTCACCATCCGGGCGAAAATCTCGGCGACCTCCCCTGTCCCCGGGATGCGGCGCAGCAGCCCTCGCCCATCGTAGAAGCGGATCAGGGGCGCCGTCTGCTCCTCGTACACCAGCAGTCTCTGCCGGACCGTCTCCTCCCGATCGTCATCCCGCTGGTACGTCTCCCCGCCGCAGGCATCGCAGACACCCTCACGCTTGGAAGGGGAGAACCGCAGATGGTACATCGCCCCACAGTTCCGACACGTCCGCCGCCCTGCGATACGTGAAACGAGATCCTCGCTGGGCACCTCCAGACACAGGACGTGATCCAGGCTGAGATGGAGATCCTTGAGCGTTGTCTCAAGCGCCTCGGCCTGCGCCGCAGTACGGGGAAAACCGTCAAGAATGTAGCCTCGGGAACAATCGGGGACCTGTAGACGCTCCCGAACCAGACCGATGATGACCGCATCCGGGACCAGGCCCCCCCGATCCATATAGGCCTTGGCCTCCGCGCCCAGGGGGGTCCCCGCCTTCACCGCCGCCCGCAGCATGTCGCCGGTGGAAATCTGCGGGACGCCGAGCCTCTCGATCAGAAGCTTGGCCTGCGTCCCTTTGCCGGCGCCAGGAGGCCCCAAGAGGATGATGCGCATTTCCGTTTCGCTCCCCCGGCCCATCCGGGTACCGGGCTAGCTGATTCGCCCGCGGACCTTCGCCTTCTTCAGGAAGCCCTCGTAGTGGCGCATCAGGAGGTGTGACTCGACCTGCTGCACCGTGTCCAGGGCCACCCCGACCACGATCAGGAGCGAGGTGCCCCCGAAATAGAACGGCACGTTCATCTGGGTGATCATGATCTCGGGAAGGATCGAGATTCCCGCCAAATAAAGCGCCCCAACCAGGGTGATCCGATCCAGCACGCGCTCGATGAATTCTGCCGTCTTGCTCCCCGGCCGAATGCCCGGGATGTATCCGCCGTACTTCTTCATGTTGTCGGCCACGTCGGCCGGGTTGAAAATAATGGCGGTATAGAAATAGGTGAAAAAGATGATGCCGCCGCCGTAGAGAAGAGTGTACGGGACCCCCCCGAAGGCCAGCCAGCTCTTCACCGTCTGCGCCCACGGATGCTGAATGAACTGGGCTGCGGTGGCGGGAAAGGCGATGATGGAGCTGGCGAAGATGACCGGGATAACCCCCGCCGTATTCACGCGCAGCGGAATGTGGGTGCTCTGCCCGCCGTACACCCGCCGACCCACCACTCGCTTCGCGTACTGGACCGGTATCCGCCGCTGCCCCAGGGTCATCAGGATGACCCCCGCCACCGTAACCACCATGATCACTATGAGCAGGAGAAAGATAAGCGGATTCAGCTCCCCCTGGGTGATCATCGTCCAGGATGCCACGATCGCCTCGGGGAGACGGACGATGATCCCGGCGAAGATCAGGAGCGAGATACCGTTCCCGACTCCGCGCTCGCTGATCTGCTCGCCCAGCCACATCAGGAACAAGGTTCCCGCCGTGAGCGTGATCGTGGTCATCATCCGGAACGCCCAGCCGGGGTAGGGGACCACCATGGCTCCCTTGATCTGCATGCTCTCCAAGCCGATGGCGATGCCGAGACCCTGGATCGCCGCCAGACCCACGGTGCCGAACCGGGTGTACTGCGTGATCTTCTTCCGCCCGGCCTCCCCCTCCTTCTGCAGCTTCTCTAGGGCGGGAACCACCACCGCCAAGAGCTGCAGGATGATGGAGGACGAAATGTACGGCATAATCCCCAGGGCGAACACCGACAGGCGCCGAAGCGCCCCGCCGGAAAACAGATCAAAGAAGCCC
Source organism: Candidatus Methylomirabilota bacterium (assembly GCA_026387775.1). Lineage (GTDB taxonomy): Bacteria > Methylomirabilota > Methylomirabilia > Methylomirabilales > 2-02-FULL-66-22 > 2-02-FULL-66-22. The sequence continues at coordinate 15,070 of JAPLLC010000226.1, read as the reverse complement.
AGGAGATTCCCGCCCTGCTGCTGGAAGAAGAGCGCCAGCGCGTGAGCATCGATGCCCGGCGTGGGAACGTGCGCCCCAATTCGGTACACGATCAGAAGCGCGCAAGTAAAGAGGACTCGCCGCTTCAGCTCTGGAACACGGAAGATGTTGCGGACCTGCTCGATCACGACCCGATGACCTCGACGGTCCCGCCCGCCGCGCGGATCTTCTCCTCCGCAGTCTTGGAGAACCGGTGCGCCGAAACCGTCAGAGTCTTGCTCAGACTCCCTTCGCCTAGGATCTTGACTGCCGCGCTAGCCACCCGAAGCATCCCAGCTTCGGCCAAGCTGGCGGGAGTCACAGCCGTCCCCGGAGCGAAGCGCTCTAGGTCCTTGACGTTGATGATCTCATACTCCTTGCGGAAGAGGCTCACAAACCCCCGTTTGGGCACGCGCCGATGGAGCGGGAGTTGGCCTCCCTCAAAGCCAGGCCGGGTCCCTCCGCCCGAGCGCGCCTTCTGGCCCTTTTCTCCCCTGCCGGAGGTCATCCCGTGACCCGACCCCGGACCACGACCCACGATCTTGCGCCGATGGCGCGATCCCACCGGCGGCTTCAACTCGTGCAGTTTCATCCCCGTTCGCCCCCGAGGCCGCGCCCGTCGCCGGACACGACCTCCACCTTCACTAGGTGGGTCACCTTCGTCACCATGCCGCGAATGGCGGGGTCATCGGGCCGGACCACACTGGAACTCACCCGGCCCAGTCCCAACCCGCGTAAGACCTCCCGCTGACGGGGCGTCGATCCGATTGCGCTCTTGTAGAGCGTGATCTTGAGGCGCCCGCTCACGGCTGGCCTCCTTCCACCCGCCCAATCGCCACCGCGGGTGCCGTCTCACGCCCTCGAAGCCGGTCCGCGTCCGCCTGCGACCGGAGCTGCTTGAGTCCCTGTATCGTCGCCTTCACCACGTTGTGCGGGTTGTCCGAGCCGAGCGACTTGGACAGGACATCCTTGACCCCCACCACCTCCAGGACCGCTCGGACGGCACCTCCGGCCACGATCCCGGTCCCCACCGAAGCCGGCTTCAACAGCACGCGCCCGGCACCGTACTCTCCGAGGCTCACGTGGGGAATCGTGGTACCCTTGAGAGTGACCTTGGTCAACCCTTTCTTGGCCTCCTCCATTCCCTTCCGGATGGCCTCGGGAACTTCGTTGGCCTTTCCAAGTCCCACCCCGACGTGGCCGTCCTGATCCCCGACCACCACCAAGGCACTGAAGCTGAACCGACGGCCGCCCTTCACCACCTTGGCAACTCGGTTGATATGAACCACCCGCTCCGTCAGGCGCAAGCCTTCCGCGATGATACGCTGGACCAACCGTGGGGCACCCATCAGAATTTCAACCCCCTATCCCGGGCCGCCGCGGCCAGGGCCTTGATCCGCCCGTGGTACGGATAGCCGCCCCGGTCGAAGACCACCGACTCGATCTTGGCCGCCAGTGCCAGATCGGCCACCATCGTACCCACCACCTTGGCGGCCTCGGTCTTCTTCATCCGGTCTCCCGCCCGCGCGAAATCCTTCGACAGAGTCGAGGCCGTCACCAGCGTCCGCCCCTCCTCGTCGTTGATGATCTGCGCGTAGATATGTCGGCTGCTCTTGAAGACGCAGAGCCGTGGGCGATCCCCCGTGCCCCGCACCGTCTTGCGCACGCGCTGGTGCCTCCGCACTCGCGCTTCCCGTTTCTCCTCAAACTGTCCCACCTGCGGCCCTCTCCTCTCCTCGTCGGGTACAGCTACCCCAGGCAGAGCTACTTCGCGCCGGCCTTTCCGGCCTTCCGTCGAATCCGTTCTTCGGCGTACTTGACCCCCTTGCCCTTGTATGGCTCGGGAGGTCGGAAGCTCCGGATCTTCGCCGCCACCGCACCCACCAACTGCTTGTCGATGCCGCTCACGAGGACCTGTGTCTGGTCCTTCACCTCGACTTTGATCCCCTTCGGGACGGGGTAGATGATCGGGTGGGAGAATCCCAGGGCCAGGTTCAGATTCGGCCCGAGAAGCGAGGCGCGGTAGCCGACGCCGACCAGCTCAAGTCGCCGCTCGAAGCCCTTTACCACCCCGTCCACCATGTTGCGGACAAGGCTCCGCGTCAGACCGTGAAGCGCTCGGTGGGCCTTCTCGTCCGAGGAGCGCCGGCACAGGACGCTGCGGTCCTCTACCTGCAACTGGATCGCCGGGTGTGCCGTGAGTGTCAGAGACCCCTTGGGCCCCTGTACCGTGACCGTCTGCCCCTGGATGTCGATTGTGACGCCGTCGGGGACTGGAATCGGAAGCCTGCCAATACGTGACATACCCCTACCGCTCCGCGCTGGCCGCGCCCGCATCCGGAAGGTCGACGCCGACCCTACCGCCGCAAGGGGCCATCCGAATCACCACACGTAGCACAGCACCTCGCCGCCCAGGCCGCGCTCCCGCGCGGTCTTCCCGGTCATGAGGCCCTGCGAGGTGGAGACCACCGCCACTCCCAGTGCCTCCACCGTCTGGGGAACCTTCAGGGCCTTGCGATATACCCGCAGGCCCGGCCGACTGACTCGCTTGATCCCGCGGATAACTCGCTCGTTGCCCGCTCCGAACTTCAGGTAAACCCGCAGGATCCCCTGTTTTTGGTCGTCGATCAGGCGGTAGGCCCGGATATATCCCTCGGCTTTCAGGACCTTGGCCAGCTCCACCTTGAGGCGAGACGCCGGAATGTCCAGCCGCTCCAGCAACGCCTGATTCGCGTTGCGGATCCGGGTCAGCATGTCTGCGATCGGGTCCGTCATTGCCATTCGCAACTCCACATGACTGAGCGAAAAGTGGCTACCACGAGGCCTTGATGACGCCGGGAATCTCACCGCGCAGCGCCAGTGACCGGAAGCATATCCGGCACATCTGGAATTTTCCGAGATACCCCCTCGGCCGCCCACAAATCCGGCACCGATGGTACCGCCGGACCCCGAACTTGGGCTCCCGTTGCGACTTGATGATCAGGCTAGTCTTCGCCATAGCGCCTCTCGTCTACTTCCGGAAGGGAAACCCAACCTGCTCCAGGAGTGCCCGGCCCTCTTCGTCGGTCCGGGCCGAGGTTTGGATGCAGATATCCATTCCTCTGGTCATATCCACCTTGTCGTAGCGGATCTCAGGAAAGATCAGCTGCTCACGAATTCCAAGGGAATAGTTCCCCCGACCATCGAAGGACTTGGTCGGGACCCCGCGGAAGTCTCGGATGCGGGGCAGGGCCACGGAGAGCAGGCGATCCAGAAACTCGTACATCCGTTCGCCCCGCAGCGTGACCTTACACCCGATGGGCATTCCTTCGCGCAGCTTGAAGGCCGCCTCGGACTTCTTGGCCCGCGTCACCACCGGCTTCTGTCCGGTGATGAGCGCCATCTCGGCAACCGCCGCGTCGATCACCTTGACGTTGGCCACCGCCTCGCCCAAACCCATGTTGACCACGACCTTCTTGATCTCAGGGACCTGCATCCGGTTCGAGTAGCTGAATTGCTGCATCAGCGCCGGGGTGATCTCCCGCCGGAAGCGCTCCCGCAGCCGCGCGGGGATACGCGGAAAGCTGGGAGCCGGCTCGGCCTTCGCCTTCGCCGTCTTCTCGCCCTTGTCCGTCTTCGCCGCGCTCACGCGGCCTTTGCGTTCCGACTTATCCGCCATGGCCTAGTCCATTGTCTCGCCGCACTCGCGGCACACCCGAATCCTGCGTCCATCCGCCAATTGCGTGCGCCCGACCCGCACCGGACGATCGCATTTTCCGCACACGAGCTGCACATTGCTCACGTGCAGGGGATTCTCCCGCTCCAGAATGCCGCCCCGTTGGCCCAGGCGACCCGGCTTCTCGTGCTTCTTGACGAAGTTGATCTTCTCCACCAAGATCTTTTCGATCTTGGGGAGCACGCGCAGCACCTTTCCGCGCTTCCCCTTGTCCTTCCCGGCGATCACCTCGATCAGGTCATTCTTCTGTACTGCTAGTCGATGTCCCACACCCATGATCCGCCCTCGCGCAGCACCGTCCGACCCCGTCAGATAACTTCCGGAGCCAGGGAAATGATCTTCATAAACCGGGCCTCCCGTAGCTCGCGGGCCACCGGCCCAAAGATACGGGTCCCGACCGGATCGTTGTGATCGTCGATCAACACAGCCGCATTGCGGTCGAACTTGATGTAGGTGCCATCCGGCCGGCGCTTTTCCTTCACCGTCCGCACCACCACGGCCTTGACAACGGCCCCTTTCCGGACGGTGCCATCGGGGACCGCTTCCTTCACGTTGGCCACGATGATGTCCCCAAGCCGCGCATAGCGCTTGGCCGACCCGCCCAGGACCTTGATCAGCGAGATCCGCTTGGCCCCGGAGTTGTCCGCGACATCCATAATTGTTCGGAGGCCGATCATGGCTCTTCCCTGTCATTCACCCCATCACGGATCACCTCGACGCGAGGCCCGCGGGGCGACAAAAATCTCAGACGGCCTTCTGCAACACCTCGACGACGCGCCACCGCTTGTCCTTCGACAGCGGTCGCGTCTCCATCAACCGGACCGTGTCCCCCACCCGACAGGTGCTCTGCTCGTCGTGGGCCTTCACCTTCGTCTTTCGGCGCACCATACGCTCGTAGCTCTGGTGCTTCGTGAGACGGGCGATCTCCACCACAACCGTCTTCTGCATCTTGTCGCTGACGACCGTGCCGACGACTATCTGCCGCTGGCTGCGCTCCTCCGCCATCCTAAGACCCTCCCTGACTGGCTGTCCCGGGCGTCAGCGCGTGCTGGGCCGTCCGGATCCTGGCTATGTCGCGGCGGAGCTGCCGAATCCGCATGGGGTTCTCCACCTGGGCCGTGGCCTGCCGGAGGCGCAGCTTGAACAGCTCCTCTTGGAGTCCGGCTTCCTTCTGCCGGAGTTCCTCCGCCGTCAGGTCTTTCAGCTCAGCGTATTTCATCACACGGCTCCCGTTGTCGTTCGACTCACGAACCGGGTAGCGATGGGGAGCTTCATGGCCGCTAGGCGCATGGCCTCCTTCGCCTCGACCTCCGTGATCCCCTCCATCTCGTAGAGGATGCGGCCCGGCTTCACCACGGCGACCCAGCCCTCCGGCGCTCCCTTGCCCTTGCCCATCCGCGTCTCGGCTGGCTTGGACGTGATCGGCTTATCGGGAAAGATCCGGATCCACACCTTCCCGCCCCGCTTGATATATCGGGTCATGGCGCGCCGGGCCGCCTCGATCTGCCGGTTGGTGATCCAGGCGGCTTCCAGAGCCTTCAGCCCGTACTGGCCGAATGCCAGGGAGCTCCCCCGAATGGCCAGACCTGATCGCCGTCCTCGCTGCTGCTTGCGAAATTTTACCCGCTTCGGAACCAGCATGGATTGCTCCTACCCTCGTCTTATCTCTGCGGAGCCGCGGGGGCTGGCGGACGCCGCCGGCGCTGACGATCCAGCGGGGGGCGCGGATCCCGGTACCGCTCTACCGGTTTGATCTCCACACCCAGAGTCTCGGGAAGCACCTCGCCGTGGAAGACCCAGGCCTTCACTCCGATGATCCCGTAGGTCGTCTTGGCGTTCGTCAATCCGAAGTCAATGTCCGCCCGGAGAGTATGCAGGGGAACCCGGCCTTCCCGGTACCATTCCGACCGGGCGATCTCCGCCCCGGCCAGCCGACCCGCGCAGGCGACCTTGACCCCCTGGGCCCCAAGCCGCATGGCCGACTGCACCGCCTTCTTCATGGCACGGCGGAAGGCCACTCGGCGCTCCAGTTGCTGGGCGATCTGCTCGGCTACGAGTTGCGCATCGGTCTCGGCCTTACGCACCTCCTCGATATCCAGTCGGACCTCTTTCTTGGTCATCTTCCCCAGTTCGGCGCGCAGCTTCTCGACTTCAGAGCCCTTCTTCCCGATGATGATGCCCGGTCGCGCCGTGTGGATGATGATCCGGATCTGGTCCGCCTTGCGCTCGATCTCGATGCGAGACACCCCGGAGTGATGGAGGCGCTCCTTGATGTACCGGCGAAGCCGCAGATCCTCGTGCAGCATCTCCGCGTAGTTCTTTCCGGCGTACCAGCGAGAGCGCCACGTCTTGATGACACCCAGCCGAAACCCCAGGGGATGCGTCTTCTGTCCCACGCCGTCCTCCCTCGTCCAAGCCTCGGTCGCACCCCTCCACCCCGGAGGGTCAGCGTCCCCGCGCTAGCTTTCCCCGCGCTCTTGCAGCACGATGGTGATGTGGCTGCTCCGCTTCCGGACCCGAAACGCCCGGCCCATCGCCCGGGGCTGGATCCGCTTTATGGTCGGACCTTCGTTCACGTACACCTCGGCCACCACCAGCCGGTCCACGTCCCGAACCCCATGATTCTGAGTCGCGTTGGCCATGGCCGAGCGCAGGACCTTTTCCACGATGCGCGCCGCCTGGCGCTTCGTCACCTGCACCTGTACCAAGGCCGTATTGACGTCCTTCCCCCGGATCAGATCAGCGACGAGCCGCGCCTTCTGGGCCGGCACTCGCACAAATCTCGCAACCGCTTTGGCTTCTGCCATGTTCTAACCCCGGCCCCCGGCATGCGATCCCCTCATGGGAAACCCCATCCCGGTCGGCCCTGCGCCGCTCACGCTACTTCGGCGCCGTGGACTTGGCGGTATGGGCGCTGTGCCCCCGGAACGTGCGGGTGGGGGAAAACTCGCCCAGCTTATGACCGACCATATTCTCCTGGACGTACACCGGAATGAATTTCTTTCCGTTGTGCACCGCCAGGGTATGACCGACGAACTCCGGCGGGATCGTCGAGCGCCGCGACCAGGTCTTGAGGACCTTCTTCTCGCGAGCTCGATTCATATCCTCGATCCGCTTCAGCAGTCGGGCCTCGATGAACGGCCCCTTCTTCAATGACCGTGCCACGTGTCCTCCGTGCCCAGCGCCCCGTGGATCTCCCCACACGGAACGTCCGCTATAAACCTACTTGCGTCGCTTCACGATATACCGGTCGGAGAACTTGCCTCTCTGTCGGGTCTTCCCCTCGCGCTTGCCCCACGGGCTGCAGGGGTGGCGCCCACCGGAGCTCTTCCCCTCGCCACCGCCCAGGGGATGGTCATGGGGATTCATGGCCACACCACGCACCGAGGGGCGAATCCCCAGCCAGCGGGACCGACCCGCCTTCCCGATCGACACCCTCTCGTGGTCCTCGTTCCCGATCTGGCCGATCGTCGCCATACAGGTCAGGCGGACCTTGCGCATCTCGCCGGAGGGAAGCCGAAGGAGGGCGAACTCCCCCTCTTTCGCCACGAACTGCGCCATGGAACCGGCGGTCCGGACGAGGCGCGCGCCCTGTCCCGGCTGGAGCTCGACGTTGTGGACGTTCACGCCAACCGGGATGTTCTGCAGCGGGAGCGCATTGCCGGTTTTGACCTCGGCCTCCGGCCCGGACATCACCTCGTCACCCACCGCCAACCCGACCGCAGCCAGGATGTAACGCTTCTCCCCGTCGGCGTAGTGCAGCAGGGCGATGCGCGAGGAGCGGTTCGGGTCGTACTCGATCGCCGCCACCTTTGCCGGCACCCCGACCTTATCCCTTCGGAAGTCGATCACCCGGTACATGCGCTTGTGGCCGCCCCCGTGGTGGCGACAGGTCACACGCCCGAGCGCGTTCCGTCCCCCCGTCTTCCGGAGAGGAGCCAGCAGCGACTTCTCCGGGGTCGTCTTGGTCACCTCTTCGAAGGTGGAGACGCTTTGGAAGCGTCGCCCGGCGGATGTCGGTCGATATTTTCTTACAGGCATCGGAGTCCGTCCTTGCTTCAGCGGCCCGCTTTGCGCGGCCCGCTCTACGCTACACCCGCTACACGCCCTCGAACAGCTCGATCGAGTCGCCCGCCTTCAGCGTGGCGATGGCCTTCTTCCAGTCCGGCAGCTTCCCCTGGAAGCGACCGAGCCGTTTTGCTTTGCCGCGCACTGGGAGCGTGCGCACCTCAAGAACCGTCACCTTGAAGAGGGCCTCGATCGCCTGCTTGATCTCGATCTTGTTGGCCCGCTTGGCCACACGGAAGAGGTACTGATTCCCCTCTTCCTTGAGCCGAGTCCCCTTCTCGGTCAAGAGCGGCTTTTGTACGACCTGATACGCCGTCTTCATGACCCCAGCACCTCCTGCACGGTCTGCACCCCCTCCGGGGTGAGCACCAGCGTGTCCGCTCTGAGCACGTCGTAGACGTTGAGCCCACGGACCGTCAGCACTCGGACCGTCGGCAGGTTTCGCGCCGACTTCTCCAAAACCTCGTCCCGAGCCGACAGGACCACCAAGGTCTTCCCCTGGATCCCCGCCCCTGAGAGCAGTGCCAGCATCGATTTGGTGCTTGGCCGATCCAGATTCAGAGACTCCACGATTCGAACCGCACCTGCCTGGGCCTTGGTGGTCAGCGCGGCCAGCAGGGCCTGCCGTCGCACCGCCTTCGGCACCCCGTACTCATAGGATCGCGGATGCGGGCCGAAGACCGTTCCTCCGTGCCGCCACAGTGGCGACCGGGAGCTGCCAGATCGCGCCCGGCCCGTGCCCTTTTGCTTCCAGGGCTTCTTCCCACCCCCGCGCACCTCGGCTCGCCCCTTGGTGTCCGCGGTCCCTTGACGCCGATTCGCCAGCTGCATCCGGACGACCTCGTGCATAAGGTGCGGCTTCACCGGCGCGCCAAAGATCGTCTCGGGCAGTTCGCAACGATCCACCGTCTCGTTCTTCGCGTTGACTACATCTACGTGTGTCGCCATCGTCTCATCCGGTCCCCGCCCCGTCAGGCGGCATCGAATCGGTCCTGACTACTTCCCCTTTTGGATCGTGACCACGCCACCGCTCGGACCGGGAACCGCACCCTCGATCAATACCAGATTGTTGTCTGGATCGACCGAGACCACGCGCAGCCCACTCACCGTCATCCGCACCGCCCCCATGTGTCCGGGCAGATGATGTCCACGGAACACGCGAGAGGGGTAAGACGACGCCCCGATCGAACCCGGCGCCTTGTGAAACATCGACCCGTGGGTCGCGGGACCACCGCGGTACTTCCAGCGCTTCACCCCGCCCGCAAAGCCTCGCCCTTTGGTCACGCCAGCGATCCGCACCCGGTCACCCTCTGCGAACAGGCTGACGGTCAGGACCTGCCCAATCTGGTATTCCCCTTCACCCCCGCGCAGGCGGATCTCTCGGAGAAACCGCTGGTACGCAACCTGGCCCTTATCGAAGTGCCCCTGCAGGGGTCGTGTCACTCGGTTCTTGTTCGGCTGGGTCTCGAAGCCGACCTGGATCGCCTCGTATCCATCCCGAACCGCCGTCTTCTTCTGCACGACTGGACACGGACCGGCCTGGATGATCGTCACCGGCACGGCTTTGCCCTTCTCGTCAAAGACCTGCGTCATCCCGACTTTACGGCCTAGCAATCCGATCGCCATCGCTACACACGCTGTGGGGTCGGCCGCCGATATCCGCCAATGGGCGGCCCGGACCGTCCGACACCCTGCTCAGAGTTTGATCTCGACGTCCACGCCAGCCGGCAGATCCAACCGCATAAGCTGGTCCACCGTCTGCGGCGTGGGTTGGACGATGTCCATCATCCGGACGTGGGTCCGAATCTCGAACTGCTCCCGCGATTTCTTGTCCACGTGCGGGGAGCGGAGCACGGTATACCGGCTGATCTTCGTTGGCAGAGGGATCGGACCGGAAACCAGCGCGCCAGAGCGCTCCACCGTCCCGACGATGTCCTTCACTGCCTGATCGAGCAACCGGTGATCGTACGCCTTCAACTTGATACGGATCTTCTGGTTGTCCATGCGCTAACCTGACGCCCTCTCTGGGCAGTTGCCGAAACCTGACCGATCACCCCGTCCGTCGGAGGGCCCGCCGCCCCGGTTACTCCAGCACCTCGCTCACCACCCCGGCGCCCACGGTCCGGCCGCCCTCGCGGATGGCGAAGCGGAGCTCCTTCTCCATGGCGATGGGCTGGATCAGAGTGACTTCCATGGTGACGTTGTCGCCGGGCATGACCATCTCGGTCCCCTGGGGGAGCTTGGCCACCCCGGTGACGTCGGTCGTCCGGAAGTAGAACTGGGGCCGATAGCCGTCGAAGAAGGGGGTGTGGCGCCCCCCCTCCTCCTTGGTGAGAATGTAGGCCTCGGCCTTGAACTTCGTGTGGGGGGTGATGGACCCCGGCTTGGCCACGACCTGCCCGCGCTCCACCTCTTCGCGCTTGATCCCGCGCAGCAACACGCCGATGTTGTCGCCGGCCTGGCCCTGGTCGAGGAGCTTCCGGAACATCTCCACGCCGGTGCAGACCGTCTTCTGGGTCGGCCGGATGCCGACGATCTCCACCTCTTCCCCGACCTTGACCACCCCGCGCTCCACCCGGCCGGTGACCACCGTCCCGCGCCCGGAGATGGTGAAGACGTCCTCCACAGGCATCAGGAAGGGCTTGTCGATCTCGCGCTTCGGGCAAGGGAAATAGCTGTCCACGGCGGCCGCGAGCTCGTAGATGCAGGCGTACTCGGGGGCCTTCGGGTCCTTGCTGGTGGACTGGAGGGCCTTCAGGGCCGAGCCCTTCACGATGGGAATCTCGTCCCCGGGGAAGCCGTACTGCGTGAGCAACTCCCGGACCTCCAGCTCGACCAGCTCCATCAGCTCGGGGTCGTCCACCTGGTCCACCTTGTTCAGGAAGACCAGCATGCTGGGGACGCCGACCTGGCGGGCGAGGAGGATGTGCTCCCGGGTCTGGGGCATCGGGCCCTCGGAGGCCGCCACCACCAGGATGGCGCCGTCCATCTGGGCCGCCCCGGTGATCATGTTCTTGATGTAGTCGGCGTGGCCGGGGCAGTCCACGTGGGCGTAGTGGCGCTTGTCGGTCTCGTACTCCACGTGGGCGATGGCAATGGTGATGCCCCGCTCCCGCTCCTCCGGCGCCTTATCGATCTGGTCGAACGGCACGAAGGCGATCTTCGGGTTCTTGAAGCCGAGGGCCTTCGTGATCGCCGCGGTCAGCGTCGTCTTCCCGTGGTCGATGTGGCCAATGGTCCCGACGTTCATGTGCTCTTTCGTCCGCTCGAACTTCGCTTTCCCCATGAGAGTGTCTCCCTGCGCAGGCCTCTCACCACCGAGGCCAGAAAGAAATGGAGCCCACGACCAGGATCGAACTGGTGACCTCGTCCTTACCAAGGACGCGCTCTACCAACTGAGCTACGTGGGCGCCCAGCCGTCTGGACTCAATACCCCCGAGTCACGAAATCGCGGACGGCCTGCTCGAAGCTCGCCGGTCCCGTCCGGAATGTGTCTTGGAACGACCGCCCCTCCCACAGGCGCTGAAGGTCGCGGCCTCCGCCGGCGTGACCCGCCACCACGCGACGGCCAAACCCCACACGGCCTGCGACGACCGGACCCGGGCCAGCCACCCGCAGATCGGAAACCCCTAAAGATTCGCTGACAGGAATTCGCGGCTGCCGGTGCGGAAAGACGCATGGAGCGGGAAACGGGATTCGAACCCGCGACCCCGAGCTTGGAAGGCTCGCGCTCTAGCCAGCTGAGCTATTCCCGCCAGACAATTGTCAGCGCCGCCATCAACACCCAGAAGAGTCCGTGCACACCACTATCGGGCGACCCGATGTGCGAAGACTCTTTCCGTTTCAGCCAAATCCCTCGTCTGCGATCCGGTGGTGGGGAGAGGAGGATTTGAACCTCCGAAGGCATAAGCCAACAGATTTACAGTCTGCCCCCTTTGGCCGCTTGGGTATCTCCCCAGAATCCAGGGCGCGCTTCGCGATATCCGCCGGCCCCTGGAGACACTCGACCGGTGGAGCTGGCGGAGGGAATTGAACCCCCGACCCGCTGATTACAAATCAGCCGCTCTACCAGCTGAGCTACGCCAGCGGACAAAACGTTAGTATATGTAAACCGCCCAGCCTTGGCAAACTATTTCTTCTTCCAACCACCCCCAGGACAGACTAGCCTTCCGAAAGGAGCGTTATTCTAATCCAACTCTCCATGATCTGTCAACCTCGGTCGCGTTATTTCGCGCAAAAATCCTTTCAGGTGCAATCTTACGGGGAGGCGCCGTTACTGGGTTTCTTCACGGTGACGAAAAGAAGAGCGATGAAACGGGAGGAAAGCGGGCTCTAAGATCGGAACTCGGGCACCGTACTCGACTGGGCCCGCTGGCTGCGCTGGCGGGATACTTCGAAGAGGCACACGGCGGCGGCGGCCGAGGCGTTCAGGGAGGCCACCCGGCCGCGGGCCGGGATCCGGACGGTAAGGTCGCAGCGGCTCTTGGTCAGGGCGCGCATCCCCCGCTCCTCGCCGCCGATGACCAGGGCGATGGGGCCGGTGAGGTCGGTGGCGAACAGGTCGCGGCCTTCCGCGGCGTCGGTGCCCACGACCCAGAGGCCGTGGGACTTCGCCGTCTCCAGGAAGGTCGCCAGGTTGGCGACCCGGGCGATGGGCAGATGCTCCGTAGCCCCGGCCGAGGCCCGCACGACCGCCGGGCTCACGCCGGCCGCCCGGTCCCGGGGCAGGACACACGCCTGGACGCCTGCGGCGTCCGCGCTCCGCACGATCGCCCCGAGATTCTGCGGATCCTGGACCCCGTCCAGCACGAGCAGGAAACCCGGCTCGGCCCCCCCCTGCATCTCTGCCACCAGTACCTCCGCGTCCGCGTACGGGAACGGTCCCACCTCGAGGAGGACGCCTTGGTGCGTCGCCCCGCGCACCTGCCGATCCAACTCGGGCCGTGGACGGAATTCGATCGGCACGTGGCGCGCCCGGGCCAGCATGAGGATCTCCTCGATGACCCCGCCCCCTTCCTCGCGGGCCAGGAAGAGGCGACGGGCCGTCCGCTTGCCGGCCCGGAGCGTCTCCAGGGCGGCGTGCGGCCCCATCACGATCTCCACCGCGGCCTCCGTCCCACGATCCCGGCGGCTGTTCATTCCTTGACCAAACTCACGCTGACGGCCGGAAGCCCGCGTTCCTGGGAAAACTCCGAGGTGGCGTGGCAGGCCGTCCGCGTGTCATCCACCCGGATACCGGAGGCAGTCAGCGTCTGTCGGATCTCGTCCGCCTCGGCCCAGGCCCGCCGCTTGCGCGCCGCTTCCCGGAGGGCCAAGAGCTCGCGCACCACGTCCGTCAGTTGCGCGCGGAGATCATCCCGATAAGGCGGCTCGGCCGCCACCAGCCGCCGGAGGTCCTCCGCCGCCGCTTCGACCGGACGCGTGAAGCCCACAGCAGTGGCCGAGGACATGTCCACGGCCGCCTCGGTAAGGCTGAGCGCCAGGATCGATCCCAGACGACGGAGTAGCCCGGCGGTCTCTTCCAGGGCGGCAACCGTCGCGCTCGACGGCGGTGACGATTGTCGGGCCTCCTGGAGCAATCGATTGCCATCCCGCACCAGGTCGAAGAGCACCCCCGTGGCCCGGGCCGTGTTGAAGTCGTCGTCCATGGCGGCGCGGAAGGCGAGCTCGGCGGGATGGTCGGTCGGCCGTCCCGCAGAGATCCCGGCCGGCCGAGGACTCCGGCCCGCCTCGGCCCGAAGGATCTCCACTCCCCTGAGAAACTCCTGAAGGCCCTGAAGCGCCTTCACCTTCTCCGTCATCGCCGACTCGGTGTAGTCCAGCGGCCCCCGGTAGTTGGTCGAGAGGAGCAGGAGCTTCAGGGCGTCTGCGGGGAAGCGCTTGAGGGCGTCTCGGATCGTGACGAAGTTCCCCACCGACTTGGCCATCTTCTCCCCGCCCACGGTCACGAAGCCGTTGTGCAGCCAGTACCGCGCCAGGGGGACGCCGGAGGCTCCCTCGGATTGGGCGATCTCGTTCTCGTGGTGAGGGAAGATCAGGTCCTCACCGCCGGCGTGGATGTCGAAGGAGTCACCCAGATACTTGGCGGCCATGGCCGAGCACTCGATGTGCCAGCCCGGCCGGCCCGGCCCCCACGGGCTCTCCCAGACCGGCTCGCCGGGCCGCGAGGCCTTCCAGAGGGCGAAGTCCAGGGGGTCGTGCTTGCGCTCGTCCACCTCGATGCGGGCCCCGGAGTGGAGATCGTCCGGGCTGCGATGCGAGAGCTTCCCGTATCCGGGAAAGTCGCGGACGGCGAAATAGACGTCCCCGTCCATGGCATAGGCCAGCCCGCGGTCCACGAGGCGGGCGATGATGGCGACCATCTCGGGGATATGGTCGGTGGCCTTCGGCTCCACGTCCGCCCGCCGGACTCCCAGGGCGTCCATGTCGGCGTAGAAGGCGGCGATGAACTCCTGCGCCAGCGCATCCCAGGCGACCCCCCGCTCCCGCGCCCGCGCGATGATCTTGTCGTCCACGTCGGTGAAGTTGCGGACCATCAGGACCCGGTAGCCGGCGTACTCCAGGTACCGGCGGATCACGTCGAAGACGAGCGTGGAGCGGGCATGCCCGATGTGGCAGAGGTCGTACACCGTGACCCCGCAGGCGTACATCCGGACCTCGCCCGGCCTGAGCGATTCGAACGGCTCGAGTGTGCGCGTGAGCGTATTGTGGACTCGGAGTGGCATGGGGTTTGGTTTCCTCGGGTCCCGAGACCCTGTGGTTAGGAGCCGTTACGAAATAACTTGTCCATTCATTGGAATTTCGTTACGGCTCCTTATGCCGTTTCCGGAATTTCTCCGGTCAAGTTATTCTTTAACAACGGCTTACTTCGTTCGTCGGGGGGGCTTCCCGCCGGCGCGTCTCGGTCGGATCCGCAGGCGGACGACCGACGCCACCGCAAAGGTCGCGATCCCCTCGCCCGCCCCCAGGGCCCCCAGGCCTTTCGCCGTGGTGCCCTTGAGATTGACTTGCGCCACCGCGACCCCGAGCACGGCGGCCAATAGCTTCCGCATGGCCGGGATCAGCGGGCCGATCTTGGGCGCCTCGGCCACCACCGTGGCATCCACGTTGTTCGCCCGGTATCCTTGCGACCGCACCAAGGCCACGACACGTTCCAGGAGGAGCAGGCTAGAGATTCCCATGTTCTCCGGCCGGCCCACCCCGAAGTGCGTCCCGATGTCACCCAATCCCGCCGCCCCCAGCAGGGCGTCCAGGATCGCGTGAGTGAGC